>NZ_LOPV01000215.1 GCF_001469865.1 Haloferax profundi
GTCGTGATGGACGGGGACGGCCAGATGGACCCCGATATCCTCACACACATCGTCGACCCAGTCGTCTACGGAACCGCAGATTACGCGGTCGGTGACCGATTGGCCGGGCCGTCGTACTGGCGTGGGATGCCCACGTGGAGGTTGTTCGGAAACGGCCTCCTGTCAGGATTGACACGCATCGCCAGTGGCTACTGGCACATCCGCGACCCACAGAACGGCTACACGGCCATCTCGGCAGAGACCCTCGAAGACCTCGACTTCGACCGTCTGTACGACCAGTACGGGTTCCTGAACGACCTCCTCGTGAACCTGAACGTCGCCGGGAAACGAGTCGCGACAGTGCCGATGTACGCCCGGTACGGTGACGAAGAAAGCGGAATCAGGTACTCGAGTTTCGTTCCGGGCCTCTCGTTCCTCCTCCTGAAGGACTTCCTCTGGCGACTCGACGTGAAGTACCTCTCGGGTGCCACCCACCCACTCGTCGGGATGTACGTTCTCGGTGTGGTTGGTATCGTCGCCGGAATCGTCCGGATCGGCCGTCGACTCCTCGGTGGAGAACACTCGTCTGGTTCCGCGTTCCGGATGCTAGCCGGCGTCCTCTCTCTCGTCGGTGCGATGCTCCTCGACGACAAAGCAAACGAACACCTGCAGCAAGTCGTGGATTCGACGGACACCGTGATCCAGCCGAGCGAAAGAACAGCGGACGAGTCGGTGTTGCCGGGAGAACCACACCGAGAGGGCCGAGAGGCGAAGCGAATCCAGTAACGACGGGAACCACGCTGGGCGGGTACCGGCGTGCGTTTGCCCAAATTTCGAGCGAGGCGGTGGGGCTAGCTCTTTCTCGCACAGTGTACGACGAGCCTAGCGTGTGGGGCACGGAGGAGAGGAGAGGAGAGGAGAGGAGAGGAGAATCTCAGTTCGCGTGGGCGTACATCTCCACGAGGTCGTTCGCGTTCGACTCCCACGAGTAGCGTTCTTCGATGAGTTCTCTGTTTCTGCGACCCATCTGGACCGCCAGTTCGGGATTCGAGACGAGACGAACGAGCGCCTGTGTGAGTTCTTCAGCATCACCCGGCGTGACGAGGATGCCACGCTCGTCGGAGATGACTTCGGGGATACTCCCGACGGGTGTGGTCACGATGGCGTTCCCGCCGGCCATCCCTTCGAGCATCGCGATTGGGAGCCCTTCGGCGTACGTCGGTAGCACGAAGACCGTCCCCCTGCTGAGGAGGTCACGTTTCTCCTCCTCCGAGAGGAACCCGAGGTACTCCACGTTCTCGTACGCCTCGGCGACTGCTTCGGCCCGTTCTGCGAACGGACCACGGCCACCGATGCTGACCTCGAACGAGAGATTCGGCATCGACTCTAGTGCCTCGATTGCGTCGAGTAACTCACCGATTCCCTTCCGCTCGATGAGGTTCGAGACGAAGACGATGTGAACGGAGTCTGCTTCGAACGTCGGCGCGTACTCGGCGGGTTCGACGGCGTTCGCCATGACGTGGACCTTGTCCGAATCGGCCCTGCGGGCGACGAGTCCGCGCCAGTATTCCGAGAGAACGATTACGTCGTCGACAGTGTCGAAGACGAGCGACTGGAGTCGTCGAACCACCAGTGAGTCGGTGTCGAGGAACTCGTCGAACGACGACCCGTGGATGTGGAGGACCACGGGGACTCGCCAGACGTACGCCGAAAAGAGGACGAAGAACGCCGAGCGATAGAACGAGTACGTGTGTGAGGAGTGGACGTGGACGATGTCTGGTCGTGGTTGGAACGGAAACAGGAGTATCGCCTGAATCGACGAGAGAATCATCCGGACTGCGCGTTCCAGACCCTCACCCTTCGGGGCGGTGTAGCGCGTGTAGAGTCGGACGTCCATCCGGTCTTCGAGGTACCGGCGCTGTTCAGTGATGTACTGGTCGATGCCGCCAGTCCCGCGTGGGCCGACGATGAGGAGTTTCGTTTGTTCGTTCATAAGAGGGAGCGTCGAGACGCGACGCTGTCGCGTCGATCCGTACCAGAAGATGGGTTCTCGGGAGGTTAGTTATGGTTCGCTTGACTGTGTGTATTGCGTGGATGTCCCGCACCCGAGAACGGATTCGGTGTCGGGGTCAGACCGACGGGGACGACAGGATATCGGGGCCAGTCGTCACGCTGGAACCGAGTGTCGCGAGAGCGACCCGACTGTCTCGACTGCGCCGTAGTTCAACGCCACCTGCACGATGACGTCGGTCAGGTTGACCTTGTCGGCGAGGAACTCGTCTCTTCGGGCTTGCCAGCGTTCTTTCGTTCCGTCTTCGGTGAGCAAGGTCTCTGCTCGTTCCATCACGTCGTCGAACGACGCGAGGTTGGAGATGAGGCCGTGTCGTTCGAGTGCGACGAAGTTCCCCATGTCGTTCTCTCCGACGAACGAATTCGACCGAATCGCCGGCGTGCCGAGGAGTGCCGCCTCGGTGACCATGGTCTGTGTGTCCGCGACGAGGAGGTCTGCTTCGGCGAGCACGTCGTGAACGAGCGCAGGGTGGAAGTCGACCGAACGGGCGTCGCCGTCGCCGTCGCGCCGTTCTTCGCTCTCGTCGAGGACGAACACAGTCGCGTGCTCACTCAGCATCCCGAGCAGTTCCCGACGGCGGTCAGGTGTGAAGCCCTGGTGACCAACGTCGTGGTGCGACCCGAAGGCGTTGAACCGGACGACGACGAACTTCTCGTCGGGTCCAAGGCCCAACTCGTCTCGGATGTCCACAGTGGGTTCGTACACGTCGGGGTGGAGGTACGCCGTCTCTTTGAACCCGCGGAACTGGTAGTGATTATCCGAAATCTCTTTTCCGAACGTGTGCGGCGTCAGTATCGCCTTCGCGAACGGGCGGGAGACGAGATGGTCGAGGGAAGTGGGTTCGGAGTCGAGGACGAGGATGACCGGCGTCCTCGACACTGCTCCCGCGTGTGCAGCGTACCCGCCCATCCCGAAGATGAGGTCCGGCTTGAACCGACGCACTTCTCTGAAGATGTTCGCGTAGTGGAAGGGCAGTGAGGTGAACAGCGAGTACTTGGTCGTCCCACAGGACCCGTAGATACGGTGCGGGAGGTCGTAGTACTCGAGGAGGTCCGTGGTACACCCGTAGTCACGACCGAGTACGAGTACGTCGTGGCCCTGCCGCTGGAGTTCTCTGACGGCGTACTTGTAGAGGTGGACGTGGGCGGGCGTGTTTGTGAAGAACAGGTAGCGCATACTCTCTATCGAGACTGAACGTCTCGGGAGGGAGTAGTTATTCAGCATCTACCTATCACCGGGCGATTAGGTAGCACCTCGCCAACGGCCCGACACGGCGCACTCGGCCGTTACAGTCGCCATAACAAAACGACCGAGTGGCTTTCTGTTTCACGACGCTGATGCTGCGCGCCGAACCGGAGTGCTGCGGACTGTGCCACTGGCGACGCGCAGCAGTCTACAGCAACACCCTCATGTCCCCAACAGACACTTCGCACACCACCGTGCGCGCGTTCACGGTGGGTTCTCCCCGTCCTCGAACGAACTCGACGACAGACTGCAGAGGAGACACGTAGATGTGGCCGTGGGAACACGTCGCCGTCGGGTACATCCTCGTCTCGTTGTGGGCGCGCGTGGCGAAACGGCCACTGGATGGCCGTGCCGTACTCGCCGTTCTCGTCGGAACGCAGTTTCCTGACCTCGTAGACAAACCGCTCGCGTGGTCGCTAGACGTCCTCCCGAGTGGGATATCGCTGGGACACTCGATTTTCGTCTCGATTCCGCTCTCGATTCTCGTCGTCCTCGTCGCTCGGCGGTTCGAGGTGACGACGGTCGGTGTCGCGTTCGCCCTCGGCTACCTCTCGCACATCCCCGCAGACCTGTTCTACAGCGGGTTCTTCTTCGGGAACTACGGTGCCCTGGAGTCGTTCCTGTGGCCCATCTCACACGGCCCTGACTCGTCGGCAGCGGGATTGTTCACGCAGACGTGGTACTACCTGAGTCGGTTCCTCGTCTACATCCGCCGCCCCGAGGCGTGGGCGTACCTCCTCTTCGAAGTCCTCTTGCTCGGGAGTGCCTTCCTCGCGTGGGTCACCGACGGACGGCCCGGTTTGAGTCTCGTGAAGCGCTCTGTGAACGGGATTCGGCGGAGCGTTACGAGGTAACCACCGGCCCAAACTGGCGAGCAATCACTCCATAACAAAGCCATTACCGAGACTGATTTTCTGCAAGGCAGGCAGACTCCCCGCCGAGATACTATGAAGACCACAATTTTACCGCCGACTCGGCCCCCCGCCGAGGCGACACACTCGTTCACTCACGGCCGACCCACCGGAGGTGTCGGTCGATGAGCGTCGAACTGGGTAGTGAATCGAACGTCGACGACGGCGTCACGATTGGCTACGGTGACGGTGAACGCCCCGTCATCGGAGCACGCGCCCGGATTCGCTCCGGGAGCATCATCTACCACGACGTGAGCATCGGCGACGACTTCGTCACCGGGCACAACGTCCTGGTTCGAGAGCAGACGACCATCGGCGACCACGTGCTCCTCGGAACCGAGACTGTCGTCGACGGAACTACGACCATCGGGTCGCGGGTCAGCATCCAGACCAACGTCTACATCCCCACGAACACCCGCATCGGCGACGACGTCTTCGTCGGACCGGGCGTCGTGATGACGAACGACCCGTATCCAGTCCGCACCGACGCCGAACTCGTTGGGCCCACCATCGAGAACAACGCCTCCATCGGCGCGAACGTGACACTCTTGCCGGGGGTGACGATTGGCGAGGGAGCGTTCGTCGCCGCGGGTGCCGTCGTGGTAGACGACGTACCGCCGCGCACACTCGCAGTCGGTGCACCCGCCGTGCATCGCGAGTTGCCAGAACCACTCACAGGAGACAACGAGATTGGACGATGACTGACGAGCACATTTCCATCGCCGCACCGCAACTCGGTGCGGAAGAGAAGAACCGAATCGCGACGGTCTTAGAGAGTGGCATCATCGCCGACGGCCCCGAAGTTCGAGGCTTCGAGCGAGAGTTCGCGGACTACTGTGGTGCCGACCACGGTGTCGCGACGTCGAACGGAACGACTGCCCTCCACGCCGCACTCCACGCACTCGGCATCGGCCCGGGTGACCGCGTGCTGACGACGCCCTTCACGTTCATCGCGACGGCCAACGCCGTCACGTTCACTGGCGCGGACGTGGGGTTCGTCGATATCGACCCTGAGACGTACAACATCGACCCGGACGCACTCGAAGCGCGACTTCGGAGCGGCGAACAGGTCGATGCAGTCATCGCCGTCCACCTGTACGGCCTCCCGGCCGACATGACCCGACTCACGGAACTCGCAGAGACCTACGACTTCCTCCTCGTGGAAGACGCCGCGCAGGCGCACGGGGCCGAAGTCAATGGCCAGCGCGTCGGGTCGTTCGGAGACGCAGCGTGCTTCTCGTTCTACCCGACGAAGAACATGACCACGAGCGAGGGTGGGATAATCACCACGAACCACGCCGACGTCGCAGAACGCGCCGCTCGGTTCGTGGACCACGGCCGTGTCTCTGGGTACGAACACGGGGAGGTCGGTCACAACTTCCGGATGACGAGCATCGCCGCCGCCATCGGACGGGCCCAACTCGAAAAACTCCCCGAGTTTACCATGGCGCGGCAGCGGAACGCCGCCGCACTCACGGAGTACCTCGAAGATGCTCCAGTCACGACACCAGTCACGCCACCGGACAGAACGCACGTCTTCCACCAGTACACCGTCCAGTGCGACGGCGTCGAACGGGACGCGCTCAAATCGTACCTCGAATCGAACAACATCGGAACGGGCGTGTACTACCCAAAGCCCGTCCACGAGCAGGAACCCTACAAGCACCTCTCGGTGTCCGCACCTGTCGCCGAGTCGGTCGCAAAGCGCGTCCTCTCACTCCCGGTTCACCCCGGACTCAGTACAGAGGACGTCGAACGCGTCGGCAGGACAGTCGGAAACTACCTGGAGGTGACGACGTGAGACGCTCCGTCGCTGCCGGCGTCATCGGGGTCGGAGCCATGGGGACCAATCACGCGAGAGTCTACTCCGAACTTCGCGGTGTCGAACTGGTCGGCATCGCCGACGCCGACAACGAGCGTGCCACCGCAGTCGCCGAAGACTTTGGCACCGAGGCGTTCACCATCGACGAACTGCTCGACCGAGTCGACGTCGTCACCGTCGCCGTTCCGACGCCGTACCACGCACCAATCACGAGACAGTGCATCGAAGCGGGCGTCCACACGCTCGTCGAGAAACCGTTCGTCGACGACATACTGGAGGGAGAAGGGCTCGTAGCTCTCGCCGAGTGGAAAGGTGTGACCCTCCAGATAGGGCACATCGAGCGCTTCAACCCCGCGATTCGGTCACTCGAGAAAATCCTCGACGACGTCGAACCTATCGCCATCACGGCGAATCGACTCGGTCCGCCACTGAACCGTGCCGTGGGCGATGGAGTCATCATGGACCTCATGATTCACGACATCGACGTCGTCCTCTCGCTCGTCGACTCGGAGATTACCAACCTCGCAGCGACGAGTGCAGCAGACGAACAGT
>NZ_LOPV01000216.1 GCF_001469865.1 Haloferax profundi
CGCTCGTCGGGTTGAAATCACAGAAGTGCCGCCTCCCGGATTTGAACCGGAGCAAGACGGACCGCTCGCTATCGCTCACGGTTGCGACTTGCAGGGTTCAACTCCGCTCGCGAGAATTTTCACTGCTCACGTTGGTCGCAGGAAAATGCCGCCTCCCGGATTTGAACCGGGGACAGCTCGATCTTCAGTCGAGTGCTCTCCCAGTCTGAGCTAAGGCGGCTTGTACTCTTCCGAAGCCGGAGGGAACGAAAAAGACTTTCGAATCGCCCGTCGGCGACGGGTCAACGCCGCCGCCCCTCAGTCGCGCTCGCTCGCGCCCGCTCGGCCCGTTTGCGGATGCCCTTGAGCATCTTTCGCTCCATGGCGAACTGCACGGGTTCTACGACGAGTCGATTGACCAAACGCTCTCGAAGAGTCGTCGAACGGCCGCGGAACCGAACCACGAGCCTCGTCGAACCGGGTGAGAGTTCGTGCAACGCGAACGTCCACGTCGCCGTGCTCGCGCCCGTCTCCCACCCCGGAGCGCTCAACACGAGCGACCGGCCGGGGTCGACGACCGCCACGCGGAACGTCGGCACGTTCGACCCCAGTGGGCCGAGTCGAATCGCGTCGCCGACGCGGAGATGGTGATGACTCGGTTGGGTGGGGTCGGCGTCGTGAGTCTGTAATCCGAAGAAGTTCTCCAGACGCTCGTAACTGTAGAAGCCACTGCGGCCCTGTCCCAACTGCACCAACCACGGCCAGACGGCCCGCGCGGGTGCTGCGATGGTGATTGCCCGCGTCGACTCTACGTCTGCGTCCTCGACGAAGTCGTCGCCTGGAAGCGTGCTCGTCGCCTCGGTGTCCGTCGTGCCCCAGCGTCTGTGCCACGGACGGAGCACGAGGAGATACGCCCCGGCCAGCGCCACGCTCGTGAGTCCGAGTGCCCGTCCAACTGCCCGGAGTAGTCGTTTCGTGCCCATGTGCCTCTCACTTCTCGGCTGGTGTTAGACAAGGGGGGGTCATAACGCTACCTGCCGGTTTGTAATCTGTTGATGACGTACCAGAGGAGGCCCCCCACAACCGCCCCGAGGACGTTCGCGCCCATGTCTGCGATGCTGAACGACCGGTACGGGAGTAACGCCTGTACGAGTTCGATTCCTGCACCGTAGGCGCCGGCGACGACGACCACGTGGCCAATCGCTGTCGCCCGTCGTGCCCGACTGGCGTGTGCGAGGCCGAATCCCAGCACTGCGTATCCGACTCCGTGGACCCACTTGTCGAGGCCGACGAGCCCAAGTGGTCCGTTCGGTGTGAGACCACCCGGCGGTGTCGGTATCACCGAGGCGACGAGGACGGCGAGTGCGTACCCGACGACGACGAGGGTCGCCCGTGGGTTGTCTCGGAGGCGACTGGTGAGGGTCACTGCACGGGAGTGGGTGCGGTTTGGGGTAAAAAGGTTCGTGTGGTGGGGAGTGCGGATTGTGAGGGCTCGGGCGGATTCGAACCTCGGTCGCAACAAGTTGCTCCCTGATTCGAATCGCCCTCGGTTCACGAATTCGTGCTCGCTGTCGCTCGCACAGAATTAGTGGGCTCGGGCGGATTCGAACCACGCCGACTTCGCTCGGCTTCGCCTCGCTCGTCGTCAGGTTAGAATCGCCCTCGCGGAATAGATTTGTGACTCACCGTTCGGCTCGTCACAAAATCTGATGGGCTCGGGCGGATTCGAACCACTCCGTCAACCTCGCTCCGCTCGGTTGCCGCAAGGTTCGACTGCCCTCACAGATGTTTCTGGGCTCACTTCGTTCGCCACAGAAACATGGGCTCGGGCGGATTCGAACCACCGACCTCAGCCTTGTAAAGGCCGCGTCATAACCAACTAGACCACGAGCCCTGCAATTCAACCGAACCGGTTCGCGCTCATAACGGTTATTGTTTCGACCGACCCCCGGAACCCTTAGACACACAGCGACCGTTCTATCGAACGAATGACCTCTCGCGCACGAACTGCGGTGTTCTTCGCGGCCGTGCTCGTCGTCGTCGCCAGCGTAGTCTATCTCTCGAACCCCGCAATTGCACCGGGGGCGACCGACGACTACGAGCGAACCTCGCTGACCATCGTGGACGACGAGACGGGCGAGACGCTCGCTACCGTCGATGCCCGCGTCGCCGACACCTACGCCAAGCGATTTACGGGGTTGAGCGACACCGAGTCGCTCGCAGCGAACGAGGGGATGTGGTTCGTCCACGACTCGCCGGGGACCTACGCCTACGTGATGCGTGACATGGCCTTCCCGCTCGACATCATATTCGTGGCCGAGAACGGCACCATCACGAAGATTCACCACGCCGAACTCGACCCCGAAGGGACGAGTGAGTCTGATTTGACCCGCTACCGAGGCACTGGGAAGTACGTCCTCGAAGTCCCGTACGGCTACACGAACGAGACGTGTATCGAAGAAGGCGACCGCGTCGTCCTCGACTGAAAAGCGAAACGACCGAAAGCGTGGCCTGTGTGTGTCACCCCATGGGCGAACACGTCGATGCGCTGGCCGACCTCGAAGGGTGGTTCGCTGAGGACTTCGCGGCCCGTGTCCACTACCGCGGTGCCGACGACGCGTACAGCATCGAATTCTACGAACCGTCGAACTGCATCCTCTACTGGAAAGTGAAAGGCGACGGCGAGACGGCGGTCCCAGTCGGCCGCGACACGGTTCCGGACCCACTCCGTGAACGCGTCCGGCAGGACCTCGCCGAGGCCGGTATCGACCCCGAAGTCGAAGGACGACTCTTGTAACCTCAGCTTCATTTCACTGGCACCCCATCGTTCAGGTGGTGAAACGATGGACAGTCACGCGTGGACGGTTCGGTTGTACATCCTGAATCTGGCAGTGCTGATTACGCACGAGATAGACTCCGCGTACTGGGAAGAGTGGAAGCTCTTCGGCATTCCCGGTGGCATCCAACTGTTCAACCTGTTCAACCTCGCCCTCGTGCTCGTCTTCCTCGACGGATTCCGCCGTCTCGTCCAGCGAGAGCGACGTGGCTATCAGTTCTCGTTCCTCCTCGTGGGGGCGGGTCTGTTCGCCGTCGTCGCGCACAGCTATTTCCTCGCCATCGGCCGTCCCGAGTTCCGACTGCCCGTCTCACTCGCCCTGCTCGTGGCAACCTTCGTCCTCTCGGTTGTACAGGGTATCGTGACCGTGCAGGCACTCCGCGATGGTGACTCCTAACCGACAGAAACCGGCGGAGGGCTCCCCCACCCGAGGACTTTACCCTGCGCGCCCCCTGAAACGATTTCGTGCCTCCAGATACAGACGACGACCCGTTCGAAGACCAGCGAGAACGGGTCGACAGCCCGATGCGACGACTGTTCTCCGAGTACGGGGGCGAGAACACGTCGCAGTTCGTCGTCGGCGTCCTCGCCAGCATCGCCGCCCGGGTGTTGGACTTGGTCCCACCGGTCGTTCTCGGCCTCGCTATCGACGCCATCATCCGCCAAGAGAAGTCCTTCGCAGCAGGGTTTCCCGTCCTCCCCGAAGCGTGGATTGCTCCGTTCGTCCCCGCGACGCGGAGCGGCCAGTTCATGTTCGCCGTCGGCCTCATCGTCTTCAGTTTCACCGGCGGTGCCCTGTTCCACTGGCTCCGTAACTGGGGTTGGAACTCCTACGCGCAGAACATCCAACACGCCGTCCGGACCGACACCTACGACCGGATGCAACTGCTCAACATGGACTTCTTCGCCGACAAGCAGACCGGCGAGATGATGTCCATCCTCTCGAACGACGTGAACCGCCTCGAACGGTTCCTCAACGACGGGATGAACTCCTTCTTCCGTCTCTCTGTGATGGTTCTCGCCATCGCCGTCGTCCTCGTCTCGTACAACTGGCAACTGGCGCTCGTCGCCCTCCTTCCAGTTCCACTCATCGCGTTGTTCACGTGGAAGTTCGTCGATATCATCCAGCCAAAGTACGCCGACGTGCGCTCGTCTGTCGGCAAACTCAACTCTCGATTGGAGAACAACCTCGGCGGCATCCAGGTCATCAAGACGTTCAACGCCGAGTCCCACGAATCCGACCGCGTCGACGGCGTCTCTATGGACTACTTCGACGCGAACTGGGACGCCATCAACACCCGTATCAAGTTCTTCCCGGCGCTACGCATCCTCGCCGGCATCGGGTTCACGCTGACGTTCGTCGTCGGAGGACTCTGGGTCATCAACGGCGAGGGCCCCGGCCCCTTCACCGGCACGCTCGAAGTCGGTGAGTTCGTCACGTTCATCCTGCTCACACAGCAGTTCGTCTGGCCACTGGCGCAGTTCGGGCAAATCATCAACATGTATCAACGCGCGCACGCCTCCAGCGCACGCATCTTCGGCTTGATGGACGAACCCGCCCGCCTCGCCGAGAAGAAAGACGCGCCGGACCTCGTCGTCTCCGACGGCCGCGTCGAGTACGACGACGTGACGTTCGGCTACGACGATGGCGACCCAATCGTCGAAGACATCTCGTTCGACGTCGGCGGCGGCGAGACACTTGCGCTCGTCGGCCCGACAGGTGCCGGGAAATCGACCATCCTCAAACTGCTGATGCGGATGTACGACACCGACGAAGGAAGCGTCAGTATCGACGGCCAAGACGTTCGCGACGTGGCGCTGTCGAGTCTGCGCGAATCCATCGCTTACGTCAGCCAAGAGACGTTCCTGTTCTACGGGACGGTCGAAGAGAACATCGCCTATGGGACGTTCGACGCCGACCACGAGGACATCGTCGCGGCCGCAAAAGCCGCCGAGGCTCACGACTTCATCTCGAATCTCCCCGACGGGTACGACACGAAAGTCGGCGAACGCGGTGTGAAGCTTTCGGGCGGTCAGCGCCAGCGTGTCTCTATCGCCCGCGCCATCCTCAAAGACCCCGAAATCCTCGTCTTGGACGAAGCCACGTCGGACGTGGACACCGAGACGGAGATGCTCATCCAGCGCTCGCTCGACGCACTCACCGCCGACCGAACGACGTTCAGCATCGCACACCGTCTCTCGACTATCAAAGACGCGGACCAAATCGTCGTCCTCGAAGACGGCCGTATCGTCGAACGCGGCACCCACGACGACCTGCTGACCGAAGACGGCCTCTACGCCCACCTCTGGGGCGTTCAGGCGGGCGAAATCGACCAACTCCCC
>NZ_LOPV01000217.1 GCF_001469865.1 Haloferax profundi
CGGTATCGTGGTCGTTCTCACTGCCCGTCGCGCTGAAAAACTCGAAGCACTCGCAGATACCATCGAATCGAACGGCGGTACGGCGCTCGTCGTTCCGGCAGACATGACCGAAGAAGACGACCTCAGGTCACTGGTCGAAACTGTCACCGACGAGTTGGGCAGAATCGACATTCTGGTCAACAACGCCGGGTTCGGTCTCTACGGCAGCGTCGAAGAGACACCGATGGAAGACGCCCGCTACCAGTTCGAGGTCAACATGTTCGGTCTCGCCCACCTCACACAACTCGTTCTCCCCACGATGCGTGAACGAGGATACGGGAAGATTATCAACATCAGTAGCATGGGCGGGGAAGTTTGGACGCCGATGGGCGCGTGGTATCACGCGACGAAACACGCACTCGAAGGATGGAGCGACTGTTTACGCTACGAGGTTGCCCCACACGGCATCGACGTGGTCGTCATCGAGCCCGGCTCCATCAAGACCGAATGGAGCAGCATCGTGGTCGATGGATTGCTCGAACGGAGCGGAAGCGGCCCCTACGCCGAGATGGCCACCGAATTAGCCGAGACGACCCGAGAAGCCGCCAGTGACGGGTCCGACCCACAGGTCGTCGCGAACGCCATTCGGAAGGCCGTCCGCGCGCGCAACCCCAACGCTCGATACGCTATCGGCCAGTACGCAAAGCCGCTCATCGCTGCCCGGAGGTTTGGTGGGGACCGCGTCTACGACCGTGTCGTCGACTTCATGGTCTGAGACAGTGCATCACCCAAGTCGACGCGGTCCGGTCGCGTCGAGCGTCGCCGCGTAGAGTGTGACCGCCGGAAGAACCGTCTCCACGGGACCGTGACGGAACTGTTCGGCGAGGCCCTGTACTCCCTCGATTTCCTCGTCAGACATCCCGACGTCGCGGAGGTCGGCGGGACTGAGCCGAGGCGTATACGCTAACGCAGACGCGTGTTCTGCGGCGTTCGACCACGAGGAGACACACGCGGCCTCGAACGCCGTCGACTCGAGGACCGATTCGAGGTCGTTCCACATCGTTTCGAGGAGCGGTGGCCACTGGGCGAGACTCCGGTAGATGGTCGGCAGTCCGGAGTCGAACCCGTGTACGTCTTGGATGGACGCGACCGTCTCGGCGAGCGAATCGGGAACGTCCTCGAACGGCGTCATCGTCACCGACAACCCAGACTCCCTGTCCATCTCGGGGAACGGTGCGGTCGCCTCCCAGTCTTCGGCGGGTGACTCGCCTACTGGTTCGTCGGAGAGAGCCCGGTCGAGCGTCTCGAAGAGGAAGGCAAGCCGGGGTATCACCGTGTCGAGCGTGGCGAGTTGCCCGCGTGCTTCACGGAACTCCGCCGGCGAGAGGCCGACAGTGGTCGGGTCGTAGTGCGGGAGTGTCCGGTCTTCTTCGAGGACGGTGAGCACCGTATCCCGATACTCCACTTCGTATCGGGCGAACGCTCGCGTCTCGAACGCCGGTTTGAGTTGCCCCCACGCGTAGCGCAGGAACGTCGGTTGGTTCGCCATGAGCGTCCGAAAGAACCAGTTGACGACTGGTGCCCGGAACGTGGTCTTGATGTCGTCGTAGAGTCCGCGTTGCCACCCGGTCGCTGCCGACTCGTACACCTGTTTACTCGCGTCGATAGTCATGGTATACTGTTGCACAGTCGGCGTGGTGATAGGCGTTCTGTCGACGTGTGTGCCGACTGCACTCCGTCAGACGGCCTCGTCTGGACCGCTCTGCTCGTGTGCCGCGTCGGATACCGTCTCGTCTACTCGATGCCGTCGAATCGGAATTCGGACGACAGCGTCGGTGCCGCCTTCGGGACGGTGCTCGAACGACACGTCACCTCGCAGTTGGTCGGCACCCCACGTGACCAACCAGAGACCCAGTCCGCTCCCGTGCTGGAGCGGTGTCTCTCCATCTGCTTCGATAGCCGCGAGTTCGCTCTGGGCGATGCCTGGCCCGTCGTCGACGATGTGGAGTTCCAGCACGCCGTCTTCGGCGCTCCCAGAGATGGTGACGACTGGTTCGGCAGCGTCGGTGTGCTCGACGCCGTTTTCGAGGAGTTCGACGACTATCGACTCGAAGAGCGGTGGACAGACTACGTCGCCACTGGGGAGCGAGTCGAACCGGATGGTCGCCTCCGGATAGTCCGACTCGACAGTCGCCGTCGCGTTCTGTATCTGGATGGTTGCGGGCGAATTTCTCGCCTCGTCTATCTCGCCATCTGCGTCACGGAGTTCCCCTAGTTTCCGTGCCTTCTCGCTGATGTTGACGAGGATGTTCGCGTGCGTCCGGACCACGTCGGCGTGCGAACGTGCAGCGTCGATATCTCCCTCTTCCAGGTCGTCGAAGACGAGTCCCGTGTAGCCCTCGAGGAGGTTCGCCTCGGTTCGAAGGTTGTGCCGAAGGACACGGTTCATCACTTCGAGTTGTTGGAGGTTGTGACGCTTGTCGGTCACGTCACGGAGGATGACGGCGTGGCCGATGGTCCGGCCCTGCGTGTCGGTGAAGTCGCTCGTGAAGAGTTCGTAGTACCGCTGACTGTTGTCGAACGAGACGGTCTGCGGCCCCCGTTCCGCGCGAAGTGGGGAGAATTCGGGGACGATGTCGCCGACGGTTCGACCCTTGAGTCGCTCGACGTGGTGTTCGAACAGTGCCTGTGCTGCTTCGTTCAGGTCGGTCACACGCCACTTCGTGTCTGTCACGAGCATCGCGTCGGTCATCGTCTGGACGACTCGGTCACGGGCCATCCATCGCGGGACGGGACGCGATTCGAGGAGGTCGTATCTGTTGAGAGCGACGGCACAGGCGAGGCCTGCGAACGTGAACGAGGCTGGCGTCATGTCGAACGACGCTCCTTCGAGTTCGAGGAGCGTCGTCGCGAAGTTCCCGAGGACGGGCATCAGTGCGCCGACGACCAGCGTGACGGCCTGCAGCCGGTAGATGGTCGGCATGTCGAACGCGGTTCGGACGAGAATCGTCGCGCCGGCAAGCCACAGCAGGTAGCCGTACCCGAGCATCACCCAGTAGAGCGGCCCCCACTCGGTTTGGAGAATCGTGATGCTCCCGTTCGCGGCCGGGTCGGCGGTGACCGACGTCCACATGAGGTGGTGGGCCGGGTTGGTCCACACAGCGACGAAGGCGACCATCGGCAGGAACGAGGCGGCGAGAATCGACGGCATGGACGTGTACCGGTCCCGCCCGGAGTAGTTCGACGCGAAGACGAACCACGCGACGGGTGCCGCGAGGACGCCCGCCCACTCGAGGTTCGCGACCAGAAGTTTGGTCGAGAGGTCGGTGGCGACGAGTTCGACGAAGTACCCGAACGACCACCACCCGCTGGCGAGTGAGAGCACGCTCAGTGCAACTGCACCGGGCGTCGAGCGTCGTCGCCACGCGTACGCCGCGACGCCCAGACTGACGAACGCAGCGACGGCAGTCAACCCGAGCGCGAACGCGACGAACGAGACGGGATGAGACGAGATGGCACCGGCCGATGCCGTCGCTGGTGGCACCGATATCTCGGCCGCGGTCCCCGAAATCGTGCTCACGGAGGGGTATTTCTACCCAAGTGACAAAAGCGTATGTTGGAATCTAGACGACGAAGACGGGCACCCCCGAGGCGACGAACGCCACACCGCCGGTCATCAAGACCCCTTCTCCATCTCGAAGCGTGCAGAGGCGTTCGACCGACCAGTTCGACTCGGTGAGTGAGTAGGTAATCCACGTCGAGTAGACGAGTGCGGGCGTGAGTGCCGACGGTGCCCACCACGGGATGTACCCGACGACTGCGGCGGCGACGACGAT
The DNA here is from genome assembly GCF_001469865.1 of Haloferax profundi. Classification (GTDB taxonomy): domain Archaea; phylum Halobacteriota; class Halobacteria; order Halobacteriales; family Haloferacaceae; genus Haloferax; species Haloferax profundi. The sequence continues at coordinate 3,816 of NZ_LOPV01000217.1, forward strand.
GGCCAGTGAAATCACTTCCAGTGCGTACAGCACGTATTGGGTGCGTCGGACGCCGATGGCCGTCGGGAGCGTCTCGACGCCGTTCTCTGCGTCACCGTGTACGTCGCGGACGTTGTGGACTTCGACCGAAACCGCCGACCGAAGGAAGAACCAGAGCGCGGCGACGGCAGCACCGGCGAGGTGGCCGGACCTGTCGACTGCGACGGCGATGGGGACGAACGCGACGGGAACCGCCCACGCGAGCGACACGACAGTCGTGTTGACGAGGAAGACGTCTTTGAGACGTTTGACCGAGTCGCTCGGGAGGAGCGGGAAACTGTAGACGGCGGCGATGGCACCGGGGAACACCACCAGGGCGAGTCCCGACAGGCCCCCGAAGTGGATGGCGAGCGCTACGGCACCGACGATGGCGATACCGGAGAGTGTCGCGTACACGCGAGGGAACGCCGAGACGAACGCGGTCCGTTCGGCGTAGTTCGCGGCGTCGGCTTCCACGTCCGCGAGTTTGTCCAGGTTGTAGACGCCGATGGTCGCGAGGAGTCCGACGAGGAGGGCGACGTTCGCGCCGACTCCTGCGAACGACGACGCGACGTACACCTCCCCGATGGTCGCTAGCCCGAGGAACAGCGAACTGTGGACGACAGCAGCGTACACTCGTTTTGGAATGGGTTGCATGGCGTCTACAGTGGGAACCTGATACGGGTTAGAGTTCACCTCGACACACCCCGAACGTGTTCGTGGTGATGCTCATTCTCCTCGCTCGCGTAGGTCACACATATGGAGACGAAGACTATCGATACCCCGACAGAGACGCCGCAGGCGACGACGACAATCGAAGCACGGTTCACTGGACACGTTCGGACTGCACTCGGGACGCACCGACTGGAGTACACGTTCGAAGGCGACACGCTCCGCGAGTTTCTGGAGGCGTTCTTCGACGAGTACGACGTTCGCGACCTGGTGATGGCACGACGAGAAGCGGACGCGACGACTCGCGGGTGGGTGAAAGCAGAGTCGCTCCCGGGGACGTGGCGGAAGAATCCGGAGGGGGACCAGACCCGCGCCTACGCGCGAGTGTTGGTGAACGGCGTGTTCAACGAGAGTCTGGCGGGGTTGGACACGGAACTCCAAGACGGTGACCGTGTGGCGCTCGTGTATCCCTTCTTGTTCTGTCTCTGATTTGTCTTCTTTTCGTGGACGCGTCGTACTTCCCTGCGGGCTAGGTTTAGGACCGTCCGAGAACTATCTGTGGTATGTCGACATCCACCGAAACACCGGGCCGCGAACGCGGTCCAGACGAGGTATTCTGTCGGAACTGTGGTGCGGTCATCGACGAGAAGGCAGAGATATGTCCGTCCTGTGGCGTTCGACAGCGTCCGCCGCCGAAGTCGTCGGTCGATTCCGCCGTCGACTCGCTCTTAGAGGGTGGAAACCCGTTCGTCGCGGCCCTGCTCTCGGCGCTCTTCCCCGGACTGGGGCAGATATACAACCGCGAACTCGAACGTGGACTCGTCTTCATCATCGCCACTATCGTCGCGGCCATCTCGACGCTCGTGTTCGTTGGGTTCATCCTCTTCCCAGCGGTGTGGCTCTACGCCATATACGACGCGTACACGAGAGCGGAACTCCGCGCCGAGGCCCTCCGCGCCGAAGAACACGCACACGAAGTTCCCGTCGCCGACGTCGTCGAAACCGCCAAAGCGGAAGCGACCGAGTCCGAATGGGAACCGGAGGATACCGAACCAATCAGAGTCGAAACGGAGTCCACCGAGACGACAGAAGACGTGACAGAGATGGACGCAGAGGCCGAAGCGGACGCCGAAGCTGAATCGGAAGCGGATACCGATGCAGAAACAGACACTGAGTCCGAAACAGACGCAGACGAGTCCGACGAATCGGTCGAAACAGAAGACGAGCCCTCGTCCTGAGAGTTCACCGACCCTGCCGACTCCGGTTCACTGAGGCAGTCTGTTCTACTCTGCCGAGGGGTCTGGTTCGTCGTCCCAGTTCGGGGGCAAGAGTGGGTCGGGGTCCTCGTGGACGAACTCGACACCCTTCTGTGGGTCGAGTGGGTGGACCTTGGTCCGCATCGTCTCGCCCTGTCTAAGGAGCGAGAACAGTCTGTCCGTCTCGGCGAGGCGGTAGTACAACGGGAGACAGACGGCGACTTCGTCTTCCGTGGCGCGAACGACGAGCGTCAGGTAGACGAGTCCACCTTCGACTGCGCGGAACGCCTCGTACTCGTCGAAGGTCACACCCTCGACAGCGGATTCGACGTCCGGGTAGATGTCGTCGCCGACGATGACGTCGAGGCCGACGTGGTCGACGACTTCGTCGCCCGTTCCGGGGACGGGAACCACGTCGCCGGGGACGGCGACGACGACGTGCCAGTCGCGTTCTCGGTACTCGTCTGCGACTGCTTCGCACTCTTCGACGACCGTTTCCCAGGTGTTCGACGACTCGGAGAGCGGATGTTCTTCCATGCGGCATGGTGTCGGAGTGCGCTACCTAAACCTTCGCTTTGCTGTCGCGTGTCGCACGGTGGGTAGCGACACGTCGCCACAGCGTCTCGATTTTTACGATTCGACGAGTGAATCGTGCACTAATTCGTACTGTCGGTGTTGGCAATAATTAAAAAGTTATATCATCACATGCAGGTCACTGTCAAGCAATGACGAATCTGCTCTCTCTTTCGGACCTCCGGACGCAGTTCGCGACTGACCGTGGCCGCGTCAAAGCAGTCGACGGTCTCGACCTCACCGTCCGTGAAGGGGAGACGGTCGGTCTGGTCGGCGAATCGGGGTCCGGAAAGAGTGTGACGGCCCTCTCGACGATGGGACTCATCGACGACCCCGGTGAAATCGTCTCGGGTAGCGTCGAACTGGAGAGCGCGCACCTCGCAGACGAGTTCCGCGCGCAGTACAAGAATCCCGAGTTCGTCGATGGCGACGTCATCGACCTCGTACAGGCACCCGAAGAGGCCCTTCGCGCCGTCCGCGGCAGCGAAATCGGGATGATCTTCCAGGACCCGATGACCTCGCTGAACCCGTCGCTGACGGTCGGCGAGCAAGTCGCAGAGAGTCTGCGACTCCACCAGTACGGTGGTCGACGGAAGGACTCGTGGTTCAACGCGGTCCGAGAACTGCTCCCCCGAATCAGCCGAGATATCGACGACGAGGTGGTCGAACGGACTATCGACGTGCTCGAATCGGTCGGTATCCCCGAACCCGGTGCGCGCGTGGACGAGTACCCCCACGAGTTCTCCGGCGGGATGCGCCAACGTGTCCTCATCGCAATCGCGCTCGCGTGTCAACCACGGATGCTCGTCGCCGACGAACCGACGACGGCACTCGACGTGACCATCCAGGCACAGATTCTCGACCTCATCGACGACCTCCAGGAGGACCTCGGGATGTCGGTGCTCATGATCACCCACGACCTCGGCGTCGTCGCCGAGACCTGTGACCGCGTCGCGGTCATGTACGCGGGTGAAATCGTCGAAGAAGGACCGGTCGACGAGATATTCCACAACCCGTCGCACCCGTACACGTACACACTCCTCGAATCGCTCCCGAGCGAGGAAAAAGAGCGCCTGACTCCCATCGAGGGGAACGTCCCGGACCTCATCGACATGCCCGAAGGGTGCCACTTCGCGCCGCGGTGTCCGTGGGCCAAACCCGAGTGTACCGCTGGCGAGATTCCGTACAAGCAACACGGTCCCGAGGCAGTCGACCACCGGTCGAAGTGTGTCCTCGACGACTTCGACACCGACGAGTACGGTACCGAGGCGATGGTGGCGAAGGAAACGTCGGAACCGTCGGACACCCCACTGCTCGAAGTGGACGGTCTCCAGAAGTACTACCAGCAGGGTGAGGGCTTCTTGGACCGCGTCCTCGGCGCGGACCAACAGAGCGTCAAAGCCGTCGACGGAATCGACTTCACCGTCTTCGAGGGCGAGACGCTCGGTCTGGTCGGCGAGTCCGGGTGTGGGAAGTCTACCGCGGGCCGAAGTCTGCTCCACTTGACCGAACCGACCGACGGACGCGTCGTCTTCGCGGGGACGGACCTCTCGGACCTCGACAGCGACGAACTCCGGAAGACACGGCGCGACATGCAGATGATTTTCCAGGACCCGCTGTCGTCGCTCGACCCACGGATGACCGTCGGTCAGACCATCCGAGAACCGCTCAAAGTCCACGAGTTACCGGCGTCGGACCCCGACGTTCGCGGTGAGGTCGAAACCGATATCTCGGGCATCGACCCCACCCGCGTCACGGTCACCGCCAGCGACGAAATCGACGCCATCGTCGGGTCGTCCGACGGTGTCGCCACGGCACACGTCTCTGTCACTGTCGAAGGGTCGGAAGTCGACGTGTCCGTCGAAGAACGACTCAGAGTCGACGTAGAAGTCGAACGCGACGGCGACACGGTATCGGCAGTCGACGTGACCGTCTCGCCGGGCGAGTCCGACCGTGAACGCCAGCGTCGCCGCGTCCACCAACTGTTAGACGCCGTCG
>NZ_LOPV01000218.1 GCF_001469865.1 Haloferax profundi
CGACTGCCCAGTTGACCTTCGCGAACGGTGTAGTCAGCACACTGACCGCGAGTCGAGTGACACAACAGAAGACGCGCACGCTCGATATCACGGCGCGTGACCGCCTCATCCGGGTCGATTACGTGAACCAGTCGGTCCAAATCTTCCGCCAGTCGCGTCCCGACTACCTCCGCGAGAACGGGAACATTCGCTTCCGCCACGAGGTAGTCATGGAGCAACCGATGATAGAGGCGGGCGAACCACTCAAACACGAACTCGAATCGTTCATCGAGGCAGCGATGGAGGGTGGTCCAATAATCGTCTCCGCCGCGGATGGCCTCCGTGCAGTCGAAGTTGCACAGCGCATCGAGGCCGCGGCACACGCGAACGAGCAGGCCGTCGAAGTCTCTGAGGAGGTACGATGACCGCCTCCAGTTCCGGCCTCTACAACTCGACGCGGCCCCCAGAGGGACAGCGAACAGCCCTCACGGGCGGCGCTGTGCCTGTCACTGTCTACGGACTCGGGAAGATGGGCCTCCCACTGGCCGCCGTCTACGCACAGGCGACGGGGAACGTCGTCGGCGTGGATATCGACCCCGACGTGGTCCGAACCGTCAACGACGGGGAGTGTCACGTCGCAAAAGAACCGGGTCTACCAGAACTCGTCGCCGAACAGGTCGAACGCGGTGCCCTGCGTGCCACGACGGACAGTGTCGAAGCGGCGAAGCAAGCGGCGATTCACGTCATCATCGTCCCGACGCCGTTGACGGACGACCGCGAACCCGACCTCGCGGCGTTCGAAGCAGTCCTCGACAGTATCGCTGCGGGACTCACACCCGGAGATATGGTCGTCGTCGAGTGCACCGTTCCTCCGGGAACGAGTCGTGACCTCGTCGTCCCGTACCTCGAATCCGAGAGTGGCCTCTCACGCAGCGAGTTCGGTGTCGCGTTCTGCCCGGAACGAACGTCGTCGGGGCGAGCGTTACAGGACATCACCGAGTCGCACCCGAAAATCGTCGGTGGCGTCGACACGGAAGCGACCCGAGCAGCCTCGCTCATCTACGGCGAGATAACGTCGAACGACGTCATCGCCGTGAGTGACGCCACGACGGCGGAGGCCGTGAAGTTGTTCGAGGGCGTCTACCGAGACGTCAACATCGCACTCGCGAACGAACTCGCACGCATCCGCGACGACCTGGGCATCGACGTGACGGAGGCCATCGACGCCGCCAACACGCAACCGTACTGCAACATCCACGCACCCGGTCCGGGCGTCGGTGGCCACTGCATCCCGTGGTATCCGTACTTCATCACGAGTCGTGTCTCGGCAGAGACGCCGTTGATTCTGACCGCCAGAGAGGTCAACGACAGTATGCCGGCGTTCACTGCGGACACACTCCGTGACGAACTTGCGAACGCAGGCCGCACCATCGAGGGCGCGACTGTCGCAGTCCTCGGGGTGACCTACCGGCCCGGTGTCGCCGAGACCCGCGCGACACCGGCAGCAGGCGTCATCGACCGCCTGAACGAACACGGCGCGACGGTCCTCGCAGTCGACCCGATGCTCGACGACGACGTCGTCGCCTCGTTCGGAGCGACGCCTGTCGCACTCGGTGACCTCCCGAGCAAGTCGCTGGACGCCGTCGTCGTCGTCACGCCACACGAAGAGTTCGACGACATCGAGTGGGCCGACTTCGACGACCTAGTCGTCGTCGACGGGCGCGGAACGCTCGGCGACATCGGCCACCGCGTGTACACGATTGGTGGTGGTCCACGAAGAAGCGGAGTCAGCCATGAGTGACCTGAAGATTCTATCCGTCGTCGGTGCGCGCCCGCAGTTCATCAAGGCATTTCCCGTCTCTGCCGCCCTGCGGCGCGAGCACGACGAAGTGCTCGTCCACACCGGCCAACACTACGACGAGTCGCTGTCGGGCGTGTTCTTCGACGAACTCGACATCCCGAAACCTGACTACAACCTCGGTGTTGGGTCGGGACCGCACGCCGCCCAGACGGCGGAGATGATGCAGCGACTCGACACAGTCGTCGCCGACGAAGACCCAGACGTGGTCCTCGTCTACGGCGACACGAACTCGACGCTCGCGGCGGCACTCGTCGCGTCGAAGCGCGACCCACTCTTGGCCCACGTGGAAGCGGGACTCCGGAGTCACAACTGGGACATGCCCGAAGAGGTGAATCGCGTCCTCACCGACCACTGTTCGGACCTCCTGTTCGCCCCGTCGGAATCGGCCGCTCTGACGCTCGAATCCGAAGGAATCCACGACGGCGTCTTCGTGACCGGTGACGTGCAGTACGACGCAATCTTGCGAGTCCGGAGTACCGCACGAGAACGGTCCACGGTACTCGAAGACATGGGCCTCCGTGACGGCGAGTACGTCCTCGCGACGGTCCACCGTGCCGCCAACACGGACGACAGGTCGAGACTGGAAGCAATCGTCTCCGGACTCGGGGACGCGGGACGACCGGTCGTCTTCCCGGTCCACCCACGGACCGAGAACGCCCTCCACGAGGCAGGCCTCTGGGAGCAAGTCACAACTGACGAGAACATCCTCGTGGTCGACCCGGTGGGTTACCTCGACTTCGTGCGTCTCCTCGACGGCGCAGAACGCGTCGCGACCGATTCGGGCGGCGTGCAAAAGGAGGCGTTCTACCTCGACAAGCGCTGTGTCACCCTCCGTGACGAGACGGAGTGGGTCGAGACAGTCGACGCCGGGTGGAACACGCTCGTCGGTGCCGACGCCGTCGCAATCCGAACAGCGCTCCAGACGGACGACCCACTCCCGGAGAAACCCTCACTCTACGGTGACGGGACTGCCGCGACGCGAATCGAAGACGCACTCTCGTCGTACGACGATGAGTGACTTCGCCCTCCTGTTGACGCACGACGTCGACCGGCCGTACAAGACGTATCAGAGCCTCTTCTACGCGACCAGAGAGCGACCGGCGTATCACCTCCGGACGCTCCTCTCCCGCGAGAATCCGTACTGGCAGTTCGAGGACATCGTCGAACTCGAACGTGAACTCGGTGTTCGCTCGTCGTTCTACTTCCTCGACGAACCGAGTCTGCTCCGGACGGGGTCGCTCACCGACTTGTTCGACCCGTCGAACTGGGTCGAACACTTCGGGCGGTACGATATCACGTCGGACGAACTCGTCGACCTCATCCAGGACCTCGACGACGGCGGGTGGGAAGTCGGGATGCACGGGTCGTTCCGCTCGTGCGACGACATCGACCGCCTCTACACGGAAAAGCGTGAGTTGGAGTCGGTCCTCGGCCACGAGATACTCGGCGGCCGACAGCACCACCTCAAACTCGGTGACCGGACGTGGGAGTTCCACCGTGAGATTGGCCTCAAGTACGACGCCAGTCCCGGGTCCAGCACGGAGTTCGGTTTTTCTCATGGATATCAGCCGTTTCGACCCTTTGGCGACGAGTTCGTCGTCTTCCCCCTGACGCTGATGGAAGTCGCACTTCCCGACCCCGGCGTCTCGTTCGATGCGGCGTGGTCCGAGTGTGAGCGACTCCTCGTCGAGGCCGAAGCGAACGACGCGGTGATGACGGTCCTCTGGCACCCTCGCTACTTCAACGAAGACGAGTTCCCCGGCTATCGACGACTCTACCGACGACTCGTGGAGTGGGCGCTCGAACGAGGTGCCTGGGTCGGCCCCGTCGCAGACTACTACCGAGCGTTCCTCGAAGACGCCGAGTCGACGCACGACGGCGTGGTGGCGACCGAGTGGTGACGTCCGAGTGGTGACGTCCAAGTCGTGGCGACAGAGCGGGAACGGGTCGCACTGGGGCTGTGAGCCCTCGGAGTGACGTAGCGACGCTCTCTTCGAATATCAGTGTCTTCGTGGCGTCTCTGGCGGATATTCGCTGTATAACAAAGCCTCCTGCTTGCCACTTCTCGATAGCGAACACTCACCAAGAGCGGTATTTCTCACACACATGAATCAACACTCACCGACACTGCACCCCCACGAGACGGACGTCGATATCGACCGACTACAGCAGTACGTCGACGTCCTCGACGACGTTCTCGACTACGCACAGGACCGCGACTACAACGGCTGGGACTACGGAGACGGGATGAGCAGTCGCGTGCTCCACGCGATTCCCTTCGACAACAAGTGGTTCAACCTCGCGGTCCAGGAGTTCATCAAACGGTCGCCGGTCAACGTTCGACCGCTCTTCCGTGTCGAACAACGGCGAAACTTCAAGGGTATCGCACTGTTTGCGATGGCGAACCGAACGCGTGCACAGCTAGTCCCCTGGTTCGATGGTGCTGGCGACGCCGACCGGTATCGAAGCGACGCAGCGTCGCTGACGAAATGGCTCGTCGACCATCAGGTCACGGGGTACAGCGGGTTCGGTGGGAGCCACCGACACAGAATCCAGCATCCATCCGGACGGAGTGGTCCCCGAGAGACGATACCGAACCAGCCGAACCTCGTCTCCACCTCGTACGGAGTCAAAGCACTCCTCGCGGGAGCAGAGTTCGACCAGCGTTACCCAGATATCGCGAAGACGGCCGTGGACCTCGCCGTCGACGACCTCGACTATCGTCGGAAAGACGGCGGCGCAGTGATGGACTACTACCTGACCCACCCGAAGGACAGTTACACCCTCAACGCACTGGCCATCGGTGCGCGGTACTTCGTCGAACTCTACGACCACTTCGGCGACGAGGAGTTCCGGGAGCGTGCAGAGGAAGTGTTCGACTTCGTCGCGTCGAAACAGACCGAACGCGGCGGGTGGTACTACCGTGAACCACCGACGTCGTCGCACCTCTCGATGGACAACCACCACAACGGGTTCATCATCGAGAGTCTCCTCCGGTACGAACACATCGTCGGAAGCGGCCGATACGACGACGAGATTGCTCGGGGGATAGACTTCTACGCTCGTGAGTTGTTCGACGAGGACGGAGCCCCGAACTTCGACGAAGAGAACGCCTACCCCAGAGACATCCACGCGACAGCACAGGGGATTCTCGTGTTCACCTATGCAGGCCAGTACGACCGGGCAGAACGCGCTATCGACTGGGCACTCGCGAACATGTACGTCCCCGAAGAGGGTCGCTTCTACTTCAGAAAACACCGATTCTACACGAAGCGCACGACGCTGATGCGCTGGTGTCAGGCGTGGATGGCCTACGCACTCTCAGAGTTCGTCGCGTCGAAGATTGCCGGTGAACCCTCCCACGGGTACGGTATCGACACCCTTCGCGCAGCGACAGAGACTGCCTGAACGTCTCCCGACGTTCCAGTTTTCTGTATAGTCGCTTCATAACAAATCTCCACCCTCACGTCAACACGAATCGAGAATGTCTTCTGAGATGATATGCGCGGGGACGCCTCACTCTGGGCACCGTGTCACCGCCGGGGTGACCGCAGTCGTCGGAAGGACGGCGTCTCGGACCCGCGGTGGCAACGTCAACCGTACGTTTCGAGCGACCCCACGCGTCGAAGACACACATTCCTGTTCACAACCATGACAATCCAAATCGTAGAGTTCGACGAGAGTCGACGTGACGAGTGGGACCGATACGTCACGCGGTCGGGTGACGCGAGTATCTTCCACCAGTATCGTGCCCTCGAACTCCAGGCGAAGCACTCGAACTCGACGCTCCACCCACTGGTCGGGTTCAAGAACGAGCAGGCAATCGGACTGTATCCAGTGTTCGAGTTGCAGAAAGGACCCGTGAGGACGGCGTTTTCACCACCACCAGACCTCGGCGTCCCGTACCTCGGGCCCGTCATGCTGGGTGCGGACAACATCAAACAGCGAAAGCTCGAACGTCGTCGAAATCAGTTCATCGAGGGCTGTACCGACTGGGTTTCGCGTGAGGTCACGCCGAAGTACACCCACCTGCGAGTCGGGGACTACTACACGGACATGCGAATCTTCCAGTGGGGTGGGTGTACGGTGACGCCGAAGTACACCTACAACGTCGATTTGGCCCGCAGTGAAGACGAGTTACTGCTCTCGTTCAGTCGGAGTGCCCGACGGAACATCCGCGACGCAGAGCAGGCCTCGTCGAACATCTCTATCGGGGGGAGAACAGACGTGGACGCGATTCTCGAACTCGTCGAAGACCGATACGACGAGCAGGATTTGGCGTTCGACGTGCCTCCGGCGTTCGTCCGCGACCTGTACGACGACCTACCGGACGGGCAGGTTCAGCCGTACGTGTTCGAAAACGACGGCGAGTTCGTCAGCGGTATCATCGTCTTGAACTACGGACAGACGACCTACCGATGGCTCGGTGGTGTCCGTCCGAAAGAGGACTACCGAGTCGACGTCAACGACCTCCTCGACTGGCAGATTATGCGCGATGCGAAGCGCGACGGACGAGTTCGCTACGACCTCGTCGGCGCGAACAACCGTAGACTCAATCGGTACAAGGGGAAGTACAACCCCGAACTGGTCACGTTCTACCAAATCGAGCACGGGTCACTCCCCGTCCGTGCTGCCGCACACCTCTACAAGAACGGTGTCAGTTCGGGAATTGCTGCGCTCACACAGTCGAAGCGACCGATTAGTCCGGCACGGTTGGTGTCGGGAATCGTCCCGTCGATGATGACGGTGCAACAGCGCGAATCGGTCCCCGGAGACACCGTCTCTGGCGAAAAGTAACCCTCTCAACACACAGATGTCACAACTACGACTCGAACAGATGAACCTCGACGAATGGGGCGACGCGCTCCCATCGTCCGGGGTCGAAGTATTCCAGACCCCCGCAGTGCTCGACGCAATCGACCAACACTTCGACGGAGAGATGCGCCTCCTCGGCGCGTTCAAAGGACAGGAAGCCGTCGCGCTCCTCCCAGTGTTCGAGCGCAAAAACCCTCTTGGGCGCGTCGTCGTCTCACCTCCGCCGTCGATGGCGATTCCCTACATCGGCCCGATACTGATGCCGAACAGTCCGAAACAGAGCGCCTACGAGTCGGTGAACAAGGAGTTCGCCGACCTGGTGATGGACGAACTCGGTGTCAGGTCGAATCGGGCGTTCGTCCGTATCCTCTGTTCTCCGTCGTATCTCGACCCGCGGCCCTTCGAGTGGTCTGGGTTCGCAATCAAACCCGCGTTCACCTACCGCATCGACCAGTCGAACCAGTCGCTCGACGACGTTCAGAGCCAACTCAGTCGGAGCCTCAGGCGCGAAATCCGACAGACACAGGACCTCGATGTCACCGTCAGCAGAGAAGGAATCGACGGTGCAAAACTCGTGTACGAAGACGTGGTGTCGCGATACGACGAACAGGACGAACCGTTCGGGATGCCGTGGGAGTTCGTCGAGACACTCGTTCGGAACCTCGGTGACCGCTGTCGGGTCTACGTCGCCCGCGACCCGGACGGGGAGTACCTCAGCGGAATCATCGTCCCGTACTCCGAGGAGACGGGGTACTTCTGGCTTGGTGGGGCACGCGGGGTGTACGAGGGACTGAGTGTCAACAACCTCCTTCACTGGACGATTCTCGAAGACATCGCCACCGACGAGGCCCTCGATTCGGTCACGAAATACGACCTGGTCGGCGCGAACACCGAACGCCTCTGCAACTACAAATCGAAGTTCGGCGGGGAGTTGGTCCCGTACTACACCGTCGAGTCGACGGGTGTTGGAATGAACCTCGCCAAACGGACGTACCAACTTCTGAACAAGAGCGGCGAACGGATTCCGACGAAGTAACTGTCCCTGCGACGCGTTCGGCTCTCCACCTACGCCATCTGTTTGTTCTCGATGACCTGCCAGATGCCTGCCGCCTCGTCGGTGAGTCCGTAGACCCGTCCTTTCTTCCGGTCTTCGGGGACGAGGAGTTCGACCAGCGAGCGGTCCTTGAGTTCTTGGAGTGCTCGTGAGACGTGTGCAACGGGACGACCGGAGTCTGATGCAATCTGCGTCGGTGTCGCAGGACTCTCGTCGAGTCGTTCGAGAACGTCGACTCGATACCGCGAACTGATGACGAACCCGACGTCGTCCCACGGAACGTCCTCGGCCATCGCGCTGGCAGAACTCATGCTGCACGCACCTCCGTCGAGTCGTGGTGCATAGCCGTACGGGCTGAGACCAAGCAGGGAGATGGGGTCGGACGAACGAGAGGAGATTCCGAGACAAACCCCGAGCAGTGCGACACCGGTTTTGACACCCGTATTCGACCGATTAACGTCGTATTAACGGCTACAGTATCGGGTCTCTGAATTCCCAGTCGCACTCGTTTGGAGCTCATTCATTCGTTACTAAGAATTTAATTACATAAAGTCACCGTTGTAATAATTATCACAAGTTCATGAATATCAGGAGAATACGAATGACAGACGAGCAAAACATTTCCAGAACCGTGAGTGTCAGCGTTTCACGTATCTGTTTTGCCACAGGACGGTCTGAGAGACAGTCCCGGCGACTGGACGACTCTGCTGTGTCGAACGTGTCGACGACCGATGGTCGTCGTGGCGTGCTGGATTTAGGGCGCGTATCAGTCCCAGCGTCGGTGCACCGTCACTCGTCTCGTGCTTCCTTCAGGTCGAGTCGTGGGGCAAACGATTCGTACGTCTCGTCGCTCGAGACGATGGTGTCTCCGTCGGACTCGACGAGGTGAAGCGCGTCGAAGGGTGTGAACCCGTGGTCTTCGACGTAGGTTGCGGCCGCGACGACGGTATCCACGTCACCGCGGACGTCCAAAAGAGCGGTTGCGTTCGATATGACGCGTTCGGTGTCTCGGCCTTCGCGGTACGCGACCACGAGGAGTTCGATGAGCGTGAACTGGGACGTCCACAGGTCGTCACGGTGCTCGCGGTACACTGCTTCTGCAGTGTCACCCAGCCAATCTTCGTCTTTGATGAGGGCGAGGAGGAAGTCTGTCTCCGCGTACATTCAGCGTCCAGCCTCGTCGAGCGCTGCCTCGCGTGCTTCTTGGCGGAGTTCGTCGGCCGTCTTCTCGACGTCTGCGAACTCCGACCGGAGGGCATCGAGTGGGTCGTCCTCGATTGGAATCAACTTGATACCGTCGTGAAGTTGGACAATGTGATAGTGCTCACCGTACCGCTCTCGAATCTCTTTCGGGAGCGTGAGTCGGCCACGACTGTCCAACGTTGCCTCGGACATGTGCTCGTTTACGGTGGGTACGTACAATAGTTTTCCCCGGGTCGTTATGTTTACCCATTTAGTCGCTGTGAGCGCTCCAACTGAGTGTTCCCTCGGCATCCAGCACTCGTGTGTACTCCCTCAGTCGGCGGGGTGACCACCAACTACCACGACCTGAGAGTAGTGACGAGACTCATAACGGTGGTGGTGGTACTCACGAATATGTCACTCAAGCGTCTGCTCGGCGTGGGTGGGGTGGTCCTCCTCGGCGGTGTCGCGGTTGCCCTCGCAAGTCGGTCTCAGCGTGCAGCGACGAGTACCCGTCTCGTCGGGGAACTCCTCGCAAACAGAGTCTCGACGCAAAGTCGAACCGTTCGGTTCGAAGATATCGAGGACCTTCCCGACCCGATTCGGCGGTATCTCGAACACGTCCTGACAGAAGGTCGGCCGTACGTCCACACCGCGCGACTGCACCAAGACGGTGAGTTCCGCCTCGGTGACGCGTCCGCCCCGTGGAAACCACTCGAAGCGACGCAACACTACACTGTCGAACCGCCTGGGTTCGTCTGGGACGCCCGCATCGACATCGTTCCGTACGCACCCATCCGCGTCGTCGATGCCTTCGTCGGCGGGGAAGGACTGCTCACCGCGAAACTGTTCTCGGTCGTTCCAGTGGCGGACGCCGACCCATCGCAGGAACTCGACGAGGGCGAACTCGCCCGGCACCTCGCCGAGATGGTCTGGTTCCCGACGGGGTTCCTCCCCGGGCAAGGCGTCGAGTGGGACGCGATAGACGACCAGTCGGCCCGAGCGACCATCGAGTACGACGGGACGAGTGCGTCTGTCGTGTTCCACGTCGACGATGACGACGAAATCACGCGCGTCACTGCAGACCGCTGGTACGAGACAGACGATGGGTCCTACGAGTTGCAGTCGTGGACCGGGTACTTCCACGACTATCACGAAGTCGATGGACTCCGCATCCCCGGTTCGGGAGACGTCGAGTGGAACCTTCCAGACGGTGACCTGCCCTACTGGCGGGCGGACATCGACGGCGTCGAGTACGACCCGTGAGTACGTCGAACGGGGCTGAGACTGGTGGTTCCGACCACTCGTCTGACTTCGAGGGGGAATTCCGGAAAGTCTACCACCCGTCACAGTAACCTGCGAGATAGATGAGCGACTCCGCCTCCCCGCTTCGTATTCTGCTCACCAACGACGACGGTATCGACGCACCCGGCATCGCCGCGATGCGCGAAGAACTCACCGCTATCGGTGAGGTGACCGTCGTCGCACCCGCGGAGAACCAAAGCGGCGTCGGGCGCGCCCGCAACGAACACGCCATCCGCCGAGACCACCCGTGGGGGTACGCCCTCGAAGGAACCCCCGCAGACTGCGTCGCCTACGGTCTCCGCGGTCTCGACGCCGACTTCGATATCGTCGTCTCCGGCATCAACGACGGCCCGAACGCCGGAAACTACGTCGTCGGCCGGTCGGGGACGGTCGGTGCAGGAATCGAGTCGGCGTTCCTCGGCACGCCGGCACTCGCAATCTCCAGTTACCACGCGCGGGACTTCTTCTGTCACCCCCCAGAGGAGTACGACTTCTCTCGACCCGCCCGCGTCGCTCGCGCCCTCACCGAGTGCGTCTGCGGTGCAGGAATCTTCGACGACGTAGACCTCCTGAACGTCAACGCACCAATCGACGTTCCGAACCCGCGGATGCGCGTGACCCGCCCACTCGCAGACTACGACCAGCAGGTCGACCACCACGACGACACCGCGTTGCTCCCCGATGGTGACCGCGAAGACAATCTCGGCGACGACGAGGTTCTCGTCCGTCTGCGCGACGTGTCGTGGCCCGATACCGTCGGATACCAAAACCCGTTCCCCCCGAACGACGAGTATCGTGCGCGCTACCCCGTCGGAAGTGACCGCCGCGCGATGGTCGACGGCGAAGTGAGTGTCTCACCCCTCGCAGTTCACCACGGGCACACGGAAGACCCGAAACTCACGAGTGTCGTAGAGAGTCTCTCCGAGCAAGTCGAGTGAGTTAGCGAAGCGTACGTTCAGCCACCCGGCCGAGTGACGGACCCCGATTGAGAACGAACAGCTCTGTTGAAATCCTTAGAACCTGACAGAAGCCGTGTGACACAGACAGAGGGTGAGTTTAGCAAAGTTTCACCGATGGTCGTGGTGACGGTCTGAGTTCGACGCAAAACCGTCCGAACGCTTATTTGTAGACGCATACTCAGTTCCGATAGAAATGGCCAGCACGACTCGTGACAACCGTAACGGGGGCGTCGAGTTCATCCACGAGGATGATGGACGAGTCACCGCAAAGGACATCGAGACGGGTGTCGCTTCCTTCGGTGACGACCGCGCGGAAGCACTGCGGATGCTCGCCGACGCACTCGATGCCTACCACGGGAAAGGTGAACCCGTCGATGAAGACGAGCTGGCCGCAGAACTTGGTCTCAGCGAAGACGAAATCGGGAGCGAAGGCCGCCCGCCGTGGGACGAGTAACGTGGGTCGGACGACGTTCACAGGCCGGGAAGTCGCGAAGGTGCTGATGAAATTCGGCTACGAGCCGAAATCACGGACGGGGAGTCACCTCACGCTGGAGTACGTCAACCCCGACACTGGCGAGGTTCGACGACCGACTGTGCCACTTCACGGCGAGATTCCTCGTGGAACACTCGGGAGTATCGCAGAGCAGTGCGGTGCAGAAGATTTCCACTCGTTCTGTGAGTGGATTGACGACCACTGTTAGGATTCGCTGCGTAGGCTGTGACGTTGCTGGCGCAATTCGGACCCGGAATGGGCTTTCATGTCAAATATCTATATCTGGACAGACTGAGAAGTATGTTCATTAGTGAAACTCAACGAAACCGAACTCCGCGCACGGTTGAAGAGACGCTCATCGGCCAGACAGTCTGGATTTAGGGCGATACGGCGAATGACTGACGAAGGTCGCGTCCCGGTGTCTGCGTTCGACTGGCTGTCCCTCCAAGGGGGAGGACTCGGGACGACTGAACTGCTGCTTGGAGAGGTTCAAACTGCGCGTTCGTGGTTCGCTGAGGGGGCGTTAGCCGAAACGATGGTAAGTGAACTCGTATGGCAGCACCGCGAGGCAGTTGGGGAAGATGAGTGTTCGAATCTTCCCATTACCGCCGAACACGCACTTCGCGACGCGCTACTCTCTGCTGACCCACGGGTTGTCGGTGCCGCCGTCGACGAGATACTCGAACTCGACGAATCGTACCTCGACGACTATCCCGACATGACGACCCGGTACTACCACCTCATTGGCCTCGCCCACTTGTTGCGCGAGGACACAGCCCAAGCTCGCACCGCGCTCGCAAGCCTCCGTGACTCGGTGGAGAAAGACGACCAGTTCCTTGGGAACTACTTTGCCGAAGCGTTCGCCGATGCTCTCGAAGGCTTTCTCGACCACGACGAGCAACTCGTCCAGCACGCACTCGATTCGCTCACAGCCTATCACGAGGATGTTCGAGGCGGCGGCGACGGGACGAAAGAACTCTTCGACCACTACACGGGCGCGTACCTTTTGCTCGCCCGCCATCGAGGGATGAACGTTCGCATCGACAGCGAGTACGTGCCAGCAGAACTCTACAATATCGAATGGAGGTCAGTCGAACTCCCCGAGGATACACCAGACGCCTTGCGAGAGCTGTACGAGAATGCCGAACCAATAGCGTAGCAACGGACGAGTGTCGTCAGGTTAGGTAATTGTGCTATGGAGGTTTCGGCGTGGTCACTCCAAGTCGCTGTGACCGACTTGCGCGCTGTATTCAGCACGCACTCAGCAAACTATCAGTGGCTGAGGATTTCAACAGATACGAACGACTCAGACATCACGACAACTCCGATTTTCTTCCGGTTTCGATTGTGTTAGCAACGCTCGCGCCGGTATCGCTAACCGCTAGGACAGCTAACATCTTCCGATGAGTCTCCGCGGGTCCACCCTCACCCTCGCCGTCGTCACGATGCTCCTCCTCACGAGTGTCGGTCCGGTCACGGCGGTTCCCGACGCCCGAATCACCGTGAGTGACGCGACGGTCACACCGACCACGCCCGTCGTCGGCGAACAGGTCGTCGTGTCAGTCACTATTGCGAACTCAGTCGGCAGTCCCTCTGCCGTCGAAATCGAATCCGTTCGTCTCGAGGACCCAGAAGACGACAAGAGCGCCCGTGCTCAGCGACTCGGCACGCTCTCTCCTGGAGATTCGGTGACTGTTCCGCTCGCGCTGACGTTCGAGACGGCAGGACCACGCAAACTCTCGCTCACAGTCAGTGGGACAGACGAGGACGGAGACGACGTGCGAATCGAGCGACCAGTTCCGATAGCCGTCGAAGACGCACCGCCGCTGGTAGACGTTCGAATCGAAGACGCTGCCGTCGACGCCGAAACCCGTGTCGCGGTGTCGCTCTCGAATCCGACGACAGCAGACATGCGGAACATCGTCGTCTCTGTCGCCGATTTCGGCGGCACGACGCCGGTCAGAACGGCCTCGGTTGCGACCCTTCCAGCGGGTGCGACAGAGGTCCGAAATCTCACCGTCGTCCCCGCCGAAGTCGGTGAATCGACGCTCGAACTCGCCGTCAACTACACCACTGCGTCTGGGACCGAACGGACACTGCGTGTCGATGTACCCATTCAGACGTCCGAATTTGCAGACGACGTGCAACTCACGCTCAGGCCTGTCCGCGAGGCCGACGACGCTGCCGCCGCACCCGATATCGTGTCACTCCTCGCTGGAGGTGGTGGCGCAGGTGCCGCCCTGGGTGGCGGTGTGACGGACGGTGCAGACGACGAGTCCGCGGAGTCGACTGTCCGTTTCGACGTCGTCGTCACGAACTTCGGGTCGGCACCGATTTCGGACATCGTCGTCGAACCCACGACAGAGAGTGAAGTGCTCCCGAGACTGTCGATTCTAGGGCCGATTCCCTCGGGCGAATCGGGAACTGCGACGCTTGACCTTTCGGAAGTCCGCGACGCTGGCCCCCTCACGCTTCGGGCCACGTACCGTGTCGGCGTCCAGTCCGCGGAAACCGCGACCACAATCGAGTACCGACCCGCAGTCGCCGACCTCGTCTTTACCGACCTCGACGTGACCGTCGAAGACGGCGACATCCGAATCCTCGGCAACGTCGCCAACCAGGGCCGTGGCGACGCCGAAGGCGTGGTCGTCGAACTCGCCGAAACCGACACCGTCACACCGCGCTACCCACAGCGCGATTACTTCGTCGGGCGCATCACTCCGAGTGACTTCGCCCCCTTCGAACTCACCGGCAGCGTCGCCGAGGACGCCACAGACGTGACGGTCACTGTCCGGTACACTGTCGACGGTGCAGAAGTCGTCCGCGAGACGGTGGTCGACGTGCCGAGCGAAACCCAATCTGGTGGGTTCTCCGTGAGTGGACTGGGAGGCGGGGAAGCCAGTGAGGTCCAACCCGGCGTCGAACCGACTGGGTTGGTCTCGGGGCTCGATTCGACGACGAGGAATATCGTCGTCGTCGCACTCGTGGTGCTTCTCGTCCTCCCGGTTGCGGTAGCGATACGTATCCGGCGTGACGCGAGATGAGTCGTGTATCCGGCACGCTCGGAAGGCTTGAGTCAGTTCCCGACGGTGTGGTGGCGTCGGTGTACCTCGCCCGCAGGAACCTCGCCCGGAACAGTCTTCGGTCGACACTCGCCATCCTCGGAATCATCATCGGAGTGTTCGCCATCGCCACGCTCGGTATCCTCGGGAGCGTCATCCAACTCACCGCCGCAGACGCACTCGGTGGACTCGGCGACCAGGTCATCGTGTCACCAAACGCCGACGCCGGCATCGAACGACTCACCGACCGCGACGTGACGACCATAACACGCGCCGTCGGTGAGGACGCGACGGTCATCCCCGTCGTCACCGGGGGCGCACTCGTCGAGCGCGGCGAGGCCAGAACCTTCGCCGCACTCTACGCCGTCGAACGGCCAGGTGACCTCTTC
>NZ_LOPV01000219.1 GCF_001469865.1 Haloferax profundi
AATCGGGGGAGCTTCCAGAACGACACCGCCGCGGTGTTATCGTCGGGAGCGGCGTCGCCGACGAACTCGACGTCGACGTCGGCCGCACGGTTACCATCGAAGGCCGCGAGTACCGCGTCGTCGCCGTTCTCGGCGAGTCGGATGGGTTCAACCTCCTCCAACCTGACGGTGCTGTCTTGATTCCACGAACGGCGTTCGCAGACGAATCGTACACGCAGGTCATCGTCCGCGCCGAGTCGGGGAGTCAAGCAGCGACAGTAGCGGACGCGATTCGAGCGTCGGTGAACGCCCGCGAAGAGCGCGTCAGCATCCTCGAACTCTCGCGTATCGTCGACCGAATCGACCAGTTCTTTGGCTTGTTGAACGCCTTTCTCGTCGCCATCGGTGCCGTCTCACTCGTCGTCGCTGGCGTGAGTATTCTAAACGTGATGTTGATGAGCGTCTCCGAACGCCGCGGCGAGATAGGTGTCCTCAGAGCCGTCGGAATTCAACGGAGAGACGTACTGCGGACCGTCCTCGTCGAAGCCGGGTTACTCGGATTCGTCGGTGGTGTCGCCGGCGCGGTCATCAGCGGCCTCGTGGCGCTGGGGTTGTACCTCGCCGTCCCCGAGGTGACGCTTCCGGTCGTCGTCAACCTCAGAACCGGTGGATACCTCGTGTTCGCCGTCCTGTTCGGCGTCGTCATCAGTTTGGCGAGTGGCCTCTATCCCGCGTGGCGTGCGGCGAACGAACGTCCGGTAGAAGCACTTCGCGTCAAGTGACGCCGAGAGGCGGTGCGCTTTGGCGACTGTGCTGGAGGCTGAGAGCGGTCGGTACTTACGTCGTGGTCAAGGTGCCTGCTTGCGAGAGGTACGCAGCGAGGTCGGACGTCGTGATGATGCCGATCACGCCCTCGTCGTCGTCGACGACTGGCATGTGGTGGAACCCGTGTTGGGTCATCGACTCGGCGACGTCGGTGATTGGGTCTTGCGCATCCGCGGTGATGACGTCGGTGGTCATGTATCGTTCGACCGTCGTCTGCGCCTTCGGTTGACTCTTGGCGACGATTCTGACGAAGTCCGTCGTCGTCAAGATACCGTCGAGGTGGTTCGCTTCGTCCACGACGATGACCGAACTGATGTTGTTGTCGAGCATCAACTGGGCCGCGTCCTCTACGAGTGTGTCGGCCGTGACCGTGTGGAGATTCGTGGACATGAGTCTCGCAACAAATATATCTTCCATAATAATTCCAGACAGAGTCAGTGTATAAATGTTAGCTTCCCTCACGTATTTGGTGGGTACTTCTGGACGAGCGAAGAATTCGGTGACGTGAGGGGGTCAGGTACGGTGATGGAACGTGTCGAGCACAAGTAGATTCGACCTGACTAGACCCGACATCGACAGACCTGGCCTGACCCGACGTCGACAGACACGAGCAACCTTACACACTCGGCCTGACGTGTCTTCGATACCTGCCGGGACTGCTCACGTCGCGGGGCTTAATTTCTTCCCGACGTAACTGTCTCTATGGAATCCTCGCAGACGGCAACGTTTGGTGGTGGATGTTTCTGGTGTATCGAAGCAGCGTTCAAAGAACTCGATGGAATTAGCGACGTTACCTCGGGATACGCTGGAGGGACCGTCGAAAATCCGACCTACGAGCAGGTCTGTTCTGGAACGACTGGTCACGCGGAAGTCATCCAAGTCGAGTACGACCCGAGCGTCGTCGACTACGACGAGTTACTGGACGTCTTCTTCGCCGTCCACGACCCGACGCAACTCAACAGACAGGGACCCGACGTCGGCACCCAGTACCGCTCTATCGTCCTCTATCACGACGACGACCAACGCCGCCTCGCGGAAGCATACGTCGAGGCACTCGACGACTCGTACGACGACGACGTCGTGACAGAGTTAGCGCCCTTCGAGACGTTCTACGAGGCAGAAGCGTACCACCAAGACTACTTCGAGAAGAACCCGAACGACGCGTACTGCCAATTCCACGCGAGTCCCAAGATAGAGAAAGTGCGCGAGAAGTTCGCCGACAAACTCGCAAACTGAGTAGTACCACGCACCACGACGAGGTGCCTGTTCCGTGAGTTCTGCTGCGTCTTCCGTCTCACCACCACGATTTCTCTACTGGGTGAACAGTTCACGATGGGCAAACATCGTACAAATTTTGGAATTTGTGAGATTTGTGAAAGTCCGAAATCGGGGTCGAATCCACCAGATTCGTGCTCGAGGCACCTCTCGACCTCACTTGGACCCGAGTTCAGTTGCCGCGCGGTCGAGTCCACGTTCGAACACCACTTTGTCCGCAGTATCGGCGCACTAGACTCCGTGAGAGTCACGAATTCGAGAATATCGTCACGCTCAAAATTGGGCACACTAGAGAGTGTGAGAACTGTGGGGAGTGTGTAGAATTTTCAAAATTTGTAAAATTTGTAGAATGCGCGAGAGGTGCAGACAGCCAGCGCATTATACACGGTGAAGGATGAGTGGGGAGAAGTCCGGGGTAAGCCGTCGAACTCACCAGTCAGGGGGGTGAGACCTCTGACGAAGACATCGAACACGAGTGTGCCGAACCTTACGCGAAGATGTGGATCGAAAGATGGTAGGATTGAGCAGGTTTCGTCGAAGTAGCGAGTTCGTCCAACTTCTCAGAGGCATCCACAGACACGACCCACGGTCTCCAATTTCCTCACAGTGAGCAACGTGGAGTGCGTGGACACCTCCGAGACAGTTCTCGCGGTTCGGACAGTATACACTGGGTAAAGATGGCGCACCGCCCACAGAGTGTCCACCGGGCGCCAATTGATCACAGCCCAAAAACCGCAGACAGCACACAAATTTTACAATTTTTGGACATTCTAAAAAGCTCAAACAGTTCTAACTGTCTTGACAGTCTAAAAGTCGTGAATAGGATTATGTACGAGTAGGAAGAACGTGATTTTGAGCGCCGACATGCCCACACAGCCCACAATTCGAACGGAGTTTGGAGTGTCCGCACAGCTAACACAGCTTACAAATTGTACAATTTGTGGAATGTCTGCGGTTAGAGAGGGCCGGTAGATGTCGCGAGCAGTGAGCGTATCACTTCAGAAAGGTGGCGTCGGGAAGACGACGATTGCCATCAACCTCGCGGACGCGTTAGCCGCACGAGACAACGACGTCCTCCTCATCGACCTGGACCAGCAAGGGAACGCAACCGAGGGAGTCGGAATGAAGGACGCCTACGAGTCGGCAGACCCGAACATCGGCGACGTCCTCACAGACGACGACCCAATCGACGTTCGAGAGACGATTCACACACGCGAGAGTTTCGACGTGATACCCGCGCACGTCGACCTGGACGACATCGAAGACCGTGTTCGAAATTCCACGTTCGGTGTCCTCTGGGTGCGCCGTCGCATCGTCGACCCACTACTCGACGACGACTACGATTACATCGTCATCGACTCGCCGCCGAGTCTCGGACCGCTCTCAGATGCTGCACTTATTGGAACAGGCCACGTCGTCGTTCCCCTCCTCATGAGTGAGCCCAGCGTGAGCGGGTTCGAACGGATGTTCGAGCAGCAAATCGGGCCGATTCGTCGCGAAGTCGAACTCGATATTTTGGCAATCGTCCCGAACGACCTCACTGGAAACAACGAAGAACGGCGAATCATTCGTGACCTCGAAGAGTC
The DNA here is from genome assembly GCF_001469865.1 of Haloferax profundi. Lineage (GTDB taxonomy): Archaea > Halobacteriota > Halobacteria > Halobacteriales > Haloferacaceae > Haloferax > Haloferax profundi. Next base: position 3,666 of record NZ_LOPV01000219.1, read on the forward strand.
ACCATTCGAGCAGTTTATTCCCGAGTTCGCTCGTTCGGACCTCTTCGACGACCCCGAATCGAAAGGTCCGGGAATCCGTCACCGAATCGCGTTCAGTCGTGCGTGGCGTGACGGAAAGACGCTCCGCGAGTACGACCCGTCGAACGACATGCTCGACCGACTCGACGAACTTGCCGCAATCGTCGAGCGAGGAGGACCGGAAGATGCCTAAAGAAAACCGGTTCGCCGGTCTCGGGGAAGCGATGGAGTCGACCCCGGGTGACGAGGAAGACGAGTTCGTAGAGGCCGAAGACACAGAAGAGGCCGAACACGGTACTGAAGAAACCGAAACTGGACACGGTGCTGAAGAAACCGAACACGAAACCGAGGGGGCGTCCACGGCCGAAGCAGCGTCGACAACGGAGACGGCGTCGACTTCAGAGACGACTGCAGGAGACACCGACGCAACACCACCAGAAGGTGGCGTCGCGGAATCGACTGCAACGACAGACGACGACAGAAGCACCGGCAGCGACAGAACCACCGTCGACAGCGATGCCGGGAGCGACGAGGAAGATGGCTCAGCGAGCGAGGGGAGTCAGGCCGAAGAGAAGCAAGTCGAGTCGGTAGACGAAGATGGTGGGCCAGCGTTCGAGTTCGAAGCGACGACTGCAAAGAGCATCTACGTCCGGACAGAGACACTCGACCAGATGGACGACGCCGAGTTCGAAGTCGAGTCACGACTTCGTCGCGAACACGACATCCGCGACTTGACCGGACGCGAGTTCCACGATGCCCTCGTACGAATCGCGGCGACGTACCCCGACGAGATTGCCGACGCAATCGTCCGAACGAGAGACGAGTAGACACGATAAGGAATCGACGAGGCTTCGGTAGGTGGCGGCACTTCAGTGACCGATTGCAGCCACGTATGGGAAACAACGGACACGGAGGTGTGCAGTTCTCTGCTGTGTTCCACAACACTCCCATCGGTAACGACCAGAACACTTCGAAATCTGAATTGTTCGTAGCCGAACGGTCGACGTGTGAGGCTCAACGTGGACTTCCCACCGAAGACCGGGGCGTTTGACCCCACCATGTCCGCAGTAATCGAGGAGTATCGCGGTCGAAGCCCCCGGTTGTGTCCGGGCACGTGATAGGTGTCTCGGAAGTGACGATGTACTTCCGACACGAGAAGTCGAGGCTCCAATGGAGTTCACAGAGGAAGTAGCGACGAGACACGGGGCTAAACACCACGTGACGCGGTAACAGAGACACCACGATGTCCGCAGTTCACGGGAGCGACGAAGGCGAAGTGTAGTGGAACGCGAGGAAAGAGTCACGGAGTCGGTGACGTACCTCCGTATCAAACGAGTCGGAGGGGACGAACACTCACACCACTTTGTCCGCTGTTCTCGGGTGAAAACGGTGGGGGGAGTGGAGCGGTGAGAGGTGTCACGTTAATTCCTCACCTCGATAGTTGCGAAATCAAACAGAATCGTATTGTTTTAATCTTAGTCTTCCTCTACTACGGGTTTGGTTTAACAGATAAACATATAAATCTTTCTTAATTTAACTACTCTCAAACTCTAACCCTCTCACCTTCGATCGGTGGAACAGCGGACACGGTGGAGGGGGTGTGTCCCACCCCGAGTATATAAACTACGAAAACAGCGGACACTCCGGACGCGGTGGTTTTATCAACGAAGTGGACGAACTGTCAGAGTATGCCCCTCTTCGAGCGAGACACCGAGATATATCGGGACCGGGATGCCCTTCGGGAGGATTACCAGCCCGAGGAACTCGTGGGGCGTGACGAGGAACTTCGGACGTTCCAGGCGGCGCTTCAACCGGTAATCAATGGTGAACAGCCGAACAACATCTTTCTGTACGGAAAGACGGGTGTCGGAAAGACGGCAGCGTCTCGATACTTACTCAGTCACCTCCGCGAAGACGCGAGTCGGTACGACGACATCCATCTGACTGTTATCTTCTTGAACTGTGATGGGCTGACGAGTTCGTACCAGATTGCGACCCGTCTCGTCAACGAGTTCAGGTCCGAGTCGAACCAGATCAGTACGACTGGCTACCCACTCGGGTCGGTCTACGAGATGCTCTGGCA
>NZ_LOPV01000220.1 GCF_001469865.1 Haloferax profundi
TTCTCTACCAACTTCCTCGCGCACGCGCGAATGGAAATCTCTCCGAGGCGAAGGTCGGCCTCATCGGCATCTCGAACGACTTCTCGTTCCGAGACGACCTCTCGCCGAAGGTGAAGAGTTCACTGTGTGAACAGGAGATTCACTTTCCGGCGTACAACGCGAAGAACCTCCAGGCGATTCTCGAACAGCGCGCCGAGGTCGCATTCCGTGAGGGTGTCCTCTCCGACGAGGTGATTCCACTCTGTGCAGCCTACGGGGCGAAGGACGCGGGTGACGCCCGGCAATCTATCGACCTCCTGATGAAGGCTGGTGACTTGGCTCGCGACGACGACACCGATTGCATCACCGAAGAACACGTCAAACGCGGGCGCCGAGCGCTCGAACGTGGCCGAATCAAGGAAGGCATCAACGGCCTCACCGAACACGGTCACCTCGTCCTCTACTCGCTTTTGACACTCGAACTCGAGGGGGAGACACCCATTCGCTCTCGCGACGTTCGACCGCGATACACTCGCTTCGCCGAACTCGCGAACCGCGACCCACTCGTCCCGCGTCGGATGCGAGACCATTTGAGCGAACTCGCGATGCTCGGTATCGTCTCCGTCACCGAACGAAACGAGGGTCGTCGGGGTGGTACTTACCGTGAGTACGCACTCGACATGGACGTCGGACTCATCGTCTCGGCGATGCGTGACACGATCGACCTGGTCGGTGTACACGAGACGGTCGAACCGTATCTCGAAGCCGAGAAAGCAAGCACGCTCGACGACTTCGTGGAACAGTAACACCCACTCGACTGTGTCTCCGGGAGAGAGACCATATCGGTCGATAACTGCGGACACGGTGGTGTAGGAGTCGAAAGTGACCCTACTCGGTTTCGACGTGAGTGGATAACCGGAGAACGGTGAACGACAGATGGTGTATCTGCGTGTACTGAAAACTGCGGCTCGCATCGACGCGACGAAGTAGACTCATCTCGTTCTGCGATTCTGACGAGACGCTCACTCTACTTCGTCCCACGTGGTACCAGAACCTCGTGGGCAGTTCTCCGTCGACACCAACACCACTATGTCCGGAGTAATCGGGGGATTCCGTGAGTCGAGAGTCGTGGCCAGGGGCTCGACGAGATGGTGAGTCTATCGAGAGTAAGAACACGATTTGAGTAACGTGAGGGCAGAAAACCGCCGATAACTGCGGACAAGGTGGTGTTCTCCTCGTCCGAAACGGAGCGGCCGACTGGATAATATATCGCTACATGTGATTTATGACGACCACAGATTCTCTCCCCCGTCCATTACAGCGGACACTTCGGTGTTGGCGTGACGTTCCCGGTGTTCTCTCTCCACGTGAGGTGTGGTAACTTGTACATCCTATGAGTTATCCGTCTTGGGGTCTGAGTAAATACGTGAGCGAAAATCAAGGGCGTCGAAATCTCCGAATGCCCAACGATAACGAGCTGTTCGCGGTCGTCACCGAACACAACGGTGGTAACCACGTGCGAATCCGCTGCGAAGACGGTAAGAACCGAATGGGCCGCATTCCCGGCCGCATGAAGTACCGCACCTGGATCAACGAGGGCGACGTCGTCCTCGTCGAACCGTGGGACTGGCAGGACGAGAAGGCCAACATCGAATGGCGCTACACTGGCGAAGACGCGGACCAACTCCGTCGCGAAGGCCACATCCAGTAGACTGGACCCTCCCGAAAGGGACGTTGGACGTGTGTAACGGACGGCTGCCGAATCAGTCACTACTTTAGACGGCGCAGAGCCAGTACGACTTCACACGCGCACGAGAAGCATCACTGCTTCAATATTCTCGGCATCGATCATCGCTGCTTCAGACACCCTCGACATCGATCCTCCCATTTGACAAGAACTACACTAATCGGCGGTATTTCGAACCCTACTGCCTCAATATATCGGGGGCAGGCATAGATTTATCAAGGTTGTCCGGTGTCTGTCCGGCAATGGCATACCAATTATTTACTGGTTTTTTCGATTCTCACTGGTCTGCTCTCACGCCGCTTCCGTTCGGTCGAGATAGGTGTCCCCGATGAGCGAGACACCGGACCCGACGCGACTTTCCACCGGTGTCGACGGACTGGATGCGATTCTCCACGGTGGTCTCATCGCTGGCCGAAGTTATCTCGTTCGTGGTGCTCCCGGAACCGGGAAGACGATTCTCGGCACGCACTTTTTGAAAGCAGGTGTCGACGAAGGAGGGACTGCGCTGTTCGTCAACCTCGAAGAGTCTGAGGAGGACGTTCGACAGAACGCCGCGTCGCTCGGTATCGACTTAACGGACGTTGAGTTCTTGGATTTGAGCCCGAGTGCGAGCGTCTTCGTCGAAGACCAATCCTACGATATTCTCTCGGCGAGTGACGTGGAGAAAGAACCGTTCATCGACGCCGTCACCGAGGCAATCTCCGCGCTCGAACCGGACCGTGTGTTCGTCGACCCGATCACGCAGTTGCGTTACTTGACGTCCGACGAACACCAGTTCCGAAAGCAAGCCATCGGGTTCATGCAGTACCTCACTGGGAAGGGTGCGACAGTGATGTTCACTTCGCAGAACACGGCCGACAGGCCAGACGACGACCTCCAGTTCATGAGCGACGGTACGATAGAACTGGAGTCGCGGGAGATGGGGCCAACGGTCGACGTTCCGAAGTTCCGCGGTTCTGATGCCGAACGAGGAACGCACACGCTTTCGATTACTGACGACGGCATCTCCGTCTTTCCTCAGATGAACCCATTAGAACACTCACGTGAGTTCTCCAAAGAGTCGATACCGTCCGGAGTCCCCGAAATCGACGAACTCCTCGGCGGCGGAATCGAACGGGGAACTGTCAGTATCATCAGTGGCCCAACCGGCGTCGGGAAGACGACACTCGGGACACAATTCATCAAACAGGCGGCCGAACGAGAGGAACGGTCGGTCCTCTATCTCTTCGAAGAGAGTTATTCGACGTTTCGCGAACGGAACGAATCGATAAACGTACCCATCTCACAGATGGAATCACAGGAGTCGCTTCATATCCGGGAGATGGAACCACTGAACCTCTCCCCACAGCAGTTCGCACACCAGGTCCGAACCGAAGTCGAAGAACACGGCACTGAACTCGTGATGATAGACGGTATCAACGGGTACCAACTCTCCGTCCAGGGCGGTCACGACACACTCATCAAAAAACTCCACGCACTCGGCCGGTACCTCAAGAACATGGGGGTCACGGTCATCTTCGCCGACGAACAGCAACACGTGACTGGCGAGTTCAGTGCGACCAACTCGGGGGTTAGTTACCTCGCGGACAACATCGTGTTCCTCCAGCACGTCGAACTCGACGGCGAACTGCAGAAGGTCATCGGTGTGCTGAAAAAACGGACGACGAAGTTCGAACGAACACTTCGGCAGTTCGAAATCACCGAACACGGGGTACAAGTCGGCGAACCGATGACAGACGTACGAGGTATCCTCTCGGGGACACCCGAGTGGACCGAACCGGCTACGCAGACGGCCGATGAGTAACCAGACACAGAGAAAAAGGACCACACACCACGATGTCAAACAACTCGTCTAACGACACGTCGTGGGAGTCTGAGCGACAGGACGATTCTGCCGACGGGATGCGCCTGCTTCTCTTGTTGTCTCACGAGCAGAACCGTCGCCTTCTCGCCGAAAAGCTCACGCCGTATTACGACATCTCGACTGCCGATTCAGACCTGACGAGTGGTGGGTTCGACCTGTGTATCGTGGATTCGACCACGCTGCGACGATTCCGTTCGGAACTCGAATCGCACGCTCGCGCCGAAGAACCGGTGTTCTTACCGTATCTCCTCGTCGTCGACCGCGACGTCGACCAGGTCGAAACCACGGCACTCGAACTGGTCGACGAGGTTATCTCGGTGCCAATCGTGCTCGAAGAACTCGGTCCCCGTCTCAAGTCACTCCTCCGAACGCGCCGACTGACACAGGAATTGAGCGAGCGCAATCAGGTCGAAGAGATGGCCGCGATAATCTCTCACGACCTTCGAAACCCCTTGAACGTCGCCCGGGGGAACTTGGAACTGGGACGAGAGACGAACGAAGACGACTACTTCGAGACGACGGCGAAGGCGCTCGACCGCATGAGTACACTCATCGACGACCTCCTCTCGTTTGCCAAACAAGAGTACGCGACGCCCGACTTCACCTCTGTTTCGATACGTGACGTCGCCGCTCGGTCGTGGCACCTCCTCGAAACTGGTGACGCGACGTTCCACCTCGAACTCGAAGACGACACTGTCGTCGTAGCCGACCCGAGTAGGCTCCAAGAACTGTTCTCCAACCTCTTTCGAAATGCGTGCGAACACAACGACGAGCGACTCACAGTGACTGTCGGGACCCTTCCAGACGGGTTCTTCGTCGCGGACGACGGCGTCGGTATCTCCGAAGCAGAGAGAGCGTCCGTCTTCGAGACTGGATACTCTACGAACACCGACGGGACTGGGTTCGGTCTCCCCATCGTCAAACGGATTGGTGACGTACACTCGTGGGCCGTGTCTGTCACCGACAGCACGACTGGCGGAGCACAGTTCGACTTCACCGGCGTCCAGTTCGTCGACGAGGTTTCGACACCGCTCGGGAGGGAGTGACACCACTGTGCCGAGTCAGCGACCACGTTCGTTCGAGCACGGCGAACGACCACGACCCCAAATCCTTCCCGAACTGTTTTCGCACGACTCCTCGTAGGTCGGATACCGTCTGTATGGCTCTCTCACGCGTGTGCTACGACTGCGGTACGCGAACCGATGCACCGGTCGCCAGATGCGACTGCGGTGAACCGATGTGGCTCGAAACAGACCCAGCGGGATTCGACTGGGACGATTGCTCGGACGAACCAGGGATGTGGCGATACGACTCGCTCTTGCCGGTCAGTCGACCGGACGGTATCGCCGCCGCAGCAGGTGGGACACCACTCGTCACCGACGCCGCAATCGACGCGTTCGCGGGAACGAACGTTCACCTCAAACTCGAAGGTGAACATCCGACGGGGAGTTTCAAAGACAGAGGAAGTGCCCTCGGAATCGCTGCCGTGGCCGCTGGCTTGGCAGGCGACGGTGCCGCCGTCGGAACCGTCTCACACGGAAACATGGCGATGAGCACTGCTGCGTTCGCTGCCGCAGCAGACCTGCCGTGTGTCGTCTTCGTCCCCGACGACATCCCGTCCGAACGACTCGCCGTCATCGACCAGTTCGACCCGACGCTCGTGACGGTGGCGGGCGAGTACGGCCGCCTCTACGACGAGACACTGCGATTGGGCTCAGACCACGGT
>NZ_LOPV01000221.1 GCF_001469865.1 Haloferax profundi
CTTTCTCAACTCTGACGTCCCCCTCCGCGTCGAGGGACAGAAGACCACCGCACTCGAAATCTGTGAGGCCTTCGCTCCCGACGTTCCAGACGCTATCGTGCTGCCAGTGAGTAGCGGTGGCCACGCCAGCGGTGTGTGGAAAGCCCTTCGAGAACTCCACGAGGCGGGTGCGATAGCCGACGTTCCGGAACTCTACTTCGTGCAGGCCGCCGCCTGTGCCCCCATCGCCGAGGCGTTCGACGCGGACGCTGACGAGGTGACGAGTGTCGTCGCCGGCGAGACGATTGCCTACTCGATTGCGAACGCGGACCCGCCGAGTGGGAACAGAGCACTCCGCGCCGCACGTGAGACCAGCGGTGCGGTCATCGCCGTCTCCGACGACGAGATTCGCGCCGCACAGCACGCTTTGGCGGCCGATGCCGGCATTACCGTCGAAACGTCCTCGGCGACAGCACTCGCTGGAACCAAACGATTGGTCGAACGGGGGACCATCGGCTCATCTGACCACGTCGCTGCCGTTCTGACTGGCACAGGTTTGAAAGAAGCGTCTGCGGCAGGTTCACCGACGAGCGCCGACCACGTCGAACTGCCTTCGCTCGGCGAGTACCTGGTCGAGTTCGCGAGCACCGCCGACTGAACTGTCGCCGATGGGGTGTCGCGGACGACTGGCTTTCGTACCGGAGTTTCGGTGGCCAGAACAGCGGACATGGTGGTGTCCGTTTCGGACCGTGGCGTTCACTCGAACACGTCGACGACGCGCGGGTTCGACAGTGTTCGCAGGTCGTCCGGAGTCAGCCTGAAGACGGCCTCGGGCGTTCCTGCTGCGGCCCAAATCTCTCCGAACGTGTCGAACGTCGGGTCCGCGAGAACCGGGCAGTCTGACGTGTGACACGCCGGAGGGACGCCACCGATACTCCATCCGGTCGCCGCTTTGACCTCCGACGCGTTCGCACTCCGGACGGCGCTCGGGTCGGCTTCGAACTCGGCCGCTAACTTCGCTTCGTCGACGCGGTTCGCGCCACTCGTGAGGACGACAACTGTCTCGTCGCCGACGCGCATCACGATGCTCTTGACGATTTGTGCGACGTCGCACCCGATTGCGTCCGCCGCGTCGGCCGCCGTCTTCGTCCCTTCGGGAAACTCTTCGACGACGGCGTCGAAATCGTATTCGTCTCTCAGTTGGTCAGCGAACGTCTGCGCCGTGGGATGCATACTCACGGCTTCTGCGTCTTCCATTATGAACGTTCGCCGACGAGGAGAACTGTGCCGCGGACACCGGGTGAAGTGACGGCACCTGACCTGCGAGGAAGTTACCAGTGACCGTTGAGTCCCGCGAGCAACGCCTCTACGTCGGATTCGTCGTTGAATGCGTGGAACGATGCTCGAACAGCGTCGGGTTCCGGAATCGTTCGAACGACGACGCCGTCCGCCGCGAGTCGTTCGACGGCCAACTCGGAGTCGTCGACAGTAAACGAGACCAACCCCGTTTCTGGGTCGGGTGGGCTGACGAGTCTCCCTTCGGGGACGGCGTCGACGAACTGCGCCGTCAACGCCGAAATCTGTCGTTCGATGCGGTCGAAGCCAATCTCGCGATTGAGGTCCATCGCCTCACGGAGTGCGACGTGCGGCGCGGGGTTCGTGGTCCCGATTTCGAAGCGCTTGGCACCGGGTTCGAACTCCATGGTGTCACTCGTCGGTTCTTTCACACCGCGATAGCCGACTGCGTGTGGTTCGAGCGACTCGGCTAGCTCTCTCCTGACGTACAGATAGCCAGCACCCCACGGGCCGAGAAGCCACTTGTGGCCGGCGGCGGCGACGACGTCTGCGCCCCACTCGTGTACGTCGACGGGGAACTGACCGATTGCTTGGACGGCGTCGACGAGCGAGAGTGCCCCCGCTTCGCGGGCGATATCTGCGAGTTCGCGGACCGGAAGTCGCGTCCCGTAGTTCCACGTCACGGCGCTGAAACACACGAGGTCTGCACCCTGGACCGCCTCGGTGTACTGGTCCATATCGAGTCGGCCGTCTTCGCTCTCGACGACGCGCACTTCGACACCTTCCTGCTTGAGACGACGCCACGGGAGGATTCCGGCGGGGTGTTCGAGGTCAGTTCTGACGACTACGTCGCCGGGTTCCCAGTCGAGCGTCGTCGCGAGACGGTTGATTCCGTCGGTCGTACTCTGTGTGAGCGTGATTTCTTCCGTCTCGGCCCCGACGAACGCGGCGACGTCCTCTCGAACCTCCTCGTAGGCGTCGAACGCGGTCGGATATGGCCCGTCTTCAGATGGCGAGACGTACTCGTGGTATTCGAGGAACTGGGTCGCCCGGTCGACGACGCGTTTTGGACTCGGGCCGTGGGCACCGGTGTTCAGATAGACTGTCTCGTCGAGGGCGGGGATAGACGCACGGAGTTCCGCTGGAGTCATGGAGAATCGTCACCTGATTTGGAACCGCAGGGGATAATAGTGTTTAGCATTCCCACATCTGTGGAATCGAACGTCCCGGTACCGGTGTCGAGTTGACAGACGAGTTCGCCCGGCAGTCGGGCGTACACTTCTGCGTTCCCCGCGAGTGCATCGACGGTCGTGAACTCGTCGACTGCGTGGACCGTGTTCGTCCCGAGGCCGAACTCCACGGTGGGGATACCGGTGTTTCGCAATCGTTTCGCGTCGCCGCCGCCGGTGGCACTTCGACGGTAGACTCGGTCGCCGGTGACGTCGCCGGCGACGGCCGAGACGGCGTTCGCAAGCGGGCCGTCGGGGTCTTCGAACGTGCCGATAGACCAACTCACGTCACCAATCTCCACGTCGTCGTGGGTCGAGACGACGTCACGGACCGTGTCGAGGACGCGAGGCGTATCCACACCCGCCGTCAGGCGAATATCGAGGTGTGCTTCGGCGACGTCGGGAACCACGTTCACTTTCTCCCCGCCCGCGACGACGCCGAGGTTCACCGAGGGTCGCTCGAACAACTCACGAGACACCGCGGCACCGAACGTGGGTTCGTAATACTTCACGGATTCGTCGACGATGGCTCGGACGACCGGCGGGAGGTCGAACTGCATCTCGTGGAGCGAAGACTCGATGTCGTCGATGGCGTGACAGAGACAGCGAATCGCGTTGGTTCCGAGCATCGGTCGAGACCCGTGCGCAGACTGTCCGGACGCCTGGAGCGTCAACCAGATGCTGCCACGGTCTGCGACCGTCGTCGAGTACCGACCGTCTTCACACGTCGTCTCGCCGATGACGCAGGCGTCTGCTTCGAGTGGGTACTGGTCGAGGAGCGTCGGAAGTCCCGCGTCGCCTGCGACTTCTTCGTCGCTCACGAGGGCGAAGACGATGGTCGATTCGGGGACGGTGTCGGTTTCGACGTAGGCTTTCGCGACGGCGAGCATCGCCGCGACTGCACCTTTCATGTCGGTCGCTCCTCGCCCGTAGATTCGGTCGCCGTCACGCTCACCGAGTGGGTCGTACGTCCACTCGTCGGCGTCGAACGGGACCGTATCGAGGTGCCCCTGGAGGAGGAGTGTCTGGTCAGTGGAACCGGGGAGTGTCGCGACCAAGTTCGGTTTCTCGGGGTCGGAGACGACTCGTTCCGTCTCGATGCCGAGGTCCGAAAAGAACGACTCGACACAGTCGACGACCGCTCGCGTGTCACCCGGCGGGTTCTGCGTGTCGTACCCGACGAGTGTGAGTGCGAGGTCTGCAATCTCCTCGCGATGCGCACGCAAATACGTGACCGCCGGCGTGGTGTCGGATGTCGACATGTAGTCTCTGGGTGGATGGTACGAACCGACACTGGATAAGTTTGTTCTCCATATGCAATACTGTAGAACGAGGTAGCTCGTCGGTGTGTCGATGGTCGAAAATGGGACGGACGGTACCGACCCGTCCATTCACGGGTCAGTCGTCGTGTCTAGGCGCGTGGGCCGGTCCACTTCTGCAGGGTCGCAGACGACGACCCAGCGTCGGAGGTCCAGACGATGCGGAAGGTGCCTGCGCCAAGGTCGTCGCCGGCAGTGTCTGCGAGGACGGTCACGGTGGTTCCGGCGGCGATGTCGTCACTCGATGCGACCGACGAGAAGTTGCCAAACTCGTGGGCGTCACGTTTTACGTATCCCGGGGAAACAGTGTCGGCATCGAACCCAACCGTACTCGAAACAGTGAGTTGAGTCGCCGGGATTCCATCCCCACTCTCGTGGGTGATGCTCAACTCGTCACCGTTGACGCTGTCGTTCGTGTACTCGAAGCTGAAACTCGCCTGCGGGGCGGTGTCACCGACCTGGTCGCCGAGGCCGAGGACGAAGGTGCCGATGACGGCGGCGAGGATGACGGTGATGGCGACCATGAGGATGACGCCGATGACCGGTGACACTGCACGTGACTCTGTGAGGAATTTTCTGATATCCATTGGTGTTCTCCTAGGCAAACCGGCCGACAGCAGGCGAATCGAAAATACTGTTCACCGTTCTGAGCGCTTGTATCCGGTACCTATGGGATATCCTGATGTTCTGTAAGATAATAAATTCATATTGCCAATCACGTTCGCGTCTCGGCGACGTATCCCTCTCAGTTCACTGGACGAGGCTGTCGTTCAGTGGTCGAAAAACGAAAGATGGGGGGCCAGAAGGTCGTCAGCGGTTCAGTTGTTGTAGGTGTACTTCTGTAGGGTCGCAGAGTTGGCACCCGACTCGGAGGTCCAGACGATGCGGACGGTGTCGCCGGAGTCGAGGACACCGGTGTCGACCTCGAAGGTGTCACCTGCGTTGATTAGGTCGTCACCACCGTCGAATGGCGTCACAGTGGCACCGGGCGCAGACGAGACGATGATGCTCAGGTCTTCGGTGGCGATTCCGTCACCGCTCTCGTGGGTGATGGTCACGTTATCCGTGTCGGAATCGTACTCGAAGCTGAAACTCGCTTGCGGAGCGGTGTCACCGACCTGGTCGCCGAGGCCGAGGACGAAGGTGCCGATGACGGCGGCGAGGATGACGGTGATGGCGACCATGAGGATGACGCCGATGACTGGGGAGACTGCACGGGACTCGCTGAGGAATTTCTTGATATCCATTGTTCTATTCAGGACCGGTCTCGGAGCCCACATCGTGCCCCCGTATACGGGACTTCGAGCGGCTTCTCAGGCCGATTCCTGTTGGAATACCATACGTTCTGTCTATATTTAATTTCACGTAAAATAACGGGTTTATTCCACTGGTTTAGATGCGGTTAGCGGCAGTATAACTGAAGAATTCGGCACTTTAACCGAGTGTGCCATTTGTGTACTAGACGGGAAAAGAATACGAAAATACTGTTCGACGAACCTTCTGGAGACACCCAGTTACTGCGGACATGGTGGTGTTGGTTCGGGCGGCCGCCAGCGTCTCGATAGTGCGGTCAGATTTCGGCAGCTTCGTCGGGGCTGTCTTCGGCGCCAGCGGTGGTTCGAGCCGCGCTCATCGACTCTGCGCGAGTCTTCAGCGCCTGGTTCACCGCGTGGAAGTTCCGTTCTGTATCGTCACCGACCAGGCGGATAATCGGCCAGACGAGGGTGCCGGTGAACGTCTCTGCTTGCGTCAGTCGGGAGCGACCGTGGCCGAGGTCTTCGACGACGAACCGGTGTTCACCGTCGAACAAGCCTCGAACGAACAGGTGGCCACGCCACCGGAGTTCTCTATCCTCATCTCGGAGGACTGTCGGTTTGAACGTGGGCATTCGAGCGGCCTGTGGACCGGGTGCGACAGCGAGAGTCTTGCCCGCGACTGCCTCGCCTTCGATATGGGTGTACTCGTTCCACTCGGGATACTGTTCGAAATCGGCGAGTACCTGCCAGATGGTCTCTGCAGGCGCGTCGATGTCGATAGAAGTCGTCAGTTCGTCCATGACGCTACAACGCCGAGTGAGGAGATCAGCGCGGTTTCTGTACTGAAAACGAACATATCCTGTGTGGCCTTCCCAGTGACGTAATCATACAGACGGACTCGTATTTGACGACCGTGTGGGCGACTGAGGTTTGGAACGTCCACGAACAGAGTTGTCGGACGTCGGTCGGTACACCCACGGGGAATTCGGGGCTGTTCCTACACCCTTGTTGGTTTATATTGGCCTGTGAATCAGTCGCTACACCCCCGGCTTTCAAGGGTGTACAGGGACGCCGATTTCCCGCAAGGGTGTACTCGTTTGGTGGGGGCAGCACGGGTGTAGCCGGTTGCTTGGTCTGCCATCGCTCCCCCAATTCCCGCTGCCGTCGTGATGCCGATATTCGGCTGTAAGCACGCCTCTCTCTTGAATTTCGCAGATTTGCTCCGAGCGGGTTGGTACACAATCGATCCCATATCATCTTCGATGTTGTATTCATTCATCGCCAATTCTCCAGTACACCCCATTGTTGGTGGGGTGTATCGCCTGATTTGTGACCATTCTCAGAGGTGTTTTTTAGGTAGTTGTACCCCTTTTTTGTCACTGTCGCCGACTCACAACACCCACGTGTGATTCGACACAAGACACTCTCAGTCGAGCGTTTGATGGACTTGAATCGATGGTTCGATGCCACCCCCAACCAGGTGTGCGACTGTCGGACTGGTGTTCGCCTGCGATGGCTGCCGGATAGCCAGTGAATTATTTGCTCTTCTTACGGGGATTTTCAGGGGTGTACTCGACTTGAAACACGAGTGTCTGTGATGGAGCCACGGTTTCGGAACTCATCAATGACACTGACCACAGTTCGGGAATCACGAAAAATTCGAGGCGAAAGCCTCGCCCATCAGGACGGGGATGAAGCCGACCAACAGTATTCAACCGCTGACGATGGTACAGACGGGGTTCCAACGCAATCTTTAATCCGCCAGACTGTGATAGTATACATAGATGGTAAAGAGTACCCGTCACGCGAAATACGAACTCTACTACCACATAGTGTTCGTACCGAAACCGGGCGGAATAGAAGATTCCGCTGACCTCGCGGAACAGGGTTCCGCTCAGTATCGGCGTTCGCACCTGACGGGGGAGACGAAGGAACGTCTCGAAACCATCTTCGCGGAAATCTGTGAAGACAAAGACCTCGAACTGGCCGAGTGCGAGGTCATGCCCGACCACGTACACCTGTTCATCGGGAGTCCACCGAAGAACGCCCCGTCCCTCATCGTCAACTGGGTCAAGGGCATCTCGGCGCGGAAGTATAACCAGCGGTACGACGACCGCGTGAAGTGGACTCGTTCGTACTACGTCGGAACAGCGGGAAATGCATCGAAGGGCGCTGTAGAACGCTACATCGCTGAACAGGAGGACGACGACGAATGAAGCGCGTCAACACCTTCGAGGTGGTTCCACAGTCTGAGACCGACAAAGAGTGCCTCCTACGGCTACTCGATGCTTCGGCCTCTCTGTGGAACGAACTGACTTACGAGCGCCGTCAGAACTTCTTCAGTGACGGTGACGTGTGGGACACCTCCGAATACCGAGGACGCTACAACGGTGTCGTCGGGAGTGCGACCGTTCAACAGGTCACGCGCAAGAACAGCGAAGCGTGGCGGTCGTTCTTCGCCCTCAAGGAGAAAGGCGAGTACGCCAACCCACCGTCGTACTGGGGAAACGAAGAAGACGGACGCGAACTCCGCACCCACATCCGCAACAACCAGTACACGATTCGGTGGGGCAGGTGGTCGCGTCTCGAAATCCCGGTCGGGCAAGAACTGAAAGACGAATACGGACTCGGCTACTACGAACGACTCCGCCTCGAAGTCAGAGGCAACCCGAAGTGGGACGGCAAACAGGGCCGTCTGGAACTTGAGTACGACGAGGTTAGCGACACGTTCAGGGCTTTCCAACCAGTCACCGTACTTGATTCTCGACTGGATTCACCACTGGCTTCTCACGAAGCCGCCCTCGACGTTGGCGCGAACAATCTCGTCGCTTGTTCCACGACCACTGGGAACCAGTATCTCTACGATGGTCGGGAGTTGTTCGGACGGTTCCGCGAGACAACCGACGAAATCGCCCGCCTTCAGTCGAAACTCCGAGAGGGACGCTACAGTTCCAAGCGGATTCGACGACTGTACCGACAGCGGACGAAACGCCGTGACCACGCACAGAACGCGCTGGTGCGCGACCTCGTTGAACGGCTGTACGACGAGGGCGTGGCGACGGTGTACGTGGGCGATTTGACCGACGTGCTGGAAGCGCACTGGTCGGTCAGGGTGAACGAGAAGACGCACAACTTCTGGGCGTTCAAGAAGTTCATCCACCGTCTCGCGTGTGTCTGTGAGGAGTACGGCATCTCCCTCGAGGTCGAGTCGGAAGCGTGGACGAGTCAGACGTGTCCAGAATGTGGCGACCACGAGGAGACGGTTCGCCACGGGGATACGCTGACGTGTCCGTGTGGCTTCGAAGGGCACGCCGACCTCACGGCGTCAGAGACGTTCCTTCGCGAAATCAACGATTGCGAAATCAGGCCGATGGCACGGTCCGTGCGATTCGAGTGGGACGACCACGACTGGTCGGGGAAACCACACCCTCATGAAAGTCCCAAAGACGTGCGCACAAACCCGCAAGTTGCCTCCGTGGGTCGGTAGGCGAACCTTCAACGGAGGAATCCTCGCGCTTTAGCGCGGGGTGGATGTCAATGTGGTGCGTGCCAGAACTTAGGCGTCGCCTCGAAGTCTATCTCGGCGTCGGAAGGCGCGTGTTCGTAGAGTGCGTCGTGGACTGCTTCGTACCCTGCGCGTGCCCCCTCTTGTGCGAGTTCGGGGTGGTCGCGCGTGTCGAAGACGATGTTCCACTGCCCGTTCGAGAGGTGCAACCCGAGGATGTACTTCCCGCGAACGTTCACGAGGAGTTGATACGCGTGGGGGATGGTCTCGTCGTCGCGTTCGAGGTTGTATCCGCGGACCGCAATCGCTTGCTGGACTGCCTCCTGTGCTTCGAGTTCCTCCACGAACGACGCGGGAACGGCCGTCGGTGGGAGTGACTCGACGAGTTTTTCGCTCACGTTCGTACCTCCGTGTGCCGTAATCCGCTCGGTTCCATCGTACCGTATATGGACGGTTCAGACGGTATAGGATACACGGTCTCGTCTCGTTGCGTCGAACGAAGCGACTTTGCACGTCTGCGTCTGCACACGAACCATGACGACGCCTACTGCACACCACCTCGGCCTCACCGTCAGCGACCTCGACTCGGCAGTGACGTTCTACCGCGACGTGCTCGGCGTGTCGGTCCTCGACCGTTTCGAAGTGGGTGGCGAGGCGTTTTCGACCGCCGTCGGTATCGAGAACGCCACCGGCCGGTTCGCCCACCTCGACGGCGGAGACGCCCGTATCGAACTCGTCGAGTACGACCCGGAGGGTGACTCCCGTGACGACGCGACCCTCGACCAACCTGGTGCGACGCACCTCGGCCTCGCTGTCGACGACGTCGACGCCATCGTCGAGGGCCTGCCTTCGAACGTCGAGACACTCAGTGACCCTCAGACGACCGAAAGCGGCACGCGAATCGTCTTCCTTCGCGACCCCGAGGGGAACCTCGTCGAACTGCTCGAGGTCTGACCCCCCGAGACGGTGCCCGTCTCGTCCGGTCCCCAGAGAGGAAGCCCCAAGTCCCCGACAGTCGAACTGTGACTCAGATGATGGCACGACGACGTGACGGAGGCCCGGTTCGTGGGCCGTAGAGACACGCTCGAAGCGGACGTGTTCCAACCGCTGTGGGCCGCCGGATGGCAGTGGGTGTGGATCGTCGCCGGTGGACTGTTCCTCGGTGGGTATCTCCTCCTCGAATTCGGTCACGTGCTTCAGGGTGGTGGGGTTATCGCCGGGAGTTCGGCCCTCGCAGCACTCGGTATCTGGTACGTCAACACCAACGCCGAGTCGGTTCTCCAGTCAGGAATCGAGATGGGACAGTCCGCCGTCCTCGACATCGCCGGTGTGGGCGACGGCGACGCAGTCTCGTCGATAGCCACAGAAGGACGCGGACTCGCGTTGGTCGACCCGGCGCGGGAGTATCACCTGACGACGCTCGTCGTCGGCGACGAAGCGTTCGTCGTCCACGACGACACGACGGTCAGTCTCGCACACCGATACTACGCCGTCGGCGACGACACGCGCGTCTACGAGTACGAGGCGCTCGAATCGGTCGCGTTCGACGACGGCGAACTCACCCTCACACTCCGCGACGGTTCGACCGAATCCTACACGCTCGCACGCGAACCAACAGACGTGCTATCCGCCCTTCGAACGCGACTCCCGGCAGTCGAACACAGAGAGTAATCTCGGTCTCTCACTGCGTCGACGACCTGATTCGGACGGTCGATTGTCGGCGTTGGGCGGGTGTTCTTCACTGGCATCAGTCCTCGAATTGGCCAGAAGTGTGTTGGGGTTCGACGCGCCCCGAAGAGAGGTGGATTCCGACGACGGCGACGACGATGGCGACGACAGCCCACGTGATGACCGCGTGTGAGACGTACATCGACACGAGTGACTCCCAGTTGACCACGTCGCGGACGATGACCAGGTCGACGTCGAGGGGGACGCGCCCT
>NZ_LOPV01000222.1 GCF_001469865.1 Haloferax profundi
GTTGTCCGTCCCGTGCATGAGCATCGCGAGGAACGCACTCCCGCCCGACCCGTTGTATATCCACGCGAGGAGGATGGAGAACGCGACGATGCCGACGAAGTACGAGACAGTCAGCGCGAGGGGCCACTCGGCGCGCATCCCACCGGGGAAGACGAACTGCGGGAGGTGCCACCCACCCCACAGGAGGCCGATGATGACTGCTGCTCGGAACGCACCGTAGCGCTCCTGTAACTCCGGTTGCGCGAACCCACGCCACCCGAGTTCTTCTTGGCCGCCGCCGATGAGCGTCCCGAGCACGATGCCGATGACGATAGAGATGGGGTCGAACTCGAACGACGCCCAATCGACGGGTCCACCGAGTGCCCACGAGGCGATGCCGGAGGCGTAGGTGATGACGAACGGGATGCCGATAGCGAGGGCGTACCACTTGGGATGGACGCGGAACTTCAGGATATCGCGCAACCATCCCCGGACAGATTCGCCACTCGCCGAGAGGACGAGTGCGGCGGCGACGACGGGTGACAGCGGACTCAAGAACCCCTCGAAGAACCACGTCGTCCACGAGGGTTCCATCCCGGCGAGTGTCACTGCACCTTCGATACTCCACGAGATGGCGTAGGCGAGGAGGAAGAACGCGGCGATGCGGTGTCGCCGAATCCAGTCAGCGGGAGCCATACGTGGCGATTCGCGCTGGGAGGTAAAATAACTTATCTAAATATTTACATTTTGTCAGAGACACAACTCAAAATAGTTTGAGCTACGTCTCCGTCTCGACGTCGATTGCGAGCGCACCACCCGTAACGGTCACCGTGAACACGTCGTCTCCCACGTCAGTCTCGACGGTGGCCTCGAACGGTTCTTCCGACACCACGTCGAGGTGCCACTCGTGCGTGTGGGTGTACACCGCCCACGGACGGACCCGTGTCGCGTCTCGGCCCCGTTCCCAGTACGCCGCGACGAGCGCAGGGTGATAGAACACACAGAGTTCGACGGGGGCGTACACCTGATTGAAACACCGGCGACAGGAAGCGACGACGGCGTACTCGTCCGAACGCGGTTCGTCTCTTGTGCGTGCCGAGGCGTCCATCACGCCGCCACACGTCGGACACGTCCCTTCGAGTGCCATCCCGAGTTCGTGATAGACGCGACGGTCACAGGACCGAAGGATTTCGTCCGGCGACCGGTCGGCCGCCTGCGCAGGTGGGAGGCCGTACCGGGCGACTACCCCGTCGCACACTCGGCACGTGACGGCCAAGAACGGGTCTTCGAACGCGGCGACCAACTCGGTGTCGTCGCAGTGTGGACACACACCGTCGACCGCCGTCTCCTCGAACGATGGGCGGTCGGTGTACGTTCCTGCGTGGACAGTTCTGACGACACGCTCTCCCGTCTGCGTCAACCGATAGGAACTGTCGAACGTGCGGACGAACACGCCGTCGAGTCGCCCGAGGTGGTACGACAGTTGCGACGTACTCTCGATGTCGATACGGTCGTAGAGTTCGGAAAACGTGAGTCCGCGCTCCGCTTCCCGTGCTTCGAGTTCCAGTGTCTGGAGGATGCTGAGGCGGAGGTCACTCCCGAGAGCGCCGAACGCCACTTCGGGTTTCGGGTCCCGCTTGTCGGTCATTCGTCTGTGAAATCGTCGGTAGTGGCCCTAAGCGTTCGTTCTCGGTTCGTCGGGAGGGCCAGACACGTTCGTCTCCAGTGGGTATCAGGATTCGACGTGTAGTTCTGTGTCGTCGTCGGTATCCTCGTCGGACCCGTCGTCGGACTCCTCGCTAGACCCATCGTCGATTGGCAGTTTGAGTGTCACTGCCGCCCCGCCGAGGGGTGTCGTGTCCAGTTGCGTACTTCCACCAGCCTTCGTCACGACCCAGTGGACTAACCACAGTCCCATCCCCGTCCCGTGTTCGAGTGGTGTCTCTCCTCCGCGTTCGATTGCGTCCCACTCGCCTCGCGGGAGGCCCGGCCCGTCGTCACTGACCCGGATGGCGATTCTGGCGTCGTCGACGGGACTTCTGTACACGTCGACTTGAACCGTCTCACCACCGTGTTCGAGGGCGTTGGTCACGAGTTCGTCGACAGCGACGCCGACACGGTTGTCGACGAGGTGGTCGATTCCCGGGTCGATATCGACTCCGACGGTCGCCTCCGGGTGACACGACCGAGCGCTGGTGACCACATCGTCGACGAGGTCGGTGACGCACCGCGTCTTTCCGTCGGATTCGAGTAGGTCTGCGACCGTCTGTGCTTTCTCGGCGAGTGCCACGAGTTCGTTCGCGGCCGTGACGATGTTGTTCGCTCTGTGGAAGACGTCCTCGTCTTCGGCGTCGCTCCGAATCATCTCGGCGTAGCCATCGATGACGTTCATCCGATTTCGAAGGTTGTGCCGGAACATCCGGTTCAGGACACCGAGTCGCTGTTGCGCCAGTTCGGCGTCGGTGATGTCCGACTGGATGGCGACGTACCCGACGATTTCGTCGCCTCGCTGGATGGGTGCGATAGTCTGGACTGCCGTGTAGAGTTCGCCACTCTTTCGCTGGTCGACGATGCGTTCTTGCCACGTCTCGCCGGATTCGACGGTGGCCCACAACTCGTCGTAGTACGACTCGTCCATCTCGCCGGATTTGAGGAGGTGAGGCGTCTCGTCGACTGCCTCACGGCGAGTGTACCCCGTAATGTCTTCGAACGCCGGGTTGACGTAGGTAATCGTCCCGTCTGGGTCGGTGAGATATATCGCGTGGCCCGCCTGCTCGACGGCCATCTCGAACTCTCTCAGCCGTCGTTCTCTGTGCTTTTGCTCTGTGGTGTCGACCAAGACACCGACCAGTTCGACCACGTCTCCGTCCCGGTTCCGAATCAGTGCCGTCGACAGCAGAAACTCACCGACCGTCCCATCGCGGCGTTCCAACTCGACTTCGACGTTCGAGAGACCGTCTTCTCGCGTCGTCCGTTCGAGAATCTGCTCGACGCTCACCTGTCGCTCGCTCGCGACGCTCGGGAGTTGTTCGCCCAGAACCTCGTCTCGCGCCCAGCCGAACGTCTCGGTGGCCGCTTCGTTCCATCGGGTCACCCGTCTGTCGGGTGTAACCGCGACAATCGGAATCGGCGATGCCGACACGACGTTCTCTAACTTCTCTAACGACGTCCGGACAGACGCCTGTTGCTGTGCAATTCGCTCGTTCTTCCGGTTCACGAGGAATCCGACGAACAGACTGGAGACGACGACGAACAGGAGTCCCTTCCCAATCGCCGACGGCGACGCCAGCGGTGTCCTGAAGAGCGTCGAGAGGACGAGTTCGCCACCCAATATTCCGACCGCACCGAACCCGAAGTACGCGGCTGCAATCGCACGCGCGTCGTATGTGTCGAGGGGGGTGTCGTCCATTCACTGTGTGGTATACAAGTGGGTATTTAAAATGAGGCGTGTGATGCCATCGATTGATAATCTGAATTCACGCCTCGAACGTCGGCGCTGAAGCGCAACCGACATTGCTGCCGGGCCGTTACGAACGGTGAATCGCTTCGTCGCGACACCGACGAGGCAGTACACGACATGAGACGACGCGACGCCCTCAAGGCCCTCGGAATCGGTGCACTCACCGCGACGGCAGGTTGTCTCGGCGGGTTCGAACAGCAGTCTGCGTGGCGTGACCCGCCACTCGTGGAGAACCGCCCCGACGCGG
>NZ_LOPV01000223.1 GCF_001469865.1 Haloferax profundi
CACGGAGGGTATGAAGATGTACGGGATGACGAAGACGGGACCGTACGGGGTCGCACTCTCGTACTCCTACCCGCACCGTTTTTGGACCGTCGCCGGGTCGGAATTACAGAAGACCGTCGTCGAGGCCGACGACTCGCTTCACCTCATGGCGTCGGTGTGGGACCACGAGACGGGGACGATTCTCCCGTTCGACGCCGGCGTCTCGATAGAACTCCTCCGCGACGGAACCCTCGTGAGCGAAGAAGTCGCCTACCCAATGCTGTCCCAGCAGATGGGGATGCACTACGGGTCGAACTACGTGCTCGACGGCGAGGGTGACTACGAGGCACGCGTGAACGTCGGCGGCACGTCGCTCCACCGAACCGGTTCCTTCGCCGGTCGATTCGAGACGGCGGAGACGGCGGCGTTCGAGTTCACCTTCGATACGGACGAACTCTACGACGTCGAACTCGAACGTCTCGGCGACGAGGCAGGCACTCGCGGTGCCGTCCCAGCGATGGAGATGATGAACATGCCCATGGGTGCTGCACCCGGAATCGATTCGCTCCCCGGCACGCATCTCGGCCGACAGACGAGTGGCGATGCGTTCTTCGACGCGTTCGCTGTCGAGGACGGGACACAGTTCGACGCAGATGGAGCCTACCTCTACGTCTCCGCGCGGACGCCGTACAACGAATTCATCCTCCCGATGATGGGCGTTCGCGGAACCGTCGAACGAGACGGGGCGACTATCGCCGACGGCGAACGACTCCGCCGGACGCTCGACCCCGAACTCGGCTACCACTACGGCCTCTCGGTCGATTCAGTCGAGTCGGGCGACACGGTGACGCTCACCGTCGACGTTCCACCGCAAGTCGCCCGCCACGACGGATACGAGACGGCGTTCCTCTCGTTCGACTCGATGCAGTTCGAGGTGTGACACGACGGTTCGAGAGGCCCGCATCCCCGACGCGACCAACAGAAACGTTCAGAACCCGCCACCGCTGACTTTCGAGTGACCAACGGATGACCACGGACATCGACGCGACACGTGACCGCCACGTCTGCGAGACGTGCGGTGAGGCGTATCCGGCCGAGCGACTGCTGGTCCTCCACCGGGGTGCGCGGCACCCCGACACCCTCGATGCCAGCGAGGTCGAAGCGTACCGTGAGGCGTACTACGACGAAGAACGCGAACTGAAGTCGTTCCGTATTCGTGCCCTCGGCGTCCTCGTCGCACTGTACTTCGGATTCCTCATCCTCTTCATCCTCTTCGCCTCATGACACGACCGACACTCCTCAGGCGGGTTGGCCTCGGCATCTTCCTCGCGAGTCTCGCAGCGCTCCTTTCGGACCCAGTCGCCGCGAGCAACGCCGCCGTCGGCCTCGCGGGTGCATCACAGGACAACCTCGCGGTTCCACGATGGCTCTACCTCGCCACCGGGGGTGCGACGGTCGGTGCCTCCGCACTCCTTGCGAGTTTCGTGACCGACCGCCGATTCATCGAGCAGGTCCACCGCTGGCGTCGCTCTGTCGACGTGACCGACGGTCTTCGTCGGGGACTCGGTGTGCTTGGTCGTCTCCTCGGACTCGCACTCCTCGCGTTACTCGTCTACCTCGGGTACACGGGTCCGCAGGTTCCGACCGTCAGTTTCGCCGTTATCATCGTCTTCGCCGGCCTCCGCGCGGGATACACGATGTTCACCTACCTCGTCACGGACACGTGGCGAGTGCTCAACCCGTGGCGCACGCTCTCGGGCGTGCTCCCCAGTGGGTTCGTCGAGTATCCCGACAGACTCGGCCGGTGGCCTGCGGTCGCTGGAATTCTGGCACTCGTCTGGATAGAGACGGCCGCGGGTGTCACTCGTGACCCAGCACTCCTCGCTACCGCGCTCGTCGGGTACTCGGTCGTCACGCTCGTCGGTGCACTCGCAGTCGGAACGGACACGTGGTTCGACCGAGCGGACCCCGTCTCTGTGTTCCTCCACTTCTACGGCCGGGTCGCCCCGATTCGCGTCGACGACGACGGCATCTCGGTCCGCCTTCCGGGGATGCGTCTCGTCACAGACGACGAGGTGACCGACATCGCCGACGTTGCCGTCACCGTCGTCCTCGTCTGGGAACTCACCTTCAGTGGGTTCGTCACGACAGAACAGGGCGCGTCGGTCATCCGCGCCATCGTCGACGTGGGTGTGCCACCACTCCTCGTCTACGCACTCGTCTACCTCGGTGGGTACGCCGTCTTCCTCGGTCTCTACCTGTTCGCGGCGCGGACGACGGTTCGGAGAATCGAGACGTTCGAGACGCCGCGGGCGCTGGCCATCAGATTCGCACCTTCACTGCTCGCTATCGCAGCCGGGTATCACCTCGCGCACTACTTCGGGTTCTTCGTCTCGCTGTCGCCGATGCTGGTCGGCGCGCTCTCGTCACCGTTGTCGCCGCCGGCCAATCCGGTCGTTCTCACGCTGCCTGCGTGGTTTGGCGGACTGAACGTCGCGTTCGTCTTGCTCGGGCACTTGCTCGCCGTCTGGGTGGCACACTCACAGGCGTACCGGACGTTCCCGAGTCGGATGCAAGCGGTCCGAAGTCAGTTCCCCTTCGTCGCCGTGATGATTCTCTATACGATTCTCAGTCTCTGGCTCATCTCGTTGCCGACAGCAGCACCGCCGTTCCTCTGAGTATTATTAACTCAATCTCTATTCATTGTTAAGATAGACTATTTTCGGACCGTTTGATAACAGGTGGATTATTAACTGGTCGCTGGCTAGTGGCGGATATGAGCGAACACGACGGACGTGTCACGGACGACCCAGACACGTCCACGAACCCACCGGACGACTGCGGGTGTGACGACGCCTGCGACGTCGACAGCGAGGCGGGTTCGCAGTCGGTGGGTGTGACAGACCCAGACGCCGCTCGAAGCCGGGCGGAGTTCGGCGTCCCCGACATGGACTGTCCCTCCTGTGCCGGCAAAGTCGAGTCGAGCGTCCGTCGACTCGACGGTATCGGAGACATCGACCCACAGGTGACGACGGGCCGACTCGTCGTGGATTACGACCCCGGCCGGACGAGTATCGACGATATTCGAGCCAGTATCGAGGGCGCAGGCTACGCCGTCGAAGACGAACCAGCGGTACGAACGGTCACCCTCACGGTTCCCGACATGGACTGCCCGTCGTGCGCCGGAAAGGTCGAAAACGCCCTCGAAACCGTCTCTGGCGTCCTCGACTACGACACGCGCCCGACGACGGGAACTGCAATCGTCACCGTCGCGGCCGACACGGACCCCGCAGACGTC
>NZ_LOPV01000224.1 GCF_001469865.1 Haloferax profundi
AGCGGTCGAAAACGCCGGGTACGAGGTCACCGGAACCGACGCCGACGAACTCGAAGACGCCGAGACGGAGACCGAACCCCGGAGCGTCTGGCGAAGTACGCGCGCGGTGAAAACATGGGTGAGCGGTGGGTTCCTCGCAGCGGGTATCGCCGCCGAGTTCCTCCTCGGTCTGGAACTCGTCGTGGCGTCGCTCCTCGGCGTCTCGTTCACGCTCGCAGAAGTCCTCTACGTCGTCGGTGCTGGCGTCGGCGGGCAAGCCATCCTCCGAAACGGCTACTACTCCGCCCGGAACCGCAGTCTCGACATCGACTTCCTGATGTCGGCGGCGATTATCAGCGCCGTCACCGCGAGTCTCATCTCGCCGCCCACGAGTCTCTACTTCGAAGCGGCCACGCTCGCGTTCCTGTTCAGTGTCTCTGAACTCCTCGAACGCTACTCGATGGACCAGACGCGGAACTCGCTCCGCGAACTGATGGACCTCTCACCCGACGAGGCGACAGTCCGGCGCGACGGTGTCGAGACAGTCGTTCCGGTCGAAGACGTCGTGGTCGGTGACACCGTCGTCGTCAGGCCCGGCGAGAAGATACCCGTCGATGGAACCGTCCTCACCGGCGACACTGCCGTCAACCAAGCGCCCATCACCGGGGAATCGGTCCCCGTCGACAAGACCAGCGGTGACGAGGTGTACGCCGGCACCGTCAACGAGACAGGGTATCTGGAGGTTCGTGTCGACTCTGCCGCCGGCGACGACACACTCTCGCGTATCGTCTCGATGGTCGAAGACGCACAGGCGAACAAGACCGAACGCGAGCAGTTCGTCGAGCGTTTCTCGTCGTACTACACGCCGTTCATGGTCGTCGTCGCCGTCTCCGTCGCGGCGATTCCACCGCTCGCGTTCGGTCTCGACTGGGTGACGTGGTTCGTCTACGGTATCACGATGCTCGTCCTCGCGTGTCCGTGTGCGTTCGTCATCTCGACGCCCGTCTCGGTGGTCTCCGGCATCACTTCGGCGGCACGAAACGGCGTCCTCATCAAAGGCGGCACACACCTCGAAGCGATGGGCGCAGTCGAAGCCATCGCCATCGACAAGACGGGGACACTCACCAAGGGTGAACTCACCGTCACCGACGTCGTGCCGCTGAACGGGAACACCGAGTCCGACGTGCTTCGTTGTGCTCGGGGCCTCGAATCGCGGAGCGAACACCCCATCGGTCAGGCAATCGTCTCGCACGCAGACGGGAACGACATCGCTGGCAGGGATGTGTCCGGGTTCGAGAGCATCACCGGCAAAGGGGTTCGCGCCGAACTCGACGGCGTCCCGCACTACGCCGGCAAACCTGGTCTCTTCGAGGAACTCGACTTCCACCTCGACCACGTCCACGTCACCCACCCGGACGACACGCTCTCGGACGACGTTCGCGCACTCTGCGACAGACAGGGGTGTCTCAACCTCGTCGAAGATACGATTCCGCGTCTGCAAGCCGAGGGGAAGACTGTCGTCCTCGTCGGGACGGAAGACGAACTCGAAGGCATCGTCGCCGTCGCCGACGAAGTTCGCCCGGACGCGAAAGCGACTGTCGCCAAACTCCGCGAGTTCGGTCTCTCCGTGGTCATGCTCACCGGCGACAACGAAGGGACGGCACGCGCCATCGCGGAACAAGTGGGCGTCGACGACTTCCGGGCCGAACTACTTCCGGAGGACAAGGTTGCCGCCGTGGAAGGACTCCTCGACGAGTACGACTCGGTTGCGATGGTCGGTGACGGCATCAACGACGCCCCCGCGTTGGCGACGTCGACGGTCGGTATCGCGATGGGAGCCGCGGGGACGGACACCGCACTGGAGACGGCAGATATCGCGCTCATGGCCGACGACCTGTCGAAATTGCCCTACCTCTACGAACTGTCGCACCAGGCGAACCACGTCATCCGCCAGAACATCTGGGCGTCGCTGGCCATCAAGGCCGTCCTCGCCGTCGGAGTTCCGTTCGGGTACGTCAGCGTCGCACTCGCCGTCCTCGCTGGCGACGCCGGGATGACACTCGGTGTGACCGGGAACGCGATGCGACTGGCCCGGATTCGTCCGGGCGACGCCGGCGAGTCTGTCGAATAGCTGAGAAACTCGTCCACTCTCGTTCGGGACTGTGGGTGCTGTTTTGGGTATCAAACTACGTGTTCGCGTCACGTGGGGTCTTCACATGGGACAGACAGACGAGACGAACTCGCTGGAGGTTCGGTGGTTCGGCACTGGGTCACCACCGCAGTCCCTCCGTGAGTGGGCCTCTGGGTTCGGGGACGTAGAAGCGTCACAGCGGACTGACGTGTACCTCTCGCCACTCGACTCGGCGTTGAACCTCAAACTGCGCGGAGGGGGTGCCGACGCTGTCGAACTGAAGTACCGACTCGGAAGTGGAACGCGCCACGTGTTCTC
>NZ_LOPV01000225.1 GCF_001469865.1 Haloferax profundi
GAACCGTCGAACAGTGGTACAAGTGGAGTTTCCCACTGGAGTACACGCCGAGTCTCTGGAGTGCAGACCCGACCGGGGTGTGGTTTCCGGTCGAAAAGACGCGGATGCTCTCCGCGTTCGAGACGGCGGAACTCCGGTCGTTCGACGACAGCATCTCGGATACCGATGCGACTGCACACGTCGAGGTGACGGAGGTGACGGCACTGTCGAACACGGGGTGGACCTGCGGTGTCGAGGCCGCTGGACCGCCCGACGACCTCGAAGACGTCCTCGCTGCGGTCGGAGCGCGGGTATTCGGCGAGGGGTTCCCAGTCGAACTCACCGCGACGCAGTCTCTCGGATACGCAGCGTGGTTACGAGAAGTTTCGGCTGACTCCACTCCCGCCTCGTCGGTTCTCGTCCCTTCGAACCGTTGAGGTAGTCTCGCGAGACGGGACCTCTCACTCCACGGAGCCAGAGAATAAGGCTCCGAGACACTATCAAACGAGTGGCAATTCTTGCTTCACGAGAAACGGCAGCTTTCACTTATTTATTCCCGCCCCAGTCCGGGTATGGCAGACGGACAGCAGACGCGACGGCGATTCATCTGGCTGACCGGGACGGCGACTATGGCAGGCCTCGCCGGGTGTTCCGGCGGTGGCGGCGGTGAAGGCGATGGGGGAGCAGAGACCGAAACGACGACTGCGAGTGGTGGGTCCGGTTCGACAGGTGGTGTCCCCGAAGAGTACGCGACGGCGACGTCTCTCGGTGGGACGCAACGAAACCCAGACAGTCTCTCTTCGCAGGAGGCAGTTTCGTATCAAGAAGAACCGAGAGAGGGCCAGCAGTGCTCGAACTGCCAGTTTTACATCGAAGACAAGAACGGCGACGGTATCGGCGCGTGTGCAATCGTCGAAGGTGAAATCGCGCCCGACGCCTACTGTGTCTCGTACGTCGAGTACGACGGATAGCGGGGCCGGTGGGACTCGGAGTTGTGGCCGCGCTCAGGCGTCTGTCGCGGTCGGTTCGATGGCGCTTTGAATCCGACACCGAACCGTCTCTTCTTGCCCGTCACGTTCGACCGGAATCACCCACTGTTCTCCGCACCCGAGGACAGTCACCATCTCGCCGTCCTGTCGGTGTTTCACAGAGACGAACACCTCGGCACGCTCTCTGTCGTAGTCCACGAGTTCGACGAGAACGTCCTCGCCGGCGATGAGGAGGTTCTTCGCGCCGTCCAGTTCGGTGACGTACGACTCCGTGTTTCCATCCGGGTCGGTGACGAACAGTTCGACGACAGGGATGCTCTCACCGTCCGGGTAACTCGCGTCGACTTCCAGTGCACCGTCTTCGATTCGTATCCCCTCGATGTCGACCAGCGATGCCGCCACACCGAGGGAGTCAGCGACCTGTTGCCGGAGGTCTCCAAGCGGGATTCGAACCGACTTCCGAGTCGTTCCCATGGGCACCACTAGGACCGGGGGGTGTATGAGCGTGTCCGCTAGGTGGACGCCGCTTCGAGCGCGGCGGCGAGGCGAGAGTCGTCGGGGACGGCGTCGGAAAACGCCGCCGAACCGAAGGGAACCTCGCCGTTCACGGAGAGGAAGCCGAGTTCGCCGCGGTCCGCGTCGTCGAGGTTGGTCAGGAAGGCGACTTTCCGTGAGGCGGGAACGTCCTCGACGACAGCGTCGGGGTCCACAGACTCGTAGAGTGCGTGGTGTTCGTGGACGTGTTCGACACATCGTGTGGTCGGTGCGAACAGTAACAGGACGTGGACGCCGGGGCCGTCGCGGGCGAGTTTCGGGCGGATGTCGTGTTCGTCGTCCTTGTAGAAGTAGCGCTCCATGCGGCGGTACTGACGCAGAATCTCGTTCGCGCCGGTGGCGTGTCGAATCGCCGCGTCGGCTTTGAGTTCGATGAGGTAGTCGACAGGTTCGGGCGTTCGAACGCGAACGTACACGTCGGCGACGCCACGGTTCCCGTAGTGGTCGTACGGTTCTTCGAGGTGGATGTCCACGTCGTCGAAGGCCTCCCGGAAGTGTTCGACGACCCGGGTCGCCAACTCGTCCTCACGCATTCGTTGCTCGACCCGACGTGACCATCGGGGAAAGGTTGCGCGATTCGACCGGCGCACACGACCGACCACAAGGGACTTTAGCCCCCGAAAAAGTTGGTCGAACGACACATGTCTCCGCGAACCCGCAGACGGTTCCTCCACGGGTGCGGCGCGGCCCTCCTCACCGGTCTCGCCGGATGTACTGGCAGCAACTCCAGTGCCCGGGGTCGCCGACGGCACACGGCCCCCGCCGAGCGGACCTCGTCACCGACTACGACTACCTCGAACTCAGACACGAGTCCACAGACGCAATCTTCCGAGATGCCGACGACGAGGACGAGTCGTCGCTCCCGGCCTTTCTCCTCGGGTCAGAAGACGAGCTAGGAAACGTCGAATTCACAGCGAGACCGGACGGAATCGAAGACGCTCGCCGATTCATCGACGAGACGAACTTCGACGAACAGGCACTCGTCATCGTCCAGCACCGGACCGACGCGTGCCACGGCGTCGACCTCATGTACGTCGCGTCGCCCGCTGACCGCTTCGTCGACGTGGACTTCTGTCGGACGCTCCGCGACGCCGACGTCGAGTGTTCGACCGACGAGCGTCACGTCCTCGCCTCACTCATCCGACTGCCGTACGCACTGTCGGACCGGTCCGAGCGTGGCTGGAGTCACGGCGGCGGGACGAGTTGTCGCCTCCCCCCGTCGCTTCGAACCGAGACGACCGACGAGGAGGACGCGTGACGGTGCGCGAGACGCGGCGGGGGTTCATCTCGGCACTCGCTGTGGCGGGAGCGACGAGTCTCGCGGGGTGTCTCGGCGAACTCGACCTGCAGACCGACGAGCGACCTGACCTCGACGTGAAGACGCTCCGCGAAGTCGAAGCACTCGGGTCGCCGGCGTTTCCAGCCACGACGCCCGCACCAGTCTCCCCGACATTTCTGGAAGCGAGCAAAGCGCGTGCGGAGGAACTGCTCGACTCGGTTCCGGCGACGATGGACAGTGCAGCGGTCCCGAACGAGGCGGTTCGCAACATCTACGCGGAGGCGTACGAGGATGCGACTCGAAGACTCGACCGGGCGTCGTCGGAGGCCACACCCTTCGAGACGCTTCGCTCACTTCGCTCCGCTCGTGGCAGTGCGGCGATGGCCAAGGGAACCTACGAGGCCGCAGTCGGTGAGTTGACCGAAGACGACGTGCGTGGGATGGCCGGTTCGATTCGCTCGGATATCGAGTCGTTCAGTCTGTCACACCGATACCTCGGTGACGACCCGGGGACAGCACTCGTGGCCCACGCGGACGTCGAAGACTTCCTCGCCGCGGCGGCACGCTACCTCGACAGAGTCGGTGAGACAGGTCGGTACGACAGGAGTGCGCCTCGTGTCGGCGAGATGGTGGACGCAGTCGAGTCGTCGCGGGCGTCGCTGGAAGGCGCTCGCCACCTCGCCGACCGTCACCGTGACACGCTCTCGAATCCACGGGACTTCGGCGACCTGTTCCAAGAGAGCGCATCTTCCCTCACGGCTCTCGTCGCGGACTACAGGGGTGAATACCCTGACACGCACAGGCCACTCCTCGACGACTTCGACACCGACCTCGACGACACACCCGCAAAAATCCTCTTGATGGAGACGTTCGTCCACATGCACTTCGGCGTCCAGCAGGCACGAGACGAGTTGCGGGCAGGCAGCCCTGCGAATTCACTGCTCGGAGCACACGCCGCCGAGCGACATCGGCGCGCCTTCGAGGCGGCGCGAGCAGCGGTTCGAAACGACGAGTACGTCTCCCTCGACGCTGCGACACGGGTCCGTGACGAAAAACTCGCAGGACTCGAAGCACTCGAAACTGCGGACTCGACTCGCTCGTCGTCGGCCCTGACGAGGCGCGCACTCACTGACGTCGCGTCCCGAATCGACCGGGGTGATAGCTATCTCGAACGCTCGCTTGCCAACGATACCTACCGGTCGGCACGGAATGCACTGGGAGAGTACGCGTTCGTCGTGTTCACTGCCCGCGAGGCACCGGGAGTAAGCGCGTGGATTCTCGGGGCCCTTCGAGCGAGACTCGGTGACGACGACGCGTGACGCGTCTGCAGACTGGGAACCATCACTCGTAGTCCTCCCGACTCGACTATCTGCCACTCACTCAAAATCAGTTCGAACAAAACGACTAATATCGATTGTGAGATATCCACTTGCTCACGTGCTGGACAGAAATCCAATACATCGAAAAATCACCGAATCGGTTCTCAAGACCAGTGAGTTCGCGTTCGGACACGAGGTGACGAGTCGGTGAACGGCCGGGTTGCGGCGGGTCTGTTCGTCCTCCTCGGACTGCTGTGGGGAAGTTCGTTCGTCGCTATCGAGGTCGGATTGGAGTTCTTCCCACCGCTCCACTTCGCCGCGATTCGGTACTACCTCGCGGGTCTCATCGTCCTCGGATACGCCGTGTACTCGACCGACTACTGGCGACCACGGACGCGAACCGACCTCACACTCGTCGGCATCGCCGGTGGGTTGATGATTGGCGGGCATCACGCGTTCCTCTATCTCGGCCAGGAGTACGTGTCGGGTGCCGTCGCGGCCATCGTCATCAGCCTCGGCCCGATTCTCACGACGCTGTTCGCTACCGGTCTTCTCGGTGATAGACTCACTGCACTCGGCGCCGTTGGCCTCGTCCTCGGGTTCGTCGGCGTCGGACTCGTCGCTCAACCGGACACGAGTGCCGTCCTCTCGAGTGACGTCGTCGGTGTCGGTATCGTCTTCGTCGCTGCCGCGTGTTTCGCACTCGGTGCCGTCTTGACCCGTCCGTTCACGTCGGATATCCCCGCGCGGACCCTCCAGGCGTGGGCGATGCTCCTTGGAGCAGGACTCCTCCACCTCAGTGGTGTCGTTACCAACGAATCGCTCGCGTCTATCGAGTGGACGGCGACGGCAGTCGGGTCGCTCGTCTATCTCGCCGTCGTCAGCGGGGCGGCGGCCTTCCTCATCTACTTCGAACTCCTCTCGCGATTTGGCCCGACTCAAATCAACCTCATCGGCTACCTCGAACCCGTCTCGGCGACGCTCCTCAGTTGGGCGTTTCTGGGGCAACTCATCGATTCGCTCACGGCTCTCGGGTTCGTCGCTATCTTCGCCGGATTCGCCCTCATCAAACGGCGTGCACTCGCGGCGTTGGTCGGGTCTGTCCGTGGAACGTCAATCCGCTGACGGTCACGTCTCTTTCGTTCGTGTTCGCCACCGACTCGTCTGACCGACTGCCCAGAACAACGCACACAAGTATCCGACGAGTGAACACTCACCTAGTCAGATGCCCGCCGATCCCGTCCCGCCCGAACAGAAAGAAGAGATTGCTCAGGCCGTTCGAACGGCACTCGCCAAACACGGCTATGCTCGGTTGACGACCAAGAAAGTGGCCGCTGAGAGCGAAAAGAGCGAGGCAGGTCTGTACTACTACTACGACTCGAAAGACGAGATGATCGTCGCTTTCCTCGAGTCGTCTGTCGATTACCTCGCGCGCAATCTCGACCAAATCGACGCCGACGGGCCGGAGGCACGACTCCGTGCCGTCTGTGATATCCTCCTCGTGGACGAAGACGACGAGGCAGCACGCGGCGTCAACATCGCCGTCATGGAACTCCTCTCCCACGCACCGCACAACGAGACACTCCGTGGACCACTGCTCCAGATGGAACAGCACACGCTCGGCGTCATCGCCGATATCGTCCGCGACGGCGTCGAACAGGGCGTCTTCCGCGACGTCGACCCCGACGGAACGGCGGCGCTCATCCTCTCGGCGACGGACGGGTACACCGGGTTTGCGCTCGCACTCGGGATGGACGGTGTCGGAGACGAACTCCGCGGGGCACTCTCGGCGTATATCGACTCACTCGTCCTCGACTAGCCGATTCTCTGCTGTTCAGTGTGCCCAACGAGCGGTCCGGAACTCACTAAGTGAGTGCTTACTCAGTAGTTTTATTACGGCACTCGCTCGACTCGTATCCATGCCGCCTCAGCCTGTCGCCCTGCCGGTCCACGGAACGACACCCACTCTCGGTCTGCACAACTCGGACCTACTGGAGGTGAGAGAGCGATGAGCGTCCTCGAAGACGCCACGCTCGCGATACACGTCGTCGCCGGGTTCGCCGCGTTGTTCGCCGGCCTCGGGGCTATCGTCACGACGAAAGGTGGACGTCGCCACCGCCGTGCCGGCCGAATCTTCGTCGCGGGAATGACAATCGTCGCCGTCACGTCACTCGTGCTCTTCGTCTTCGACCCGTCGCCGGGGCGAACCTTCCTCGCACTCGTCGCCGTCTTCAGTTACTACTTCGTCTTCTCTGGTGACCGCGTACTGTCGAGAAAGCGACCCACAGACCGCCCGGGGACGGTCGATTGGGTCGCTGTCGGATTGCTCACCGTCGCGGGGAGTGGTCTGCTCGTCATGGGGGCGTACTTGCTCCTCGCTGGAGACGGGTTTGCGACGGTGATGCTGGTCTTCGGCGCTGCCGGGGCGGGATTCGGTCTCCGCGATATCCGGGCGTTCCGCCGTGCCCGCGCCGAGTCACGCGAGTGGTTCTTCGAGCACATCGGCAGGATGGGCGGTGGCTACATCGCGACGGTGACGGCGTTTTCCTCTGTCAACTTCGAGTTCCTCCCGATGGTCGTGGCGTGGCTCTGGCCGACTGTCGTCGGGACGCCGCTCATCTTTCTCACGATTCGGAAGTACAAACGTGGGACATCGGCCGGAACGGCAACATCGGCGGACTGATTCCCGAACGGGTCGTTACTGCGGGGTAATTTGGCATCGTCGTGACGGTGCAGGCCTCACCGTCCGGTGATAATAAAATAGAGATTACGAATAATAGCACTTATTATCTTAAGACAATTTTCTATTAACATGCGACGACAGAACCGACGCGACTTCCTCGCCGCTGTCTCTGGAGCGACGACGATGGCGCTCGCCGGGTGTCTCGGTTCCGGTACGTCTGGTCAACCGGCGGCCCCAGACGAGACGCTGGCGACTGCATCGTTCTTGGTCTTCGGCGACGTGACGAGTCACGTTGCCGGTGAGGCGGCGTCTGCTGAGACGCTCGTCCCGCTTGGACAACACGGCCACGGGTGGGAACCCGGCCCCGACGTACAGGGGCGCATCCTCGAATCGACCGTCTTCGTCCACGGAATGAGGGACTTCCAACCGTGGGCCGACGACATCGTGGACTCACTCGAAGCGGATGGATCGGACGTGGTCACCGTCGATATCTCCGCCGACGTTTCCCTCCACGAAGTCGGCGACGACGGACACGCTCACGGCGATGGTGACGAAGATGCCCACGACGAAGGCACCCACGACGAAGACACCAGTGGAGACGACCACCACGACGAGACGGACTCCCACGAAGAACACGACACGGGTTCCGTCGACCCGCACTTCTGGATGGACCCCCAGCGCGTCGCCACCGCGACGAGGACGGTCCGAGACGCGTTCCAAGCGGTCGACGAAGCGAATGCCGACGCCTACGCCGACAACGCCGAGCGCTATCTGGATTCGCTGGCGGACCTCGACGCGGCCTTCGAGGAGGGACTCGAATCCCGCGAACGAGACGTGATTCTCGTGGCAGGCCACGACGCCTACGGCTACCTCGCCGACCGCTACGACTTCGACGTCGTCGCGCTCACTGGACTCTCACCAGACGACGAACCGTCACCGCGGGATATCGAACGCGCCCAGGCGACTATCGAGGAACACGGAATCCGACACATCCTCGCCGACCCGTTGGAGTCCGACCGGGCGGCGCAGCAACTCGTCACCGAGACGGACGCGGAGGACGTACTCCCCCTGACGTCGATTCCCGGTCTGACACAGGAGTGGGATGAGAACGACTGGGGGTACATCGACATCATGCGAGAGACTAATCTTCCGTCGCTCAGAACTGCACTCGACGCACGATGACTGCCGTCTCACTCGACGACGTGGTGTTCTCGTACGGTGACGTCCCCGTCGTCGATGGTGTCTCCCTCGACGTACCGGAAGGTGACTTCCTCGGACTCGTCGGGCCGAACGGGTCGGGAAAGAGTACGTTGTTGACGTTGATGCTCGGACTCCAACGCCCCGACAGCGGTGAGGTCCGCCTGTTCGGCGAACCGGCCCACGAGTTCGCCGACGGCGAGCGTGTCGCGTACGTCGCACAGGACGTGACGAAGACGGCCAGAGACATGCCAATCACCGTCCGCGAAGTCGTTCGCATGGGTCGGTACCCCCGCAATTTGTTCGGCCGGTTCTCGGCCGCTGACCACGCCGCGGTGGACGACGCGCTCGAACGTGTCGATATCTTCGACCTCGCGGACAGACGGGTCGGGTCGCTCTCCGGCGGCCAACGACAGCGCGTGTTCGTCGCGCGTGCACTCGCCGCGGAGACCGAGTTACTCGCACTCGACGAACCCACAGTCGCCCTCGACGCCGAATCTCGCGAGTCGTTCTACACGCTTCTCGGCGAACTCAACGACCAGGGGATGACTATCGTGCTGGTCGAACACGACATCGGCGTCGTCACTGCTCGTGCCTCCCGAATCGCGTGTCTGAATAAGCGACTGTTCTTCCACGGCCCGTCGGACGATTTCGCCGACAGCGACGCACTCGCTGCGGCCTACGGCACAGACCAGCGGGTGTTAGACCACACGCACCACCATCACGACGCCACTGTCTCATCTGACGAGAACGCGACGGAGGGACAGTCGTGAGCGATGTCATCTCGCTCGTCGCGGCTGCTCCTGTCTCGTTCGGCGACCTACTGACGCCGTTGTTCGTTTTTAACGCCCTCTCGGGTCTCTTCGATTGGTTCCTCACCGCCGTCGTGGACGGGTCGTTCTCGTGGCTTGCGGACGTGACGGGCCTCGAATTCTTGACGTACCCGTACATGCAACGGGCGTACCTGTCGGTCCTGTGTATCGGTGTGGTCGGACCACTGGTTGGGTCGTTCTTGGTGTACCGTGACTTGTCGATGGTCGGCGACACCCTCGCGCACACCGCCTTCGCCGGCGTCGCTGTCGCGTTGTTTCTCGACGCGACCCTTGCGCTTTCCGTCCCACCGCTCGTGGGTGCACTCGTCGTGGCGACGATTGCAGCACTCGTCGTGCAAGTCCTCGTCGAGTACACCGACGCCCGAAGCGACGCCGCACTCGCGATGGTCCTCACCGGTGGGTTCGCACTGGGGAGCGTCCTCATCTCGCTCACCGATGGCGGGATTTCGGTGGGTATCAACCAGTACCTCTTCGGGTCACTCGCAACCGTCTCACGCGCCGACGTCGGACTCCTCGTCTCGATGGCACTGGTGGTCGCTGTCGCGGTGACTGCGGCGTACCGTCCGTTGTTGTACGTGACGTTCGACGAGACGGCGGCCCGAGCGTCGCGAGTCCACGTGCGAGCGATGAATACACTCCTCTCCATCCTCACTGCCTTCGTCGTCGTCAGTGCGATGCAGATAATGGGCGTCATCCTCGTCGCAGCGCTCCTCGTGATTCCTGTCGTCACTGCGGCACCACTCGGCCGAAGTTACAAGGGTTCGCTGTTGTACGGTGTTGTCGCAGCGGAGGTCGCCGGGGTTGCCGGTGTCACACTCGCCTACCTCTATGGAATCACTGCTGGCGGGTCTATCGTTCTCGTCGCAATCGGTGGGTTCGTCGTGGCTCAGATTAGTCGTCGAACCTGGTAAGCGGAGGCGCGAAAAGTAAACGGGGCTGTCTGATTTTGGTGCGTCTCGTCCCCGTGAGGACGCGCTGTGGGACTTGACCGGACAAGTGCACTTATAAACTCTGACTGACTCGTGGCCGGTTGCAGACGAACAAACGCGTTCTTGAGAACTTTGACAAGCGACCACTCCAATAGGGAAATATTAGATTTATATCTTGTTGAAACTCTTATCTTTGGATTATCTTTATTGATACGTGGGGAATAGAAGTTATACCTCCTGTAGCACACGATTCGTCCATGACGGTTGACAACACCCTGACTGTTGACGACGAAGCTCCCGAGACTGACGGTGGCACCGACACGGCAGTCGGACACCTCACCGGTGGTGCGGCGGCAGACTCGGTGGACGTCCTCGACGACGTCGACGATGTCGACGACGCGACCGACGAGATAGAAGCAGCAGTGGCAGAACTCTCGGACGCCTCCGAGACGGTGGCAATCAGCGCCCAAGAGATTAGCGAGTTGGCCACCGTCCAGTCCGAGAACATGCGCGAAGTCGCTGGCGAAGTCTCGAACCTGAGTGCCAGCGTCGAAGAGATTGCGTCGAGTGCCGAACAGACGAAGTCGATGAGCGACCAGGCCCGCGAACTCGCCTCTGAAGGGCGCGACTCCGCAGACAGCGCTGCATCGGCGATGGAGACGGTCGACGAGGCAACCTCTGACGTTCACGAGGAGATTCTCGAACTCCGTGAGAAGGTCGACCAAATCGACAGCGTCGTCGAAGTCATCAACGAGATTGCCGACCAGACCAATCTGCTCGCGCTCAACGCCTCCATCGAGGCCGCACGGGCGGGTGAGGCCGGGTCCGGGTTCGCCGTCGTCGCAGACGAAGTGAAGAGTCTCGCAGAGCAGTCGCGCGAGAGTGTCTCTGAAATCGAGGAAGTCGTCGACGACATCCAGTCGACGACCAAGACCACCGTCGGGAACATCCAGGAGGCGAACGAGGAGGTCAACGAGGGTATCACGGAAGTCGACTCTGCCGTGTCTGCCCTTCGGAGCATCGACGTGGCCGTCGAAGAGGCCGCCGAAGGGGCCGAGGAAGTCGCCCGCGCGACGGACCAGCAGGCCGCGAGCACCGAGGAAGTCGCCAGTCTGGTCGACGAGACGTCCCGTGGTGCAGAGGAAGTCGCGAGCGAAATCAATCAGGTCGCGGCCGCCTCCGAAGAGCAAACTGCCAAGATTGCCGAACTCGGACTCCTCATCCAACACGTCGACGACGAAGTCGAGACGATAGAAGACGACCTCGACGACGCAGAGGACCAACTCTCCCAGCGGGGGGCGTAGATGGCCGTTGGAGGCCACTCCGACACTACTCTCGACGAACCGACACAGGTTCTCGAGTTCACCGTCGGAGACGAACGGTACTGCGTCGTCCTCGACTCGGTCGCAGAGATTATCGACCGTCAGCTATCTCGGTCACTCCCCGACGCCCCGCCGCACGTCGTCGGTGTGATGGACTACCGTGGCGTGACGACCACACTCGTCGACACCGCTCGACTGCTCGGTGTCGGGTCGAATCCCGAAGCGTCGCGAGTCATCGTCTTCGACACAGGCAAAGAAGAAGACGACGTCTACGGGTGGCTCGTCGACGAAGTCTATCGCGTCACCGACCTGGACCCTCGTGACGTTGACGATTCCCCGTTTGGAGACGAACGAACGCGCGGTATCGTTCGAACGGACGATGGGCTGGTCGTCTGGGTCGACCCCCCGACCGAATCCTAACCGAGTCGCATACTTTCTTGCTCACACGGGCGAACTGAGCAACCGATGGAAGCTCGTCGAGACTCCGTAGACGCGTTCGACTCCTTTCGGCAGTTCGTCGGCCTCGAACGCGACGTCCTCGTCCTCTCGCTGGCGATGCTCGGCTTCAGTCTCTCGTTTCAGATGACTGGTCGGTACATCCCCGAGTACCTTCGCGTCCTCGGTACCGGCGCGACTGTCGTCGGTCTCTACGGGAGCGTCGGAAACCTCATCGGCGCACTCTACCCGTACCCTGGCGGTGCACTCTCGGACCGACTCGGGTCTCGTGTCTCGCTCACCCTCTTCGGGACAATCTCGTCTGCCGGGTTCCTCGTCTGGTTCGTCGCACCGTCGATTCCCCCGGTGACAGTCGGGGGTCTCTCGCTCGAACCGTGGATTTGGGTGTTCGTCGGTCTGTTTCTCACGCAGGCGTGGAAGTCGTTCGGCCTCGGTGCGACGTTCGCCATCGTCAAGCAGAGTGTCCCGCCGTCGCGACTCGCGATGGGGTTCGCCAGTACCGAGATATTCCGCCGCGTCGGGTTTCTGCTCGGCCCACTCATCGCTGCTGCGTTGTTGGCCGCGACGGCGTCGTTCGTCGTCGGGTTCAAGTACGTCCTCGTCGTCGCCGCTGCGTTCGGTATCGTCGCCACGGTTGCACAGCACTTCCTCTACGACGCCAGCGAAGACTCGCTCGGAAAGACGTTCGAAGGCCTCTCGCAACTTCGGACTGACCTGCAGTCGCTCCCCGAGACGCTTCGCCCACTCCTCGTCGCCGACACACTCGTTCGGTTCGGGAACGGGATGGTGTACGTCTTCTTCGTCATCGTCGTCACCGACTTCCTCGCCGTCGGATTCTCTGGGTTCGGTGTCTCGCTCCGACCAGACGCGTTCTTCGGCATCCTGCTGGGCGTCGAGATGGTCGTCGCTATCGTGACGAAACTTCCCGTCTCGAAACTCGCCGAGCGAACGGGGCTCAAACCGGTCGTCGCACTGGGCTTTTCGGTCTACGCCGTCTTTCCTCTCTTGCTCATCTTGGCGCCCAGTAACCAGTGGGTCCTCGTCGCACTCTTCGCGTTCTCGGGCCTCCGGTTCGCTGGCCTGCCCGCGCACAAGGCACTCATCGTCGGCCCCGCGGAGAAGAACGCTGGGGGGCGAGTCACCGGCGCGTACTACCTCATTCGAAATACCATCGTCATCCCGAGTGCCGCACTCGGTGGATGGCTCTACGCGTCCAATCCGACACTCGCGTTCGGTGTCGCATCGGTCGTTGGCCTCGTCGGTGTCACGTACTTCGCGGTTCGCGGAAAAGAGTTCGACGCGTACGCGGGAGGGGCGTAACCGTCCGCTAGTTGGGCGTCACGAGGTCGATTTCGAAGTAGTACATCTTCGCGACGTCGCCGTCGAACACGAGGTGGATGAGGGCCTTCTCGCCACCGGGGATGTTGTTGCTCACGTCGGTGTCGGCGCTGACGAGTTTGCCGGACTCGTCGAACACCTTTCCGACGACGCTCAGGCGCCCAATCGACGACTGAGTCGTCACCGAGAGACCGACGCTGTAGGTGCCGTCCTCCTCGTCGACTTTGGCGTAGTTCTGCCACGCCGTGGCGAACGGGAGGTCAGAGGAGACGACGACGCCCGGAATCGGTCCCTTCGTCAGTAACGTCCCGACGACGTCCGGGTCGGACGCGTCACGTGTGAAGTCGATTCTGTCTTCGGGCGACGACGCAGGGACTGGTTCGGGTGTCGCCTCCGCTGTCGGTTCGGACGTCGGTTCAGGTGTCGATTCTGGCGTACTGCGACCGTCTGGCGATTGCGTCACAGTCTGCTTGTCGTCGCTCGACCCGTCGGCTTGGTTCGGTGTGGTCGGAGCGTTGCCACCGCCGAGACACCCTGAGACGAGTGCCATACCTGCCCCGACCCCACCCAGAAAGTAACGTCTGTGCATGATGATACGTACGACGACATGTATATTAGTTTATGACTGTCCTGATATACAGAACGTATCCGAACGCTGAACGTCTGTATCCGTTATTCTCTTACTAATTGTTCTACTAACTGAAATGATATGTGTAGGGTAACCCCCTCCTACTTCACCCCTAGAACCGAGATACTGTGAGGCTATCGACCCGAAATCGTCGTGCTGTGGGTGCTGAACGGACCGAATTTGCACCTGTGCGCGCTGGGTGAGAACGGACACAAGATTCAACTTGTCAAACCATCATCTTAGTTCATGGACATTGGGATACTCGGTGCAGGCCGACTCGGTGGGACGGTGGCCCAGTTGTTCGTCGAGGCAGGCCACCACGTCGCTATCGCCAACACGAGCGGTCCCGACTCTCTGGAAGACCTCTCAGAGACGTTTGGCTCGAGCCTCGATGCCGTCGTGCCAGAACAGGCCGTGGAGTTCGGCGACGTGGTATTCCTCGCGGTTCCCTTCAGGAGACGCCAGTCGCTCCCGGACGCCGATACCTTCGCGGACAAAGTCGTCGTCGACGCGATGAACCCGTACACGGAGAACTTCCACGTCATCGACCTCGGCGACCGAACGTCCTCGGAAGTCGTCGCGTCGCAACTCTCCGACGCACGCGTAGTGAAGGCGTTCAACACGATATACTGGGAGACACTCCGTGATTTCGGCCATCCCGAACTCGACGAATCCGAGCGATTCGCCATCTTCCTCGCGGGAGACGACGCCGAGGCGAAGGCTGTCGTCGCCGAGTTGATTCGTGATATCGGTTTTGGTCCAGTCGATGTGGGACCCCTCGTGTCGGGTGGGTCGTTGTTGGAACCGGGGGCAGCATTGTACAATCGCGAAATATCGACGGCAGAAGCACGCGAGAAGACACAGGAACTGTTCGCACGTCGCTGAGAAATTCGGTGATTCTGGATTTAACACGATTATTTATAGTGCGCTCGTTGTCCAACACTCCCCCAACGTATCCGACTTTGTGACCTTCACGAATCACTACTGTTCACAAATAGCACGGTTTTAAGACCCGTGAAATCAGAAACACGGGTGTCAAGCACCATGATGGCACAGACGATGCAATGGAAGGAATCACGGGTAACGTACGAAGAAGAGACTGGGATGTACCGAATCGACAGAGATACGTCCGAGCCTCTGAGTACGAACGTGGTACT
The DNA here is from genome assembly GCF_001469865.1 of Haloferax profundi. Taxonomy (GTDB): domain Archaea; phylum Halobacteriota; class Halobacteria; order Halobacteriales; family Haloferacaceae; genus Haloferax; species Haloferax profundi. The sequence goes on from NZ_LOPV01000225.1 coordinate 14,665, forward strand.
GAGTATTGCGGCAATCGAGGACACCCGTCCAACGAGGCTACCGCCACTCGCTCAGACCATCGACCCTGATGCCCTCAACACTGTTTTCGACTGTTCCGAGGACGCGATTCTCTCCTTTTCGTACGCTGGATATCGAGTGACGGTAGACGCACTCGGCTCCCTCGAAATCGTGTCTCTCGACGACGCACAGCCCCTCCACTAACGACAGACCTCCCAGTACCCGGGCACTTTCTGGGCCGGTCTCTTTTCTGCAACACCGAGTAGGTGTTGCCTGAAAATCTGACACCGAGAGTAGGTGACGTATACCAAAACGTTCTGTTCGCGTCACAATCTATATGTTCGGAACGAGTGGAATCCGTGGTCCGGTCGGCCGAACCGTGACCGCAGACCTCGCCCTCCGTATCGGCCGCGCAGTCGGGTGTGACGCCCGGACTGTCGTCATCGGACAAGACGCACGACTGAGTGGCGACGTCCTCGCGGACGCTGTCAGCGCAGGTGTTCGTGAGTGTGGTGCGGACGTCGTTCGCCTCGGTGTCGTCTCGACGCCGACTGTCGCCCGTGCCGTCGGATGGCTCGGCGCAGACGCAGGTATCGGAATCACTGCGTCCCACAACCCCGCGTCGGACAACGGCCTGAAACTCTGGACGCCGAGTGGCCGCGCCTTCGACAGAGACCAGACCCGCGATATCGTCCATCGACTCAACCGAAACGAAGTCTCGCTCGCCGAGTGGGACGAACTCGGTGAAGAACGCGAGTGGCCCGACGGGCCGACCCGTCACGTCAACCACCTCGTCAACTCGTTCGACTCTTTCGACGACGTCTCTATCGCCTTCGACCTCGGCAACGGGACCGGTCGCGTCTCGGTCGATGCCCTCTACGAACTCGGTGCGACGGTCAACACTATCGACGGGCAACGAGACGGTCGGTTCCCTGCTCGAAAGAGTGAACCCAACGCCGAGACACTCACTGCACTCAGGAAGACTGTCCCTGCCCTCGACGCAGACGTCGGACTCGCCCACGACGGAGACGCTGACCGTCTGGTCGCCGTCGACGAGAACGGTGAGTACGTGACTGGTGACTACCTGCTCGCACTCTTCGCCCGCGACGCAGTCTCGTCGGGGCAGGCC
>NZ_LOPV01000226.1 GCF_001469865.1 Haloferax profundi
CCGGTTCAAATCCGGGAGGCGGCACTTCTGTGATTTCAACCCGACGAGCGGAGCGAGTCGCGGTGAAATCCAGAATGCGACCCGATCGGAGTTGAATCAGGGAGCGAACGCAGTGAGCGACCGCGGTTCACAATCCGGGAGGCGGCATCTTCGTGCGAACAACGTGTACACTTCTCTGGCTCCATCGAAGAGCGTCTTCGATATGCGATTAGGGACCACCGACACGTGGCTCAACGGTCTCTGTAACTGTACTTAATGGAAGCAGAAGCTCTTGTAAGCGACACATAACAATACGTTTTATTTGTCAATTGAGCCTGATGACAGGTCCTTCGAATTCCGACAGCGGATTCCCGCTCGACAGACGGTCTGCGCTCAAATTGACTGGCGGATTCTTCCTCGCGAGTGCACTCGGTGGACAGGTCGCCGCAAATGAGGGCGACGGTGAGGCGACGAAGGTGTACCGCGTGACACAGGGGAGTCGTGAATACGAAATCTCGTTGCTCACGGGCGACACACCCGTCACGGAACTCTACGACCTTCGGATTCCGGACCAGTACGGCGGCGACAACGGGGCCACAGATCCTGGCGAAGGCCCATACTACGAGTCGGTTGGGCTCTCGTACCTCTTGGAAGAACAGGAGTCACTGATGTTTCTCTACGATGGCCCGAACGGAGTCAGTCTCGTAGTTCTCCACGGTGGGCCAGGCGACGGCAGTGCTGTCACGTGGCGACTCACGGGCGTCCCCAGCGGCGCGACGTGGCTCGTGAAAGACGACCTGTACACCTATCCCGACACGGGCGAACAGGCGGTGTCGAACTACGACCGATGGGACGTAAGCGGAAGTGAGCACACAATCGACTGGACGTGGGACGGCGGGCGTACAGACGGCGGTGTGCTCGGCTACCTCTCCGGAGAGTTTTCGTTCACGATTAACCCAGCGTACAACACCGCTGCCGCGCTCTACGGCGAGTACTTCTCTGGACTCATCAGTGGATGGTACGTCCTCACCGGCGGGTGGAACAGTCTGACACGAGAACCGCTGAACCTCCAAGAACCGGTCACGATATCCTGTGAGACTGTCGAAGTGCCCGAGGAGACACCAGTCCCAACAGAGACTCCCGAAGAACCCGAGAAACCGGAAGACGACAAGAAGGACAAAGACGACGACAAGAAGGACGAGGAGGATTGGAAAGAGACGCGCGACGAGGCCCGCGAGGAGTGGAAAGAAAAACGCGACGAGTGGCAAGAAAAACGCGATAACGGAGAGGACGACTGGAAGGAAGCGCGCGACGAGGCCCGCGAAGAGCGCAAAGAAAAACGCGAGGAGTGGAAGGACGAACGAGATAAAGAGCGGGAAAAACGGGAGAAGGAGAGAGAAAAGGAGCGAGAAAAACGAGAGAAAGAGAAGGAAAAGGAGCGAGGAAAACGAGAGAAAGAGAAAAGCGAGAGAGGGCGAAAGAAAGGACGCGGTCACGACGACGACGACGACGACGACGACGACGAACGAGAGTACGAACGAGACGACGACGACGATGATGACGACGATGACGATGACTGATTCGTCCATCAAAACGACACCGCTGGTAGAGTCTCTCCGTCGCTAACTCGCTGGGCAGTTCTTTTCGTAGGGTGTCGACCCGTGAAGACCCTCAATCGTCGTGTTCTGGCACTGTCTGGGGTGTTCTCGTTCTCGGAGAACGTTAGTGTCAATTCATTGTCTATGGTGGCGTACCCGTACGTATGGCATACCAAGGAGAGACACACATCGACGCGATTCTGGTTCCGACAGATGGAAGCAAAGCAGCGATGCGAGCGGCGCGGCAAGCGGTTCGCGTCGCGCGAGAAAACGACGCGACGATTCACGCGATGTACGTGATGGACATGGGCGACGTCGATTACGTGGCCGTCCCGAGCGACATCGCCGAGACCAAAGACCGACTGACGAAGAAGGGGCGAAAATTCGCAGAGAAGGTCCACGAACTCGC
>NZ_LOPV01000227.1 GCF_001469865.1 Haloferax profundi
GTACGACCGCTATCCGCACGAACTCTCGGGTGGTCAGCGCCAGCGTGTCGGTATCGCTCGCGCCCTCGCCGTCGACCCGGACTTCATCGTCGCCGACGAACCCGTCTCGGCACTCGACGTGTCCGTGCAGGCGCAGATTCTCAACCTGCTCGAAGACCTCCAAGAGCGCTTCGGTCTGACCTACCTCTTCATCGCGCACGACCTCTCCGTCGTCCGGCACATCTCGGACCGTATCGCCGTGATGTACCTCGGCGAAATCGTCGAAGTCGCCCAGACCGACGAGTTGTTCGACGACCCGCGGCACCCCTACACGCAGGCGCTCTTGTCGGCGATTCCCGAACCGGACCCGGCGGCTTCGACGGACGACCGTATCATCCTCGAAGGCGACGTACCGAGTCCCATCAACCCGCCGTCGGGGTGCCACTTCCGGACGCGGTGTCCGCAGGTCATCCCGCCGGAAGACCTCGATATCGAACAGGCCGCGTACCGCGAAGTGATGGACCTCCGCCAACGGATCGAAAAGCAGAGCCTCGACGTCGCGACTGCGCGCGAAGAGGCGACGGAAGGCAGTGGACGAGAGGCAGCGACAGTGAGCGCAGACGGCGGCACCGCCGACCACGGCGCTGTCGTCGACGAACTCCGCGAGTCACACCTCTCGCACTCGTTGTCTCCCGAACTGGTCGAAGTCATCGACGAAGCGCTCGGGTACGTCGTCGACGACGACTGGGAACACGCCGCCGACGTGCTCCGCGACCAGTTCGAAAGTGTCTGTGAGCGGGACGCACCCGAACTCGGAACGGCCGACCACCCCGCGGCGTGCCACTTGTTGGATAACTAATCGGAAAACTACTCACATCCGAGGAAATCCCTTTTCGATAATTCCGGATATTTACCGGAGCGAGTCGCCGCTGTCTCTCATTCGCCGGCCGCTCGCTTCGTTATTTTTATAGGGTGTGATTGATAGTTACTCGTATGTCACAAGATGGCAATAGTGTCTCCCGACGCCGCTTCCTGAGCGCGGCGGGGACGGCCGCGGCCACCGCGGCACTCGCTGGTTGTACCGGCGGTAACGGCGAAGAGACGACCACCGAGGATACTGGTGGTGCCGATACGACCGAAACCGAGTCTAACGATGGTGGCAACGGCGACGACAGCGGGTCGCCGCAGGTCCTCCGTTACGGTCGTGGGAGCCACTCGCCCACGCTCGACTTCCAGAACAGTACGAGCGGTGAGGTTGCGAAGGTCACCGAGCAACTCTACGACACGCTCATCAACTTCGAACCGGGCAAGTCCACGCTGACGCAGGGACTCGCGACCGAGTACAGTCTCGAAGGCCAGACGGCCTCCATCACGCTCCGCGAAGGCGTGACGTTCCACAACGGTGAGGAGTTCACCGCACAGGACTTCGTCGCGACGTACCGCCGCTTCGTCGACTCCGACTACGAGTACTACGGTGGCGACGACTACGTCTCCGCCTACGGTCCGTTCACGCTCGGAGCCTGGATCGACGAGATTCAGGTCGACGGCGACTACTCGATGACGATTCAGCTGACCCAGACGTACGCGCCGTTCCTGCGCAACCTGGCGATGTTCGCGGCGGCCGTTCACTCCCAGGCTGCAATCGAGGAGTACGGCACGGACCTCAACAAGAACCCTGTCGGTACCGGTCCGTTCCAACTCGAGAACCTCGACGACGCGAACGAACTCATCCGTCTGTCGGCGAACCCCGACTACTGGGGCGACGGTCCGAACGTGGACGAAGTCGTCTTCGTCACCATCGGCCAGAACTCCACGCGTGCGCAGTCGCTCGCCAGCGGTGAACTCGACATCATCGACGGCCTCGGTGCGCAGTCGTCTATCCAGGTCGAGAACGCGAGCAACGCCGAACTCGTCCGAACCGAGGGTATCAACATCGGTTACATGGCGTTCAACATGGCGAGCCGTGAGGAGTTCCGCGACAAGCGCGTCCGCCAGGCAGTGAGCTACGCCATCAACACCGAAGCCATCGTCAACGAGATTTACTCCGGCTTCGCGACGCAGGCGAGCCAGCCACTCCCACCGAACGTCCTCGGTCACAACTCGGACCTCGACCCGTACCCGTACGACCCCGAGCAGGCACAGAGCCTCCTCGAAGAGGCCGGCTACGGTGACGGCTTCTCGTTCGAACTCGCGACGTTCCAGAACCCACGCGGGTACAACCCGTCGCCGATTCAGACCGCAGAGACTGTCGCGTCCAACCTCGGTGACATCGGCATCGAAGTCGACATCAACCAGCAGTCGTTCGGTCCGTTCCTCGAATACACGGCACAGGGCCGCCACGACGCCTGTTTCCTCGGTTGGTACACCGACAAC
>NZ_LOPV01000228.1 GCF_001469865.1 Haloferax profundi
AAGTTCGCTAACTCGTCAGCGTTCAAGATGAGTTCTGGTCGTGTCTTTCCACGACCGGTCTCCAACTCTCGGTCTAGGACCTTCCGGAGGTGCTTTCGGGCGTTCTTTTGTCTCGTTCGTTTGAACCATCCCTTTTGCCAGGCTGGCTGGCCATCGAACCCGTAGAATGGACCATCCAATGGATCGAAGATTGGAATGAGACCTAATCTCTGGAATTACGAAGCCTGTGTCGACATCAGTCGGTGGCACAGCAACCGCACGCAGATTGACCGCGAAGGTCTGCCTTGGACGCTTTGCAGTGACTCGGTCAATCCTGTCTTGAGTGTTTTCTGATAGATTGCGTTCTCGTTGCCTACGTTTTTCCTCGTAGCTAAGGTTACTATCCTCAAGAAGAGGTCCGATCAGTCGCTGTCCAAACGTATCTCGTCCATTTAT
>NZ_LOPV01000229.1 GCF_001469865.1 Haloferax profundi
TAGGTGTGCGTCAGCTTCCCAATCGGGATGTCGCTGGAAGACAACCTGCAATCCGACTGGATGTTCGAACTCACTCAAATGGTCGATGAGTCTCGCTAACGGGGTAATCGAAAAGTTGGAACCTGCATCGTCCCTCGCCGTTGAATCCGAGAATGGAACGAGTGTCGTCATCCAGTCCCGCTTTCGTTCGGCAGACCCCCACCACTGTACGCCAATTGGTTGGAGTTGGTCGATCGCCGGGCGAGCGTAGAGTGGCGCTGTCTCAGCCTCTGAGTCAGGTATTTCAGGCGCTTTCGAGTGACTATCTTCGTCACCTTCATCAAACTCCTCCCATAGTTTTCCGGCTTCGAGCGCCTCTTGGTACTCTTTGGGAGTGTACTCGTGTTCCGGAATGAGTTTCTGAGCAGGATCAAACTCTGTCCGCTCGATGTCGAACGTTGACGGATAAATCGAAAGAAGTCGTGACTCAAGCGTATCGAGATGCTCAGTTGCACCGTAATAGAACTCAACTGGCCGGTCTTTACCCTCACTTATCGCGAGAAATTCGAAGCGTGGTGGCTGGGTGGTATTGAATGGATTCAACTTGCCAAGGAGCCCTTTCGACGAGGTTGACGTCAGCTTGTGAAGACTGCTGAGAACCTCGACGATACCCTTACTTCCGATTTCTTGGGATGTCGGGGTGACGCGGATATACTCACGCATCACCGCAGATAACCTCCTTTTGACTCCTGCTAGTTTTACTGGAAACAGTGGTGTCTTGTTCTATTGCAGAGCGCCGGCAGAACTCACCGAGAAGTTTGTCTGGACTACAGATGACGCCTTCCTGTGCTTCGACAGGCTGAGAGAGGTAAAAGGAGGT
>NZ_LOPV01000230.1 GCF_001469865.1 Haloferax profundi
AACGCGACCGGGAGAAACAGAACGAGGCGATTCTTGTGTTGCGATAGAGACTGTATTGGAAGCGTTGTTATTTGATTTGAACATGTACGTCGTTTTTGACCGAGCCTGTCCCCAAGGCCCAATTCTCAACAATATCAAATTCATTCGGGGATTAAATTCTGTTGATTGTTCAATTTGTAGATTAAATACTAATACCTAGAGATTTTCTAGATTATAATACAGATTTGGCCACTGCTTAGTGTGTCGGGACCCACACTCGGGGAGGTATTGTTCAGCGGCTCACGGAGCCAACTTGGGTTTCGAATATCCA
>NZ_LOPV01000231.1 GCF_001469865.1 Haloferax profundi
TTGATGGGGTGAGAATATTCGCGGGTGCCTCAACTGAGAGATAGATGCCAGACAACGACCATGTGACTAAACGGCTAAAACCTCAGTGAACCGCCTCGGGGTCAAGTGGTTCGAGACGTGAAGCGTCTCGTCATCACGGAAACCAGAGATTTCCGTACGACCCCGAGGCACTCGCCTTGTTTCCTCTGTAGAAACCCATAGAGCTTGAACAAACCTCTTCGACCACCTTGGAGTCTCTCAGGTGAGGGGAAGCCCCGGGTGTCGCTAAGGCCACGCTTATTCAGATCTGGCTAGTATTCTCTACAATGGCAGACGAGTACAGGTCCTTCGTGGAAGAACCCCATCCGGAAACCGACGAGACGCTTCTAGAGGCGATTGTGTGGAATCCCGTCGTGCAGACACTCGTTCTTATGATCGTCGTCTCGGTG
>NZ_LOPV01000232.1 GCF_001469865.1 Haloferax profundi
TGCGTTTGTAGGGTTTGGTCGCAACCTGTTTATCCTCACCGCGCCGTTAGGCGCCCACCCCTGGACGCTTGTCACGAGTGTGTATGCACATATTGGTCTGGGACACCTCCTCAGTAATGCAGTGGTGCTCGTTGTGGCCGGTGGGTTGGTAGCGATGTCGACGTCGTGGGCTCGGTTCCATCTGTATTTCATCGTGACCGGGGCAACAGCTGGAGCGGTTCAGGTCTTCGCACTGTCTCTGTTTGGCTTTCCGATTGGTGTCCTCGGTGCAAGTGGCGCTGTGTTCGCCCTCGTCGGCTACGTTCTCACTTCGAATATCGCCTCGAAGATCCTACTCGACCGCCTGCGCGTCCCACTGTGGGCCGTCGTGCTTATGATCGTCGTAATAGCCCTCGTGCTCACGATGCAATACAGCGCGCCTGGGAGTGCGCTCATGGCCCACTTCACTGGAGCGACACTTGGGTTGGTCGCTGGGCGATTCAGGCTGTTGCACGTCTGAAGGACCTCAACCCAGCAAGGAACCATTCCATCTCGATGTCGAGAAGCTACGCGATTTCTCACCCAATGCACCTGCTCGAACTCGGGGGACATTTGTGCCGAAGGTTAGAGCGGACACGTCGTGGGAAGAGTTTGGGTGGAGTTACACACTGACGATTGAAGAATAGATACTCTATCTCTCGACTCGGATAGTCGGCAGCCGGAAATTTCCTATGGCCGATACGCGCGCTGTATTCAGGAGACTCGAACCACCTGCTTTCCAATATTGTCGCCAGAGAAGAGTCCGAGGAACGCACCCGGTGCATTCTCTAAGCCCTCGACGACCGTCTCGCGGTGTTTCAGATCACCAGATCCAACCCACTTTCCAAGTCGCTCAGTTGCTTTCTCGAATCGCGTCGCGTAGTCACTCACGAGTAAGCCCTGCACTCGTGCACGCGGTGCTATGAGCATCGGCAGTTTTCGCGGTCCCATCGGAACATCTTCGTCGTTGTAATGAGCGATTTGGCCACAGACGGCGACGCGTGCGTCCAGGTTGAGTTTCGTGAATACAGCATCAGTGATTGGCCCGCCCACGTTGTCGAAGTAGACGTCCACACCCTCCGGTACGACCTCGTCCAGAGCAGTGCGGTAGTCGTCGGTGGTTTTGTAGTTGATTGCGGCGTCGAACCCGAGGTCTTCGGTGAGCCACGTGGTCTTTTGAT
>NZ_LOPV01000233.1 GCF_001469865.1 Haloferax profundi
GATTTGACCGACTGCTGACCCGACTGCGCCTGCCGCACCGGAGACAACCACGGTGTCACCAGGCTGAGGCTCACCAACTTCGAGCAAGCCGAAGTAAGCCGTTCGACCAGGCATCCCAAGCACGCCGAGATATGCTGGCGGGTCTACAATCTCTGGGTCCACAGGCGCGACGTCGTCCGCATCGAGAATGCTGTAGTCCGCCCACGTTCCGTTCCCGGTGACGAGGTCGCCTGCTTCGTATTGGTCACTCTTGCTTTCTGTGACCTCGCCAACGATGCCACCGCGAAGCACATCGCCCACGTCCCACGGTTCGGCGTACGATTCTGCGTCTCGCATACGGCCACGCATGTACGGGTCTACAGAGAGATACTTGACGCGGACTCGGAGTTCGCCGATGTTTGGTTCGGGGACGTCGCTCTCTCGGAGTTCGAAGGTGTCTGAATCTGGTTCGCCCTCTGGTCGCTCGGCGAGGGTCCATTCTCGATTAGAATTTCGCATACACTGGTTCTGTTCGGTTCACCGATAGGGCTTCGGGAGGCGGGTGGTATTTCTGCCAACGCTGCCCTGTC
>NZ_LOPV01000234.1 GCF_001469865.1 Haloferax profundi
CGAGACTAGAACCACCTGCTGGATATTCCTCGCATCGCGTTTCTGGGAGCATCAAAAGGAAGTACTCACGACATTATCCTGAGTAACCGACACGACTTCCTGGAGGACGTCCGTCTCATCACAAAAGATACACCTATTACAGAGTATGCTACAGAAGCTATACACTTAGTCAACCATCCTGGAATCGCCTATCAGAGAGGGACACACGTGACTCAGTCAAACCATGCTCAGGGCTACAATTTTATTGGAACTAGACGAGGATTACATTCTCTCAGAGGTGAGTGAACTCGCAGATGGCCCGTTTGTCGTAACGAACTGTGAGGTACTCGGTGAGAGAGATATCCGATTCGTCATCGATGCTGGAGAACAGCGAGAATACATGGCCGAGATCCTACGATCGAGTGATGTAGTTCGTACTGTCGAACGCGTCGGTGATGACCAATTGCTACTCACGAAGCGGTCCTCAGGTGCACTCCCAATAATTCGTGAAAACCACGGTATGCTCCAGCGGATGAGCCAATTCCACGGGCGAACACGTGTCTTCGATATCGTCGTCTAGTTC
>NZ_LOPV01000235.1 GCF_001469865.1 Haloferax profundi
TTCGCCGAGAGGATCTCAAAGCGATAATCAACGGACTTCGGTCGCTTGGGTCGGTCGAGCTACGGAAATTGAAACCATTCTCAGGACCCTCCACTCGCCTTTCTAAGCGGCAGGCAGAAGTCGTCGAGTTTGCGCTCGAACGAGGATACTACGACTGGCCACGAAGGACCACTGTCGAGGCGATCGCCAGAGAGTTCGACGTGACTCGGCCCACCGTGTTGGAACACCTTCGAAGAGCCGAAAAGAAACTTCTCAGCGACGCTCTTGCGGACGCTTCCAGACCTGCAAATCCTCAGTGAGAACCAACCGCCGCAATTTGCCCTCCTCTTCGTCCGATGTAGGACACATTAACTCCCGATATATCTCGGGTCACGACTCAATTCATATTTAAAGAGCCAACAGGAGTAGGCATTACTCCTGTGTCATATACCAGTGTTGGTATGTTTGTATTTGCCATGAATGATGAGCACCAATCTCACGATGGCCGTGGTAGCAAGATACGAAAACCGTCACGTCGGAGCTTTCTGACAGCGGTTGGCAGTGCAACAGCAGTGGCA
>NZ_LOPV01000236.1 GCF_001469865.1 Haloferax profundi
TGATTCCTCACCTTGGCTACACTCACATGATTAGTTTCGACCACGACTTCATTGGACGTGAAGCTCTGGAAGAAGAGGTTGACAACCCGGAACGGGACCGAGTTACTCTGGTGTGGGACGACGAAGATACAATCGACATCTTCGCATCACTGTTTGACGAGGGTGAACCGTACAAGTTGATGGACCTTCCGCGTGACCGGTGGG
>NZ_LOPV01000237.1 GCF_001469865.1 Haloferax profundi
CATGTACGTGCTTCTCCACCCGCAGGTGGAAGAAGACCAGCTCACCGAAGGACAGGACTGGGTCAGCTTCGACACCGAAGGCTACAACACCAGTAACCGCTCCGCCTGGGCCAACCAGGAGTACATGGACCTCGTCGAACAGGGTCAGTCGTCCTACGACGAAGCAGAGCGCGAGTCGCTCTACAACGAAGCGAACCAGATTGCCCACGACGAGGCACCGTGGGTCTACCTCGACTACGCAGACGAACTCCGTGGCGTCTCCAGCCGCGTCAGTGGGTTCCAGATTGCGGCCATCAGTGGTCCGTACCTCAACCTGGTCAGCCTCGAATAGAGCCTGACCGGTCGTCTTTCCATACATGATTTCGACACGATTCGTACTCAAGCGGCTGCTGTTGCTCGTCCCGGTGTTGGTGGGAGTGGCGTCGCTCGTCTTCGCCATTCTGCACCTCTCGCCGGGCGACCCGGCACTGACCATCGCCGGCGAGCGGGCCAGCGAGGAGTTCGTCCAGCAGGTCAGAGAGAGTCTCGGTCTGAACGACCCGATATGGGTCCAGTACGGCCGATTCCTCGTCGACGCGGCACAGTTCGAGTTCGGCGAGTCCTTCATCATCCAGCGGAACACGCCGGTCAGCGAGGTTCTCACGAACAAGCTGCCAGTCACGCTGGAACTCGCCATCTACGGGCAACTCATCGGCATCTCGCTCGGCATCCCGCTCGGGATTTTGAGCGCCGTCAAGCAAGACAGCTTCACGGACCACACGACCCGTATCGGCGCACTCGCCGGTATCAGTGTGCCCATCTTCTGGAGCGGACCGCTCCTCATCCTGCTGTTCGCGCAGGTGCTCGGATGGCTCCCGACGAGCGGCCGGATTTCGGTCCTCTACAACGTCGAGGCGATTCGCGTGACCGGCCTCGTCACCGTCGACACGCTGTTGGCGGGCGAGTGGGAGATGTTCATCTCCGCGGCACGGCACATGATTCTCCCAGCGACGGTCATCGGCATCTACTCGATGGCGCTCATCTCGCGGATGATGCGTTCGTCGATGCTGGAGGTCATTCGCCAAGACTACATGCGGACCGCGCGGGCGAAGGGCCAAGGCGCGAAGATCACGGTCCTGAAACACGGCTTCCGCAACGCAATGATTCCCGTCATCACGGTCATCGGCATCCAGTTCGGTGGCCTGCTCGGCGGCGCAGTGCTGACGGAGACGGTGTTCGCTATCGGCGGCATCGGGACGCTCCTGGTCGAGGCCATCAAGGTCGGCGACTACCCCATCGTGCAGGGGACCGTCCTGACGTTCGCGTTCCTGTTCACGCTGGTTAACCTCGGCGTCGACATCACCTACTCCATCCTCGACCCACGCATCGAACAATGAGCACTGACACGAAAACCACGACACAGACGACGGTGGACGCCAACCAGCGCAGTCTCATCGACCGCTTTACTGCGTCGCCGTTCGTCTCCCGACTGCTCTCGAACCGCCTGGCGCTGGCCGGGATTGCCATCATCGTCGCGATGGTGCTCATCGCAATCTACGCCAGACTGTTCGTCGACCTCGAGGTCATCACCCAGTCGCAACTGGGGACGAACCCGAACCGTGCCGCACCGAGTCTCGAATTCCCCTTCGGGACCGACGGGCAGGCGCGTGACCTCGTGCCGCGCGTCGCCTACGGTGCGTGGTACGCGATGCTCTTCGGGACGGTGACCGTCGCGGCGTCGACGACACTCGGCGTCTCACTCGGCATCATCGCGGCGTACTACAGCGACGTGACCGACAACGTCATCATGCGGACGATGGACGTGTTGCTCGCGTTCCCGTCGCTCCTGTTGGCGCTCGCGCTCGTCGCCATCTTCCCCGACGACCTTGGCCTGTGGCGCGCGGTTGCGGCACTCACCTTGGTCTACACGCCGCGGTTCGCCCGCGTCGTCCGCGGGGCGGCGTTGACCGTCCTCGAAAACGAGTACATCGACGCGACAGTCGCCCTCGGGGCGGCCGACCCGCGTGTGCTCGCTCGACACGTCTTGCCGAACTGTCTCGCACCCATCACGGTGCAGAGTACGCTCAACTTCGGTCTCGCTATCATCGACCTCGCGGCACTCTCGTTCCTCGGGTTCGGTGCCGAGGCCGGGACGCCCTCGTGGGGGCTGATGCTCTCGAACGGTGTGAGCCAAGGCCTCCTCACCGGCGTCTGGTGGTGGTCGTTCTTCCCCGGGTTCTTCCTCGCACTCACCGTGTTGGGATTCAACCTCCTCGGTGACGGGATGCGCGACGCACTGGACCCACGGATGCGCGAAGCGGTCGACTAACGTCTCACCACGACGTCCCTTTCTACGATGTCTACAGCACCCGAGCACCCGCCGGACGAACGCCCGCCGCTCACCGAACGGGCTACCGTTCGGCTTCACCTCGTCGGAACGGCACTCGTCGTCGGCGTGGGAGTCGCAGTCGTCGCGCTGGTCGGGTCTGCCCTCTTTGGTGACGTGACCGCCGCCGTCGACACGACGTTCGCCCTCGGGTCACTCGTCTTCGGATTCGGCCTCCTCGGCTGGTCGGGTGCCGTCGCACTCGGCCGGGGCATCGAGGCCATGCAAGACCACCTCGACACGCGAACGGGGTGGACCGAACCCGACGCTCGCCGCGCGATGACTCGGATTCTCGGGTTCGGACTCGGCGTCATGGTCGGGACGATGCTCGTCGGGTCGGTCGTCTTCGGGTCGATTTTCTGACTGGCGGGCGCTCACCGTCTCTCTCGACCGCCGAGACCGACGGGAGTGGCGCGACTGACAGACTGTTATCTCGTCTCGCTCCCTACGACTGGCATGGACAGAAACGCCGTGCGGAACGCCTGGGATACCGTCTCCGAGGCGTACGCCCGGAACAGAGACCCCACCGGGTCCGACGCCGCTCTCCTCTCGGAGTTCGTCGCCGACCTCCCAGACGACCCAGTCGTCCTCGACGTCGGGTGCGGAGACGGCGCTCGGACGCTCGCAAACCTCCCCGCTGGAAATGTCGGCCTCGACTTCTCTCGGCGTGGTCTCGACCTGGCGAGAAGCACGGTTCCAGATGCGCAGTTGGTCATGGCCGACATGCTCCAGATACCGCTGCGCGACGAGTCGGTCGACGCCATTACGGCCTATCATGCGGTGTTTCACGTGCCTCGGGAGTCGCACCCGGCGGTCTATCGTGAGTTCGCACGCGTCCTGAAACCCGGCGGGAGTGTGCTGATGACGCTTCCCGGTGGGCGGTTCGAAACTGTCCGTCGCGGATGGATGGGCGGAGAGATGTTCTTTTCGTCGCCCGGCAGGTCACAGACGCTTCGACAACTTCGAGAGGCAGGGTTCGACCAGTTGGAGACGCGGATGGCGGACGACCCCCTCGGAACGAGTAGCGAGTTCGTGTTTGGTCGACTGGTCGGGTGAGCCACCGATGAACGTCGCCACGGCCGCTGTCTGCTGCGACGGCGGAAGAGCGCTCACTACTGTGTAGCTTCATGTGGGTACGAGTACATGATACTGTATGGACAGACCTGACACACTGAACCGCCGAGGTGTCGTCGTACTCTTCGTCCTCACACTCGTCGGGGCGGTCAGTCAGGCGGAGGCTGTCTTCAGCGGTGACGTTGGGACCGGTTCGTTCGTCCTGTTCGTCGCGTTCTCGATTGCGAGCGTGGTCTTACTGTGGCAACTCTTCGAACGCAATCGCCCCGCTGAGAAGTGAGAATACGCCGACGCCCGTGGCGGGTACCTGCTTAGACCGCTTCTGCCTGCCGCGCCGTCTTCCGAATCTCGTCTAACACCGAATCGAGCGACAGCACGTCCGAGAGCGCTTCCATCGCGCTGGAGAAGGGAACGTCGAGGGCGTAACTGTAGTAGTTCCCCCGCGACCCGGTTCGGTTCTCTTCGGCCGAGAGGATGCCGAGCATCCGGAGGTCCGAGAGATGGTTGTGGACCGACCGCTGGGCGAGTGGGTCGATACCGGCGGAGTTGCACAGGCGGAGGTACTCTTGATAGAGGTCACGCATTCGACAGGGCGTCTCGTCGTGCGCCGCTTTCGAGACGACTGCGAGGAGTGCGAAGTGACCGTTCTCGGTGAGTTCGCGCATCCCTTCGACGACGCGTTCCTGTTCGAGTTTCTGCCGGGCGATGTCGACGTGGTCGAGCGTGATTCGGTCGTCGTCTTTGTTCTCGGCGTGTTCGCCTGCCAATCTGAGCAAGTCGAGGGCTTGGCGTGCGCTTCCGCTGTCGCGGGCGGCGAGTGCGGCACAGAGATTGAGGACGCCCTCTTCACACGAGTCGGCGGCGATGGCAACTTCGGCACGCGATTCGAGGATGTTCTGGAGTTCCGGGGCCTGATACGGCGGGAAGTGCAGTTCACGCTCACAGAGCGTATCCTGTACCCGCGGGTCGAGTTGGTCGTGGAACTTGAAGTCGTTCGAGATGCCGATGAGGCCAACTTTCGCGTCTTCGAGTTTGCCGTTCGAGCGCGCGCGAGGGAGTTCGTAGAGCAATTCGTCGCGGTCACCGATGGAGTCGACTTCGTCGAGGACGATGAGGATGGTGCCACCAACGTCGTCTAACTCCTGAAAGAGTTTCTTGAAGACGGTCTGTTGGGGATAGCCGGTCGAACTTATCTCCGCGCCCGGCGGTCGGAGTTCGTTGACGAGTTCGACTGCGACCTGATACGAGGAGTTGAGCGTCTTGCAGTTGATGGAGATGACGCTCAAGTCCACGTCGTCGTACTGTGAGACGTCTTCGAGGAGCATCTCGAGGAGGAACTCGGTCACGGCCGTCTTTCCGACGCCGGTGTTCCCGTAGAGGAAGATGTTGTTCGGTTCCCATCCGTCGACGACGGGTTGGAGGGCGTCCATATACTCCGAAATCTCGTCGTCGCGTTCTTCGATGCGCTCGGGTTTGTAGGACTCACCGAGAGCGTCCTTGTTGACGAAGACGTTTTGTTTTCGTTCGAACCGGCGCATTAGCGTCGGGTCGTTGTCGCGTCCCCCTATTTAAAACCCCGATTTCATCTGATTCATTTGAACGCACACTCTCGTGTGTCCGTGTGTGGTCGTCACAGAGTGAGTCGACTAGGGGGTGAGTCTGCCGAAGTCATCGACGAACGATATCGACGACGTGCTGAAGACAGACGGCGTCTTACTCTGTCGTTCGCGACACGTACGATACAGACACACACCACTGTTACAAGTGAACAACGACACACGACACACTCTAGAAGAACAACAGAGCACAGTTTCAACTAAAGTGTTGACAGGAAAACGCGGTGGGACCGGTCTCACACGTGACGGCAAACGCGTGAATTTGGCACCTGCTGAGGCTCTCGACGGCAATTCACCTGCAATTGTGGTGGGTCCGCGAAGCCGTATCCACCACTGTCCATTCACTTGTACGTGTGGTCTCTTCGAGTTCGACCCCTCGGACGCTCACTCCGGTTCACATGAAACGGTGGTGTCTCTGGGTCCAGTCTCTGCCGTCGCTCGGCGGTCACCATTCACTTGTAACTGTGGTGTGTCGGCCCTGCAGTGACGGTATCTGACCACGCGGTAGCTGTCCCGTTCACTTGTATTGGTGGTCTGTCTCTGTCGGAAGTCCAGTGGCTCTCCACGCAGTCCTCGAAATGTCTTTACCCCGGATACTGTTACTGTGTGTCGTGGACCGCTCTGCGTACGGTGCGCTCGCACTGGCCCTCCTCGCCGTCGTCGCCCTCGCCGTCGCCGCGGCGACCATCGACTCGACTGTCGTGACAGACGGTGCTCCCTCGGGATTCGGTGCTGGCGACGCCGGCGGTGGTGGCGTTGGTGAGTCACAGGATACGGGGTTCCAACCACTCTCGGGCGATAGCGAAGGAATCAGCATTCCGACCCCGTGTCTCCCGTGGCTCCTCTCACCGTGGGTGCTCGCCCTCGTCGCCGCCGTCTTTCTCCTTCTCGGTGGGTACGCCTACTGGGAGACTCGTTCGCTCCTTCCCCCCGTCGCAGTCGTCTTCGCGTTGGGGCCACCTGTCGTTCTCTTGTTCGGGTTGCTGACCGCGTGCAGTCAGGAGTTCTCGTTTTCGAGACAGGCCGCTGCCGCCGCAGGGAACATCTCGCTGTTCGCCCCCGGTGGCGGTGGACAACTCGGTGAGAGTGCGGGCGGTGCCCAGAGCATCTCGCCCCCGACGGCAGTGTTCACCCTCTTGCTCGTCGTCGCCCTCGTCGTCGCCCTCTTCATGCTCGTGACCGGGACGGGCGACTCGCCAGACGAAGACGAAGAGGGCGTGGACGCGACGCCCGACGAAGCCCCGAACGTCGCGGCCGTCGGGCGGGCCGCCGGTGCTGCTGCCGAGCGAATCGAATCTGGTGAGAGCGGCGTCGACAACGAAGTGTTCCGTGCGTGGGCGGAGATGACCGACCACCTCGACGTGCCCAACCGACAGTCTGCGACGCCGGCGGAGTTCGCCGCAGTCGCCGTCGAGGCGGGCATGGCGCGGGAGGACGTGACACAACTGACGACGCTCTTCGAGGAAGTCCGGTACGGCGGGGCCGACGCGACGACAGCACGCGAGCAACGCGCGGTCGACGCGCTTCGTCGCATCGAATCGACCTACGCGTCTGACGGCGGGCCCGGTCTGAAGCATGATTCGAGACGGCCGCGTGGTTCGAACCCGGAGCGCCGTTCGGGTCAGGAGGAGTCACTGTGACACGAACTCGGTCGCTCGCGCTTCTCGTCGGCGTCGCCGCAACCACTGGGGGCCTCGCCATCGTCGCCGGCATCTCACTGGGTATCGAACTCACAGACGTGTTTCTCGGGATAGTCGCCGCGCTCGCGACGATTCAAGGATTGCGGTACGTCCAACGTCGGCGCGAGACACCCGTCCGGACGACGACGACGGGCGACCCAGAGGTTCGCGTCGAAGTCCCCGTCCCCGGTGCTGACTTCGATAGCGAACTCGTGGCGGCCACGACGCGTCAGGGCCAGTGGGGTGCTCGTGACCGCCTCACCGACCGACTCGAACAGCGGGCGGTGCGCGCTCTCGTCCTCCGCGACGGCCGAACCCCAGAGGGTGCATCGGCACTCGTCGACACGGGTGGATGGACCGACGACGTCGTCGCGGCCCGGTTCCTCGGAGCAGACGTTTCCGTCCCGCTCAGCTATCGACTCCGACTCTTCGTATCGGGCCAGTCGCGGTTGGTCGCCCGAGTCGACCGGACGATTGCTGCGATAGAGACCATCGGGCGCGATTCGAGAAGAGAAACTGCCGGACGCGACACCTCGCGGACCGCTGATGGTGACGCCGACAGAGTCGGAGCGCAGGGATGACGCGTGGATTCGACACCGAACGCTGGAGCGGCCTCGAAGGCCTCGTCCTCGTCGCCGCGGCGGCGGGCGTCCTCACGCGCGAACCCGCACCGCTCTTGCTCGCCGGACTCGGCGTCGTCCTGCTCGGGTACGTTCGCATCGCCGCGGTTCCGGAGGTTACCCTCGAAATCGAGCGCGAACTCTCCGATTCGACGCCCGACCCGGACGAGGAAGTCGAAGTCACCCTCAGCGTCACCAACGAAAGCGCACGGACGCTCTTCGACCTCAGAATCGTCGATGGCGTCCCGCCGGCCCTGGCCGTCGTGGATGGACCTGCTCGTCTCGGGACGGCCCTCCGACCCGGTGCGACTGCGACGACGACGTACACCGTCACGGCGATTCGCGGCGAGCACACGTGGGACGAAACGGTCGTCGTCGCGCGCGACCCGAGCGGTGCCGTCGAGCGCCGTGAGACGGTACTCACGGAGACGACGATGCGTTGTGAACCCGAGTTGGCGGCGACGGCCGACCTTCCGCTTCGCGGCCTCACGTCGAAGTACGCAGGCCGCGTCGAAACCGACGTCCCGGGGTCGGGCTTGGAGTTCGCGTCCATCCGCGAGTACCGACACGGCGACCCGATTCGACGAATCGACTGGAATCGCCGCGCTCGAACGGGTGAACTCGCGACGGTCCAGTTCCGTGAAGAACGCGCCGCGACAGTCGTCCTCGTCGTCGACACACGGTCTGAAGCACACGTCGCCCCGGATGCAGACGCCGAGACAGCGGTCGAGCGAAGTGTCGATGCGGCGAGCATCGCCTTCTCGGCGCTCCTCGACAGCGGTGACCGAGTCGGCGTGGCGGCGTTCGGCCCGAACGAGTGTTGGCTCGACCCGTCGTCTGGAGTCGACCACCGCGCCCGCGCCCGCCGACTCTTCGCGACCCATCCCGCATTCGCACCGACACCGCCCGACGAGGCGTTCTTCCCCTCTATCGCAGTCCGGCGATTGCGCCGACGCCTCTCCAGTGACGCGCAGGTCATCTTCTGTACGCCGCTCACCGACGACTACGCCGTCTCCGTCGCCCGACGACTGGAAGCGTACGGGCACGCGGTCACTGTCGTCTCGCCCGACCCGACGGCCACGGGAACTGTCGGCGCTCGTCTCGCCCGCCTCGAACGCGACTTGCGTCTCCGCGACTTACGACGTGCCGGTATCCGCGTCGTCGATTGGGGGGCAGAACCGCTCGCAGTGGCCCTTGCGCGAGCAGAATCGGGGTGGAAACAATGAGTCCATCAGGGAGGGTACAATGAGTCCATCAGGGTGGTCCCAGTGAGCGAAATCACTCGCCTACCGACCAGAACTGGAACGGCGATTGCGCTCTCTGCTGCTGGACTCGCCACGCTCGCTCTCGCGTTCACGACGGCGAGTGCTGCCGTCGCCGGTCTCGTCGGAACCGTCTTCCTCGCGGCCGGATTGACGCGTGGGTCTCGCCGAATCCTCGATACGGCGGGAACTGTGTTCTTCCTCGCACTCCTCGTCGCTGGCGTCACTGGCGCAGGCCTCGAAGCACTCCTCATCGGGGGTGTCGCGTCGATTCTCGCGTGGGACACCGCCGAAAACGCCCTCTCTGTGGGGGAACACCTCGGCCGAGAGACGGACACGACCCGCCTCGAAATCGTCCACGCGGCGACGACGCTACTCGTCCTCACCGTCGGTGTCGCCGTCGTCTACGCACTCGGGTCGGTCGCGTCGGGTGGGCAACCTGTCGCGGCCGTCGTGTTGCTCCTCGTCGGCGTCGTCGCACTCGTGGCCGCTGTCAGGCGGTGACGAACCGGTCTCTCTCACACCTCTCCAGCGACGTCCTCAGTCTATCGTCGGCACCGTCACACGGTCGAGTACGTCGGCAATCACGTCTGCCTTCTGCACGTCTTCGACGCGAGCGTCTGGCGTGAGGACGAGGCGATGTGCGAGGACGGACTGCGAGACGCGTTTCACGTCGTCGGGCGTGACGTAGGCCCGGCCTTCGACGACGGCACGGGCGCGCGAGGCTTCGAACAGTCGTTGCGTCCCGCGGGGTGAGACGCCGACGCGGACGCGCCGGTCGGTTCGCGTCTCCCGCGCGAGTTCGGCCATGTAGCGCAACAGGTCGTCGTCGACGCGGACCTGTTCGGGCGCGCGTCGGATGGCGACGACGGACTCCCGGTCGAGGACGCGTTCGATGCTCGGGCTTTGTTCTTCACGCCCCGCGCGTCGGCGAAGGAGTTCGATTTCACCGTCGAGGTCCGGGTAGCCGATAGCCGACTTCACGACGAAGCGGTCCACCTGCGCCTCTGGCAGTGTGAACGTCCCCTCCTGTTCGACGGGGTTCTGCGTGGCGATGACGAAGAACGGTTTCGGGAGTTGGTGTGTCTCGCCGTCGACGGTCACCTGTCCTTCTTCCATCGCTTCGAGGAGGGCCGCCTGCGTCTTCGGCGGCGCGCGGTTGATTTCGTCGGCGAGGACGACGTTCGCGAAGATTGGACCGGGTGAGAACTCGAACGACCGGTCGCGTTCGTCGTAGATGTTCGTCCCGGTCACGTCGGCCGGAAGGAGGTCCGGCGTAAACTGCACGCGCGAAAACGAGAGGCCGAGTGCAGTCGCCACACTCCGGGCAGTGAGGGTCTTTCCCGTCCCCGGCACGTCTTCGAGGAGGACGTGGCCACGGGCGAGGACGCCCGTGAGAACAGTTTCGAGGAACGACCGTTCGGCGATGACGGCCCCGGAGATGGCGTCGAGAACTTGTGAACACGTCTCGCTCGCCTCGTCGATGTCCATGCTACGTCCCCGTCTGCGCGGAACTTAGTCTCGGTGGTCGTCTCGGTTTCGTCGTGTGGTCACGGCACTCGAAGCTTCTCGAAATCGAAACGGATTAAACTATCCGCGAGATATGAAGCAATGGAAGCCGAGGTAGCCTAGCCCGGCCAAGGCGGTAGATTCGAAATCTACTGTCCATTCGGACACGTGAGTTCAAATCTCACCCTCGGCGCTTCTTCCGAACGTCACCCCGCGAGAGTCTGTTCTGTCTCTCGCCCCACGTGACGAGGATGTGCGGCGACCTGAAATTTGAACCAGCGAGCGACCGCCAGGGAGCGAGTGAGGTTCAAATCTCACCCTCGGCGCTCACATTCTACTGATTTCGACTCTCAAAGACAGCATCTTGCTCGCGTCTCGAGACAGCATTCGCTCCTCCCGGGCGAAGCTTTATGAACGAAACCGGGGCCAGTACCCCGCAGTGACGTGCCAACTCAACTCAATCGCCGCCACTCACGACGTATCCAGCGAGTGCACACGCGTCTGTCGCCGAAAGAGTTGTCACATATTCTCCAGAAACGACGGCTATGGACCCCACGCTCACGAAGAAACTCGACGCAATCTTGGCCCTCTTGTTCCTCATTCTCGTCGCCGAAGCGTACCGGGCGGCGGGTGTCCTGGGCCTCGTCCTCGCACTCGTGCTCGGCGGCGCGGTGCTCACGTTCTCGAATTCGACAGCGAATCACTCTTCGGCCAGCGACTAACTGTCGCTGCCGAACGTCTCGAACGCCGCTTGCTCGCCGTCGTCGCTTCCACGCAATCGCCGCCGTCGCTTGTCGTACGCGCCTGCGAGCACCGACTCGCGCGCACGCCTGCCGACAAGATACGCATCCACGTCGCTCTCGTCGCGCGGGTCGGCACTGCGAATCCAGACGGCGACGCCCCCACGACTCGACAGACCACTGGCCCACATCTCGGCGTCGTCGCGGGAACTGAAGACGTGTCGCGCGCCGCGTCGATTGACGAGTGTCCCCACTGCGCCGTTGGTCCGGCGGGCCGAGGGTTTGATATCGACGACGAAGGCGGCGTCTGTCACACCGTCAACTCGCCGCTGCGGACACTTGTACGGCCCGATATGGTGTCGTACAGCGGTGTCGGTGGCATCCGTACCTACTCTACTGCTCGAACGTTTCCCACTCCACTGCTCGAACGTCTCCCACTCTACTGCTCGAACGTATTTCTCCACGCACGACCAATCTCTCGTATGGCCCACGTCGTCGTCCACAACGCCGTCAGCCTCGACGGCCGCATCGAAGGCTTCACCGCGGACATCGGCACGTTCTACGAACTCGCGACGACGTGGAACGCCGGCGTTCACCTCGTCGGCAGTGAGACACTCCTCGCCGACGAGGAAGCACCCCCCGCCGACGCCCCAGAATCACTCGCGCCGTTCGAAGTCCAAAACGAGGACTGTCCACTGCTCGTCGTCCCCGACAGTCGCGGCCGAATCCGCAACTGGCGTGGTCTCCTCGAAAGTCCGTTCTGGAGTCGCGGCGTCGCGCTCGTCTCCGCGTCCACACCCGACGAGTACCGAACGTATCTCGAAGACGTCGGTATCGAGGCTATCGAAGCGGGTGACGACCGAGTCGACCTGCCCCCCGCCTTGGCCGCACTCGAATCGGCGTACGACGTCGGGACGGTCCTCGTCGATAGCGGTGGTACCCTCTCGGGCGTCCTCCTCCGGGCCGGACTCGTAGACGAGGTGAGCGTCCTCGTCCACCCCAGACTCGTCGGCGGCGAGTCCGCACGGTCCTTCTTTCGCGGTCCTGAACCCGACCCAGGACTCGCCGAGGAGGGTGTCGCGCTTCGCCGACGAGGGGTCGAGTCCCTCGACGATGGCCTCGTCTGGCTCCGATACGACATCGAGTAACACGACTCGGCGCCGTCTGTCGGTTTCACTTTCACTCTACTAGGATTCGATACATGTCATCTCCTCTCGACTGTGGTTGTATGAGCGCGAACGCAGCAGACACGAACACGAGCGAAGACGGCGGGACGCGCCGAATAGACGTCACGACGGTCCGTACTGGCCGAGTCGCCGACTACGCGGAGTCGACACTCGGCGAGGACGCCATCGGGTTCGAGCGCCGAGG
>NZ_LOPV01000238.1 GCF_001469865.1 Haloferax profundi
CGACAGTTGCCCCGAGCCCATACCTCGACGACTCACGGTAAGTCGGCAGGTTTCCTCAAGAAACGCGTGTCTGGTGGAGTTCGGGTAACCCGACGGTAAGCGTCGGATTCCATTTCCGTAGTCCACTTGCTTTTGCTCAGAACAGGCAGGAGAACACGATCAAAAATTGCTGAGCTACAGCCTCTCTGTCGCTAGTAAGTAACTCGCTCAGCTGAGAGAATCCCCCCGATCCATTGACGGTCATCGAGGTCTCCCTCCTCCCACGCAACTGGTTCCCAATGGGGGTCAAGTGTGAGATAACTTCCAGTGTTGAATTCGATTCGGTGACCGCTGGCTGGGTCTCGCGCATAGAGGAATTCCCCACGAGAGATAGAGTGCTGTCCAATTCCATCCGTAGTGATTCCCTGCTCGTTCATCACGTTATGAGCGGCAAAGAGATCGTTTGGTGAGTCCACTTTGTAGGCAATGTGGTGTACTGCAGGGTCGTCGTTTTCGACGTCCGACTGGACGACCGCCAGATCGATCTTTGCCTTACACGCACTCAAGAACGTGCCCCATCGAGAGCCGTCAGCCTCGTCGTAATACTCCTGAACCTGAAACCCCAATTCGTCCTGGAACCAATTTGCGCATTCGTGTGCGCTCGGATCCCAAATCTGCACGTGGTCAATCCGATGGGGTGCAATC
>NZ_LOPV01000239.1 GCF_001469865.1 Haloferax profundi
GAACTGGTGACCGTGCGGTGCCTCGAATCTAATGGCCTCTCCTTGTCCGGGTTCTGTTCCAGCATCGACTCGAGTGACGTCGATGCCGAGTTGCTCTAATCGCTCACTGTAGGCATCTACGTGTTCGGGCTGAGCAGTCTGCCAGCCAATGTGGTCGACACCCGCCGATTCGGATTGTGTGAGACTGAGCGAATGGTGGTCGTATTCGTCCACGGCGCGCAAATAAGATGTCCCGCCGACACGTTCTACCTCTTCTAACCCAGCGATGTCTCGGAAAAAGGTGAGCGATTCTTCTAAATCAGGCGTTTCTAACGCTACGTGGCCTAGTCGGGCGACTTCTGGAGCCATCGTATTGACTGTGATTGCCAACCATAATAAAAACCAACCCCAAATATACACTCTCTACTGGAAGCTGTGAGTGGGTTCACCACGAACTGCATCAAGCCGACTACTCAGTGTCTCTTGAATCGAACTGAGATCACCTCCAAGGCGAATAATCTGGTAACCCTGTTGTTTTGCTTCTTCGATAGCGTCGGGGTCGTTTGCAATCCCACCGAGGGGGACATCTGCAGACAGACACAACTCTCTGATTTCTCCGACCTGTGCAGTTACATCTGGGTGTTGTTTGTTCGTCGGGTGTCCCATCTGGACCGAGAGATCCGATGGGCCGATGAAAGCAAATCCTAACTCAGGAATTTCAAGTATCTCTTC
>NZ_LOPV01000240.1 GCF_001469865.1 Haloferax profundi
CGCTGGTAAAAATTGACGGCGATGGCTGGTCCGCTGGTTGTCTGCTATCTGGTGTTGTTTCGGTGTTATTCTTCGTCGGAGACGATCTGGAACCGGTGTCCATCAGGATCACGGAAATTCGTGATGTCACGTCCCGTCTTGTCGACGTGATATGGACCAACCAGCGAGTCGACGTCTGCATCGTCGAGTTCTTCGGTGATCCCTTCGATGTCGTCGACTGCGAAAGCGATGTGGTTGATTCCCGGTGTTTCTTCTCCAGAGACCGTGTG
>NZ_LOPV01000241.1 GCF_001469865.1 Haloferax profundi
ACGATATCCGCAGGACCATGTGAGGAACCGACGCCGACGCCGACGCCAACACCAGAACCAACGCCGACGCCTACGGCGACTCCGACCCCAACTCCGACGCCGACGCCGACGCCGACCCCAACTCCAACCCCAACGCCAACGCCAACACCAGAACCAACGCCGACGCCAACGCCAACACCAGAACCAACGCCGACGCCGACCCCAACTCCAACCCCGACACCTACGGCGACCCCAACGCCGACCCCGACCCCAACTCCAACCCCAACGCCAACACCAATAAAAACACATACTGAACAAAGTCCAACAACTACGACAGATA
>NZ_LOPV01000242.1 GCF_001469865.1 Haloferax profundi
TCTCACATGCGGACAAGGACGAAACCGCTCTCGCGGTATTGGCGCTGGTGGCGTTCGCTGGGCACTGATTGGGGCACAGAGATTTTGTAGATGGGCGCGTCTGCCTGACGATTGGGGCCTTCTCAATCTGATGACAGGAGGTTCCGATGACAGACCAATACGTGCCCGCGCTGCGCCAGCGGTTTCTCGAGGATATGCGGATCAAGGGGCTGCAACCCAAGACGCAGACGATGTACCTGCGGGCGATGCGGGAGTTCACGCGGTTT
>NZ_LOPV01000243.1 GCF_001469865.1 Haloferax profundi
GGTTAAGATTGCCGATTGTAGAGTTGCCGCACCGGCTTCACACTGAACACGTCGGTCGACTCAACAGGAACGCTGTGACTACGGTCGGTCGCGTGCGAATCAGTCTGCGAAAGTCGGTTGATTAATTCACTGCGTACAGATTCCCGGCTGACTGTCGTCTCGTGCCACCCGAGACGCTCGTCGTAATGACGTTTGTAGAACGCCTCTGCAAGGGGATCTACTGCGATGAACTGCGTCCGTTTTGTTCCCCACACGTTCGATGAGACGTACTCTGCACCGACGTCCTCGTGAGTAAGTTCGACGAGGACGCATTCGACGAACGTGACAATCGAAGTGTGGTGGCGGTTATTCGGGACAGTCAGTTGGAGGTTTGACCACGGAGAGTTGGGTTGATTCGAATCGTTCAGTGGCCTCTCGTTGCTACCAGTGTGTTGCTGTTGCTCAGAATGCATACGTTGTCTCCAGGGCACACCGATTGCCCCGTCGCCCCTGACGGGGCTACAAAACGGAGACAGCTATCAGATACTACTCGGAGTTTCCGCTGAACAAGCGTCTCGTTCGGCTGAGTAGCGACTTGTTGTCTGAGTTGTCTTCGCTGCCACTGGTTTGGTGACCTTGTTCACGACTATCCTCGCTATTCTGTCCCGATAGCTCTGCACTGAGGACCTCAATCTGGCTTTCGAGTGCTGCGATACGCTCGTCTTTCTGTTCAATCGTCGCCTCGAGTTCGCTGACACGGGTAGACAACAATTGGTTCTTCTCGACAAGATAGGCGTTGCGACGGTCCGGTTCGTCAATATCCACGTCGGCGCTCTCAGGCTCTGTTTCGAGCTTCGATTGCGTCGATTCGTTTCTTGGACTGGGGTCGTAGTACTCCGACGTCGCCTCGATCGCCCGCTCGATGGTTTTTCCACCGTACGTCGACCCATCGGCGTAATGCACTTCGTCCCACTTCGCTCGAAGGAGTCCCGATTGTCGGAACATCGTGTCCATCTGTTTTGTGTCTCCGCCAGTCCAGAAAGCCAGCAGACAACACAGCGCCATGTCCGCCTCCGAATTGC
>NZ_LOPV01000244.1 GCF_001469865.1 Haloferax profundi
AGCCAGCGGTGTTCCCGTTCCACAGGCGTTCGAACTTCGGGCCGTTCGAGGCGTTCTTCGCTTTCTTCAGTAACTCGTCGTCTTCGAGGGAGACTGCGGGTGTGGTGTTGGTGTCGTTCCTGACACTCGTATGTTCGTCATGTGCGTGTTTAGCAGTCTCTAAGTGTAGTTGGACGTATTCACGATGAATCGCTTCGAGCGCGTCCTGTCGGCGTTTGACTTGTCCGGGCGTGTTGTCGACGCGGTCGCCGGTGACGGTGAAGAATCGTGCTGTATCATACAGTTCGATATGTCCACGTCGGTTCCGGCCTTCGGGGAGTTCTCCTTTGATGAGCACATGGTACCCCGTTCCCGATGGTGAGACCTCCGTGTAGGAATCGAGGCGGTCGATGATGTCCTGTGCATCGTCGTCGACGTCGCCCGTCTCTGGGTCTCGGCAATCGTCCAAGTCAACTCCGACGATTGGGTCCTCAGCGGTGAACACGAAGCCGATTCCATCTGCTCTCTCATTGGTCACGAAGTCGAGTGCTGTTTCGAAATCTGACCATGTGTCTGGGTCGGTCGACGATGCGAATGACCCTTCTCCAGGGACCACTGGAATCTTCGTTTGCTTCCCGTCTCGTTTCTCGCTTCTCCAGCATACCCATTGGTCTCGTTCGACGAGTTCTGTTGGGAGATTTTTCTGTGTCACGAATGTGGTAGTTTCTTTCGCCATTGTTGCATCTCAGTTGTGGCTGCGCGCCTCTCGCGCCACGATAAAATCTCCCGAGCGATTGCTCGCCCGTCTACGACGGCCACCCCCCACCCTATACTAGTCGTTTTTTCCTTGGAACACCCCCATTTCAGACCCGAAAATCGAGTGACGTAGCCATGTTCCACCCATTTTGTCGACACAGCGCATGTTCCACCCAAACTCGAAATGGGTGGAACACCGCATTGTCTTGCGATTTTGGTGGTCATGGTATTGTCAGAGGTTTGGATGGAACACACCGATTTAGACGGGTGATGTTCACTCGGAGTTACCCCAGTTAGTAGGTCAATTTCCACCATCACTATCCTGATATGTGTCGATGTCAAATCCGATGAAAACGCGAACAAGCTCACCGTCGATTCGGCGTCGGTCAGTAGTGAATTCGAGGTGGTTTCCGAG
>NZ_LOPV01000245.1 GCF_001469865.1 Haloferax profundi
CCGCCCGTGGTCTTCTGCCCACGCTTCGTAGAGTGACCGAACTTCCTCCTTTGGGAGTACCGCATCTTCATCTTGAATTAGGTATTCATCGACGAATGATTCGAACGTCACATCACGCTCTTGCTTGGAACTCAGATCATCAGAGTTCCCTGCCTCGTCTTGCCCGTCTCCTTTGGAATGTCCAGACTGGATATCCCTGTTAACCAACGTGGAAAGTGATTCTAATTCACCGCCATTGTACACAACCGGTTCCATAGCCTCGCGAAGAATCACGATACTGTACGTTCCACGGTGATACGTGGGTTCTGGGAGTTCATTTTCAGGGATGAACGGCTCTTTGATTTTCACCCACTCAGACTCGAATGCGTCCTTAGACTCGTAGACGTGTGTTTCTCCACGGCCATACACGAGATACTTGTCAACAGCAGGGTCGTAGCTGTACGTTGCTGGCACGCGTTCTTTCGTAATCGACGACCGCTCGGAAACACGGAGATACTCTGTCCCAGATCCATCGCGGAGAACAATCGACTCATCCTC
>NZ_LOPV01000246.1 GCF_001469865.1 Haloferax profundi
AGCGCGTAAGGGGCGCGTCGCGAAGAAGACGCGTCGCGAGTTAGTCGTCCGCCGATGCGGGTTCTGGCGTCGCCTCGGTCGTTTCGAGGAGTCGGTCGAGTGCATCGACCATCGCCTGCACGCTCGCTCGCGTGATGTCGGCGTCCGACGCGGCGACGGAGACACTCCGGTCGCCGAGCGACATGGTCACTTCGACGGTCACGACGGCGTCGGTGCCGCCGGTGATGGCGTCGACGTGGTAGTCGTCGAGTTGGGCGTCGGCGTCTGGACCGAGTGCTTTTCTGACGGCTTTCACCGCAGCGTCGACCGGACCGGACCCGGTGCCGGATGCGACTCGTTCGTCGCCGTCGACCCGGAGTCTGACGCTGGCAGTCGGCGTGCCACCGCCGGATGCGGCCGTGAGGTCGAGGAGTTCGACCTGTCGGTCACGTTCGCGTCCCTGCACGTCTTCGGCGAACGCGAGCAAGTCGGCGTCGGTGACGCGCTTTCCTCGGTCGCCGAGTTCCTTGACTCGACTGACGACGGCCGCGACTTCCTCGTCGGTGGCGTCGACACCGTGTTCGTCGAGTGCCGCCTTCACGCCGGCGCGGCCAGCGTGTTTCCCGAGGACGAGACGTCGTTCGCGCCCCACCGTCTCCGGCGAGTACGGTTCGTACATCGCGTCGTCTTTGAGCGTGCCGTCCGTGTGGATGCCGCTCTCGTGGGTGAAGGCGTTCTGCCCGACGACGGCCTTGTTCGGTGGGAGTGCGACACCAGTCGCGTGGGCCACCTTCTGGGCCAGTGCGTAGAGTTCGTCGAGTTTGACGCTCTCGACGTCGTAGCAGTGTGCGAGCGCGATTGCCACCTCTTCGAGGGCGACGTTGCCGGCGCGTTCGCCGATGCCGTTGACCGTGGTGTGGACGAGGTCCGCACCCGCGGACAGACTGGCGTGGACGTTCGCCATCGCGAGTCCCAGGTCGTCGTGGGTGTGCGTCGACGTGGGGCCGTACTCCGCGAGACGCGAGACCACGTCGTACGTGTGTTCGGGACTGGTGTGGCCGACCGTGTCCGCGAAACAGAATCGGTCGGCACCGGCGTCGTGAGACGTTCGTGCGAGTTCTTCGAGGAACTCAGGTGACGCACGCGACCCGTCTTCGCCGATGACTTCGACCCAGAGGCCGTGGTCTTTGGCGTACGCGACGAGTTCGTCGGTCGTCTGGACGACACCCTCGCGGGTCGTCCCGACCTTCGACTCGATGTGGCGCTCGCTCGCCGGAACGACGAGCGTGATGCCGCCCACGTCGCAGTCGAGCGCGAGGTCGATGTCGCCTTGCACGCCGCGGGCGAAACTCGTCACCGTCGCGTCGAGGCCGAGTGACGTGACGCGCTTGATGGTCTCGCGCTCGCCGGGGCCGGTACAGGCGCTTCCTGCTTCGATGTAGTCGACCTGTGCCCGGTCGAGTGCGCGCGCGATGTCTGCTTTCTCGTCCGGCGTCAACGAGACACCGGGCGCTTGCTCGCCGTCGCGGAGCGTCGTATCTAACAACTGTACCGAATCAGAAGTGCGTAGCTCGGGGGTCTTCCCGAATCGTTCGTTCACGGTAGAATCGTGTCCTTGTAGGTTAGAACCGTCGAATTTCACAGCCAGCCGTCTCGCGACGACTTACTCTATCCTCCGTCGGTGTGGTATCTCCCGACATAGTAATTGAACACATTTGTCGAAGAATGTATAAAAGAGATGGTTCCGACAGAAATTGGTGTCACGTCGGAGGTGGTCGTCGCGTCCCGTACTTCGGTGGCCGCGGCAGTCGCGTGCGCTACCGTCTGGCAGTCGCGTGCGCTACCGTCTGGCAGTCGTGGACGCTACCGTATCCGTCTCACTCCGCGAGTTCGACGAGGTCACCCGGTTCGACGTCTTCGGCCGCACCGGCGGGGAGTTCGATGATGGTGTCTGCCATCCCGAACCCGACGCCGGTCCACGCAGACAGGCGTTTTTTCTGCTTGACCTCGTCGCCGATGAGGAACAGTGCGTCGATGTCGAAGGGGACGAACATCATGTGGAGACTGTGTCTATCGGCGTCGTCGAATCGGAAGACGAGGGCGTAATCTTCGGGGACGGACCCGCGGAACATCAGTCCACGGGCTTTCGAGAGGAACGAATCGGCGGTTTCGACGTTCGAGGCGAGCGTCGTGTGGTCGCCGTTCTGTCGGTGTACGAGCCTCACTACCCTGATTAATGACAGAGTAGATGATGAAACCATCGACGAGTCGACATTCAGGGTTTCGAGAGCGTTCTCGTGAATCGGCCGTAGACCGTCGGACAGTCGAGAGCAACGTTTACACACGCGCCGGTCTGACCCCGGTGCATGGAACAGACGCCGACAGGCACGCCCGTGGGTGTCGACGACCCCTACGACCACGCCGGCCGGTGTGACCACCTCACCAGTGACGGGCACTGCCGTCTCGCCCGCGAGTACGCCGATAGAGACCCGGCGTTCGCCCGCGAGCGTGCGCGCGAGAACTACGTCTGTGTCGCCGCTGCCGAAGACTGTGACTTCAGCGACTGCCCCCACTACGCCTCGACCACCAACGGTCGCGAGTGCACTCGCTGTGGCCTCGAAGAGGTTCGCATGGCCCACGACTCGACGGCACGCCCGTTACTCGAAGAACACCACCTCTCGTACGGCAGTCGTGACGGCCCAGAGCCCTCGCACGAGATTACCGTCGCCCTGTGCCGGTGGTGTCACACGAAGGTCCACAAGTCGTTCGCCCGCATCGACGACGACGCCTCGCCCGACCCGGAGGCCATCGCTACGCGTGAAGCGCGACGGACGAAAGAGCTAGAAGAGATGGGCTTTCAGTCGGCACGGGACCGATTCGGCGACGAGTGACTCCCCGAACGCCGCCCGCAGTTTCTCCGGTCGATATGCCAATATGATGCACGGATACGCGCATCTCGACCATTCTTCGAACCACTTTTAGGCACGGTAGTCCAATCCCGCTCATGACCCGCATCGTCGTCATCGACAACCACGGGCAGTTTACCCACCTCGAACGGCGCGCACTCCGTGACCTCGGCGTCGACACCGAACTCGTCGACAACGACACGGACCCCGCAGACATCGACGCAGACGGTATCGTCCTCTCCGGCGGTCCTGACATGGACCGAATCGGCCGCTGTGCCGACTACCTCGAACTCGACGTTCCGGTCCTCGGTATCTGCCTCGGCATGCAGATTCTTGCCGAGGAACTCGGTGGCCGCGTCGGTTCCGGCGACTACGGTGGCTACGCCGACGTCGACGTAGAGATTCTCGACGAAGACGACCCACTCATCGGTTCGCTCGCCCCCGAGACACGTGTCTGGGCGAGTCACGCCGACGAAGTCAAGGAAGTCCCCGAAGGCTTCACCCACACTGCCACGAGCGACGTGTGTACCATCGAAGCGATGAGCGACGCCGAACGTGACCTCTACGGCGTCCAGTGGCACCCAGAGGTAGCCCACACCGACGAGGGTGAGGAAGTCTTCGAGAACTTCATCGCTATCTGCGAAGCGTAACTCTCCCTCTTGCGAACGAGATATTCGGCTCGTCGAGGCCGAAAAACCGTGGCCCCGAACGCCCACCACCTCTCTCTTATCCTTTTTCGGTCGAAATAATACGAGAGATTTACCCCACTCCGTTCTGTCTGTTCGAGAAATGACCTCCACGCAGAGCGACCTCGCTGGGTTGTCGCGGTTCATCTTCCGCGCGCCCAACTGGTACACGAGTCTGGGGTTCGCCTTGCTCGTCGCCGCGATGGCCGGAATCGCGGCGTTCGACTCCGGTGACCTCGAAAGCTCGTGGCGGGGTATCTTCTTCCTCGGCAGGGACGCCTGGGAAGGCATCTTCTTCATCGGCATCCCCACTGTCGTCGCGGCGTTCGGGACGACCGGCGTCGACCGATTCGTCGGCGGCAAACTCACGCACAATCGCTCGTCACTCCTCGCACTGGCGGGTGAAGTCATCATCGTGACGTTCGTCACCGTCGCCGCCATCGTCTCGGTGTTCACCGGCCTCGGCCAGCGGTTCGTCTTCGACGCACTCGTGGTCGCTCTCGCGTCGGTCTTCGCGTTCCGCCTGCTCATCATCATGGCCGTCTCCCGGTCGTCGCTGCTGATTGCGGCGGTTCCAGCGAGCATCCAGACGCTCACGGCCGCGGCCCTGTTGTTCGTCTACAGTGGCACGCTCCGGTTCTTCGAGGTGGGTGGGCCTATCCTCGACGCGTACCTGATGCCCTACCTCGCCCGCCCCGACAGAGCGCCGCCCGAACTCTCGGCAATCGCACTCACTCACTTCCAACTGCTGGCGATTACCTGCGTCATCTACTCGCTCGGCGTCTACGCCTTCCTCCGCGTCGTGGACCGGCCGTGGCGTCGAAGTCTCGGCGTGTCGGTCCTCGACTTCATCCGCGGGTTCATCGGTCACGTCGCCGAGGGGACCCGCGAACTGGAGGACTTCTTCGAACAACTCGGCCAAGAGGCAATCGTCCCCGTGACCGTCCTCTCGTTCCGCCGAGACGACGGCACCGAGAAAGCCCGATTCGTCCTCCCGATGATTCACCCCGGCCCGATGGGCGAAATCGGCGGCGGCAACTTCCCCGAACGGGTCGCCCGACGTGCCGAAGGCCTCGCGTTCCCGCCGCACGCAACCGCCGGCCACGACTTCAACCTCGTGACCGAGCGCGAAGTCGACGTCGTCCTCGACGCTGCGGACGCCGCCTACGAGGACATCGAGTACACGGCCGAGGCGACTGAGAGCGTCCGTGTCGAATCCGGCGATGCCAAGATGCTCGGCCAAGGCTTCGGCGACGATGCCGTCCTCGTCTCCACGTACGCACCCATGTTCGCGGACGACGTGGAGTACGCCGTCGGCCTCTCGGCCGCCGCCGAGGCGAGGACGACGGGCCTCGAAAACGTCCTTCTCGTGGACGCACACAACTGCAACAACGGACTGCAAGGCGCGGACCTCGGCCACGTCACGCCCGGGAGCAAACGCTCGTTCGACATGATATCGGCCGCGGGTCTCGCGGGCGAGCACCTCGGCACCTCGTCTCGCGGGACACTCACACTCGGGACAGCGTGGGACCAGACCGAGTGGGTTCCGCGAGAGGGTATCGGCCCGCTGGGAATCCGCGTGGCCGTGACCGAGGTAAACGACCAGGTGACTGCGTACGTCCTCGTCGACGGGAACAACATGGAACCCGGCCTACGCGACTACATCGTCGACACCCTGACGGACGGCCCGGACGCACTGGCGGACGTCGCGGAAGTGATGACGACGGACACGCACATCGTCAACACCGTCGAAGCCGAGAATCAGGTCGGGGCGGCAATCGACCACGACGAACTGCTCGCGACGGTAACGGACCTCGTCGAGACGGCGGTTGCAGACCAAGAACCCGTCACTGCGGGGATGGCCACCCAGCGCGCCGAAGTGACCATCTTCGGTAACGACCGGACCGAGACGCTCGCGAGTCACGCGAACGCCGTCGTCTCGATGGGCGGAGCGCTGGCGTTGGCGGTCATCCTCGCGTCGATGGCTGTCAGTCTTCTCGTGTTCTTCCTCGCGTAAGGAATCTCCCACGGCCGAAGTGTCCCGTCTTCTCCGACACCGTCGTCACTCACCGAGTGAACTCGGACGACGAGAAGACGCCCCGTCGCACTTACTTCAACGAGAGCGTCCGCGTCTCGATGGCACCACAACTCGGACAGACGTGTCGGTAGAGGACTGCCGACCCGGTAGTCTTGGCAGACCACCCACCGTCTGTATCGACGTGTCCACACTCCGAACAGACTCGCTCGACGTCGGTGTAGCGTTCTCGCAGACGGTCCAACGCAGTCGTCCCTCTCGGGGTACGCCTGATTGACATGAGGTAACATACACCACATATCGTCATAATTGTATCGGGCGATTGTACAGTTTGGCCCCGTACTTGTTTCGGTTTCCATAGCGACTCACCGAATCGATGCGATAGTCACACAGTTTGGTGGCAACACGTCGCTCAGAGAGACGACTGGCTACCTGTCGTGGCGTCGGTGACGACCGATGCGCCGCTCACGGTGTGAAGCGAGTGCGGGGGGTTCCCGCGAAAAGACCCTACTCGTCGTCAGCGGCCGCGAACAGTTCGTCCACGGCTTCCTGTGCCGTTCGGGCCGCCTCGTCGGCGACCGCTTCGGCGTTTTCGGCGTCGTCGGGCGCGTTGATGTACACGTCCACGTCGAGCACGCCGTCTTCGAACGTCACAGTGACGTCAAAGTCCGTGACGCGCGACTGCTTGAACCGGGCGAAGATGAGGCCTTCGGCCGCTTCCGCGGCAGTCTGGACCACTTCTTCGTCCGTCGGCTCTGGCATTTATGCGCCGCCGGGGCCCATCGGGCCGGCACCGCCTGCGCCGCCTTGGAGCATCTGCTGGAGT
This sequence comes from Haloferax profundi, assembly GCF_001469865.1. GTDB lineage: Archaea > Halobacteriota > Halobacteria > Halobacteriales > Haloferacaceae > Haloferax > Haloferax profundi. Next base: position 6,433 of record NZ_LOPV01000246.1, read on the forward strand.
TCTTCCTGCAGATTCTCGAACTTCTCTTGGACGCGCGACTCCTGCTTCGTCAGTTGTTCGACGCGGACTTCGAGGCTCTCGACCTTCTCTTCGAGGTCTTCCTGCGCTGCTTCGTAGTCCGTCTCGATGAGGAGTTCACCGACTTCGCGGTACATCGTGGAGTCAGCGTCGACGTCCTCGAGCGTGTCGAGGGCCGTCTTGGCTTCGTTGAGCGCCGTCTCGGAGGACTGCTTCTGCTCGGAGACGTTCTGGGCGGTCTCCTGAAGGTTCTGCAGTTCTTCGAGCTTCTCTTGGGCTTCCGGCGGCAGACTTCCCTGCATACCCGAACGGACGGGACGCCGGCCCTAAAACACCCGCGGTCTCCTACGCAGATTGTGAACGACTCTCGCCCGCCGCTGCGACGGCCTCTGCGGTCTCGACGAGGCGAATCCACGTGTTCACGCCGGCGCGGAGTGCCACGATGTCTCCGGCGTCGACGGTGACGACGACAGTCCGTCCCTCGCGGTGGACGCGCGCACTCGACCGAGCGTCGTCTATCTCGCCGACTTCGACGGCGACGCTCCGTTCGACGATGCGCGCGCGCCGCTCGTCGGGGTAGTCGAACTCGAGAGAAGCGCTGTGCGCTGAGCGCACGTTACTCGACGTTGACTTCTTTCACGTTGGGGGACCGCTCCTTCAGCAGGACGCGGTGCCCACAGTACGGGCAACGAACGCCACCGAACTCGTCCAGTTCGACGTCGCGCTTGCACCGGGAACACTTGTAGCTCATTGTAAGATGTGAGGAATCGAGGCTAACTCGAGGTTATTCGGAATCGCCGGTCAGTGCGGCGCGGATGGAGCGACGAACCTGCTTGCCTGCCGGAGTCTGGGGGCGGTAGGTACCGCCGGTGAAGACTTCGCCAGTCTTCTCGTTCTTCCAGATACCGGTTCCGACGCGGGTAACGTCGTCGCCGTCGACTTTCGCACTGCGCATCTCTGCTTCGATTTCCTTGACGCGGCGGCGGGCGACACGGCCGTACCGTGCACCGAAGCGCCCGGCACTTCCAACAGATCGTGCCTTCTTGTCGGCCATAGTACCGCGAACTACCTCGGCAGTATGGATAAACCCTACGAGTCGTCTCGGCCAGACGGGACCCTAGACACGGCTTTGTCGATACTTCGCGTAGTGAGTGGCATGACAAAACACCTCGTTGTCGGGGCGGGCCCAGTCGGACTGGCAGTCGCAGAACATCTCCGTGAACGCGACGAGGATGTCGTCGTCGTCACGCGACACGTAAAACACGCGCTTCCCGAGGGCGTCGAACACCGCAGAGTCGACGTTTCAGACCCGACTGTCGCGGCCGAGGCGTTCGCAGACGCCGACGTGGTCTACCAGTGCGCGCAACCACCCTACGACGCGTGGCCCGACCTGTTCCCCGACCTGACTCGTGGCATCGTCGAAGGTGTCGAGGCCGCCGACGCACGGTTGGTCGTCGCAGAGAACCTCTACATGTACGGCGAGGTAGACGCTCGACTCACCGAAGACCTGCCGTACGCGGCCACTGGCCCGAAGGGGCGAACGCGCGCGAAGTGCGCCCGGATGGTCCTCGACGCCCACGACGAGGGTCGAATCGAGGCGACGATTGGCCGCGCGAGCGACTTCTTCGGCCCGCGAGTCCGCGAGTCTGCCGTCGGCGAACAGGTGTTCGGGGCCGCCGTCGCAGGCAAGCGCGCGATGGTCTTCGGGAATCCGAAATACCCGCACACGTACATCTACGTCCCGGACTTCGCCCGTGCGCTGGTCCTCCTCGGTGAGCGTGACGACGCACTCGGCGAGGCGTGGCACGTGCCGAACCCGGAGACTGTCTCGACCCGCCGGTTCGTCGATTTCGTCTACGACGCCGCCGGGGCCGACCCGGGATTCCCACACATCGTCGCCGCCTCGGGACTCGTGTTGACACTCGGAAGCTACGTGAGTTCACCGCTGAAGGAACTCAGCGAACAGCGGTACTCGTTCGAAGCGCCGTACATCGTCGACGACTCGAAGTTCAGAGACGCCTTCGGCGACGCGGTGACGCCGACACCGCTGGAGACGGCTATCGAAGCGACAGTGGAGTGGTACCGCGAACAGGGGGCCGCGGCCGACCCGATTCGTCTCGGAACCGATGCGGACCACCCGACTGAAGCGACGCAGCAGTGAGTGTCTTCAGGAGTGAGTCGCCAGCGAGTGAACTCACTCGTCCTGTAGTCCGTCTTCCCGCAGTGCGTCGTTCAGGTCGTCGCGGACGCGTTCGCCCGTCTCGCGGTCCATCGCCGTCGTGACGATGCGATTTTCCTGTACGCTGGACCCGTCGCGCAAGAGGAGTCTGACGTTTCCATTGGTGTCCGCGCGCGTGACTTTGGCGCGGAGGCCCGTCCGCGACCCGGTACCGCTGGCGTCGATGGGGCCGGGGATGACCTTCTTGACGTGTGGGTGGCCGGCGACGACGCCAATCGCCCGTCTGCCCTTTCGCCCGCCGATGAGCGTCGTGTGACTGCCACCGAGTTTCTCCGCGGGTGGGATGTCGACGACTTCCAGCGCTCGTTCGCCGCGCCGGTCGAGGACGGCCTGTACCGGGTCGGTTTCCGTGACGCGGTAGAATTCGTAGTGGAGTTGCGCGCGCGTCTCGCGCAAGGGAGCACGCTCGCCCGCGGCGTAGACCGTCTCCGGGCGTTTGCGTCGAATCTCGTCGGCGACGAGGCCCGCGAAGTTCCGCAGTTGGACGACTCTGGTGTCGTCGTCCGTCTCGGGGATGGTCGTGACCGTCGTCTCGCCGACGATGTCGTCTTCGTCGAGGAAGGTGAGCGTCGCGCGGTCGGATTCGAAGACGGCGACGACGGCGTCGCAGTTGGCGGTGTTGCAGGTGAGACAGTAGTCTCCCGGTTTGGCTAACGGATTCCCACACCGCCGGCAATGCATACCGTCGGTTCGGGTGTGCGCGTACAAAAGGTCGTTTATGTTCGAAGTGACTCGCCACGTCCGTCCCGCGCGGCGACGCCGAACGGATTCCCGGACTGTCTCTCGTGGCGAAAACTATTGGTGCCGTGTCCGTGACACCGAGGTATGCGTCGTCGCGCCCTTCTGGCGTCTCTGTCTCCGCTCGCACTCGCCGGTCTCGTCGGGGTGTTCGCCCTCGCACTCGACCCAGAGACGACCATCCGTCTCGCAACCCAACTCGGGCAGTCAGCACTCGACACTGGCCGTGCTATCGCATCGTATCTCCGCCGGGCCGCACCCATCTCGACGGTGCTGTTCGCCGTCTTCGCGTGGCTCGCCGCCGGGACGTTCCGTGCGTTCTTCGCTCACCGTGACCCCGTCGACACCCGCACGACGGCGGAACTCGTCTTCGCACTCGTCGCCTCCGCGGGCATCCCACTCGTGGCCGTGTTCGCTCGCGACAGACCTGTCGTCGTCGTCGGCACGGGCGTCGTCTTCCTCGCGGCGGTAGGTGCAATCTTCGCCGGACGCTCGAACACCGAAGGCGTCGTCACGGGGTCACTGTACGCGATGGCACCCATCGCCCTCGGCGCGGGTGTCGCCTACGCCGTCGCCGGCCCGTCCGTCGCGCGCACCTCGACGCTCGCGCTTCCACTCGCCGTCGGATACGCACTCGGTGTGTCGAGCGCTCGGGGCCGGTATCGTCTCGGGGCCGCCGTCTCGACGCTCGCGTTCGCAGTCCCCGTGTGGTCGTACTTCCCGCCGGCGGCCGAAGCCTCCGGATTCCAACTTTGGACCGTCGCACTCGCTATTGGGTTCGCACTCGTCGCGACGCTGCTGTCGCTCCCGTTCGCGGCAATCGGGTACGCGACGACGCGGACGACGGCGGCGCCGCAGTCGCAGTCCGCCGACTGAGTCGGAAAACAGAGAGAATCCCCTATTCAGAGGTCCAGCGGACCGGCCTTCAGGTACTCACGCATCACGGCCGTCGCGTACGACCCGTGCGGGAGTGCGAAGTCGACGGCGAACTCGTCGTCGTCGTCGATGGTGAGGTCGGTTCGGACGAGAATCGCCCGCCGGGTGCCGGTCGAACGGAAGTTTCCGGGCAGGTCGAAGTCACTCGGTTCGAGGTCTAACTCGTCGAGAACTTCCCGCTCGATTTCACCCTGTTCGCCGTCGGCGAGTTCCGTCTCGGTGCCGACGAGTGGCGCGGTGACGAAGGCCCGTCCGCGTTCGATGTGGCGGCCCATCACGTCGACGCGACGGCCAGTCGCCGACTGGAGACGACTCACGTCGGGCAGTTCGAGGCCGTCGGGTGCGTCCCTGTCGGCGAAGCAGACGACATCGCCTTCGACCGGTTCGTCGAAGGGGAGGCCGCGGGCCAGTCGCTCCGAGAGGATTCGGTTGAACGCGTACGACTGGGCGGCGTTGACGAAGAGTCGCTGGAGGTTCGAGGGGACAGATTCGAGCGCGTTTCGCCAGTCTTCTTCGGTCTCTGCGCCGTCTTCGGCGAGACGGTGGAGCATCCCGCGTTCGTACCCGAGGTAGCCCGGAATCGCGTCGAGGGCGCGGTGCCAGTCTGGGTCGTCGGAGTCGGCTTCCTCGTCGACGATGGCGCGTCCTTCTTGGGTCTCTTCGGGTTCGTCTTCGGTCGGACCACCGCAGTACGCGAGGACGGCCTCGCGCCACTCACCGCGAACGACGTGGAGGCCGATTGTGTGGGTGACGGGCCGGATACTGCCGAACCGCTGATGGCCGAAGAAGTTTGGCACGCCCACCATGTCGTCTCGGCCGCCGAAGTCGCGGAGGGCCTCGGTGATGGCCGCCGCGTTCTCCGGGCGTTCCGGGTCACGGACGCGGATGCGGAATCCGTTGCCTGCGAGGTCACCGAAGTCGAGTGTCCGACCGAGTCGCCCGACGACTTCGATGTCGGCGTTCGGAACCTCGGGGACGGACGCTGCCTCGCCGCCGTGGACGGTGAACAACTGAGTCGTCACGGCGTGTTTGTCCTTCGTCCCAGCCCACGAGACGCGTTCTCTGCTCACGCCGAGTTCGTCGGAGAGACGCCCGGCGAAGTCGTTGGTGTCCCACCCGCGGAGCGTCACGCGGAGGACGAGGTTGGGGAAGTCGCCCGTGTGGGCGTCCGTCGGGCGGATGTTGAGCGAGTCGAGTTCGAGTTCGCGGACGCGGAAGTCCTCGGGGGCGACTCGAAGGGTGCCGCCGATACCGTCCGCGTCGCTCACGTAGTGGTCGATGCCGACTGCCTGTTCGAGAGGGTGTGCCTCGCGCATCAGTACAGCGAGAGGTCGCCCGTCACGCGGTCGATTTCCTCGTCTTCACCGGGGCCGACGGCGAGTGCCGTCACCGTGCCGGGGTCGAGTTGGGTGTGTCCTGCGTCGCGGATGATTGCGGTGGGAAGCCCCGCACGTTCTGCCTTGTCGGCGAGTTCGAACAGCGCTGACTCGCCGTTCGCCTTGAGGACGACTTTCTTCTGTCCTTCGCCCTTCCAGCGCTTTCGCGTCTGTGTGTCCGTATCTTCGTACGCGGACAGCGAGGCGTGGGCGACCTGCGCGGCGAGTTTTCCTCGGCCCATGCCGAGGTCCGCTCGGGCGACGATGGCCTGTTTCATGGCGTGTTCTCCCCGCCGACGCGGTAAATGTCCTCCCATCGTGGGCGTCGACTCTCCGTGAACCACAAGAAACTTACTTGACATCTTCGACGTTCGACCGATGGCTGGTCCCCGAACGCCCCTCTTCGAGCCCCGCGAATACTTCGATTCGAAGGCGCAGCCGTTCGATTTCGGCCGCGTCCTCGTCGTCGTCGCACTCCTGAGTATCCTCCTCGCTGTCGGTGTCGGTGGTATCCTCTGGACGTTCACCCAACAACTCGACCAACAGGTTTCGGTGGAGAACCCCGACCACTTCCCCGAGTGGTCCTGCGAGCAGTACGAAGACGGCGGCGCGTTCGACGACATGTCCGCGCCCGACGGCTGTGACCCATCTGTCCCCGAGACGATAGACAGACGCCTCGGTGACCTCGTCTGGCAAGAACTCTCGTGGGTACCGTGGGCCATGCTGCTCTTCGTTCCCCTCGGCTGGGTGTTCCAAGCTGCGCTCCTCCACGTCGGGTCGTCACTCGTCGGCGGGTCGGGTCGCTTCACCGACACCCTCGTCGTCGCCGGGTGGGGGATGGTTCCCAGCACACTTCGTCTGTTGGCGGTTGGGTCGTTCCTCGTCTACCAACTCAGTCGCGTGACCCTGCCTGCGGACCCGGAGGGTGCGGTCAGCGCCATGCAGGCGTCCCTCTCGGGGCTTGGGTTACTCACGGGTGCCGTGACGCTCCTCGTCGTCGCGTGGGCGACGTACGTCCGTACGTATGGCCTCGCCCGCGGACGCGACGTCGACGTCGGCGACGCCGCGCTCGTCACTGTCGGCTTGAGCGTCGTCGGTCTCGTCTTCGAACTCCTGTAGGTTCGGTCCCGAACTCGTGTCGGTTTGGGAGTGAGATTCTCCGGATACAACCCGTCACACACCTCGGCCGAGAAGGTGGATTTACGTTACCTCCTCGCGCTCATTCCGACAATGATACTCTCGGACGCAGACATCCTCGCTCGCCTCGAACGAGGCGACCTGGTAGTGGACCCAATCGACGACATCGACATGCAGGTCCAACCGGCGAGTGTGGACCTCCGACTGGGGACGGACTTTCTCGAATTCCAGCGGACGAACATCTCCTGTATCCACCCGACTCGTGAAGACGAAGTGTCGAAATACGTCCGCGAGACGCACGTCCCCGAGGGTGAGGACTTCATCCTCCATCCGGGCGACTTCGTCCTCGGAACGACCAAGGAACGCGTGGAGATTCCCGCCGACCTGCTGGCGACGGTCGAAGGTCGGTCGTCGCTCGGTCGACTCGCCGTCGTCATCCACGCCACGGCCGGTATCGTCGACCCCGGATACGAGGGTCAGATTACGCTCGAACTCTCGAACCTCGGGACTGCACCCGTCGCCCTCACGCCCGGGATGCGCATCTCCCAACTCATCTTCACGGAGATGAAGTCGCCCGCAGACCGTCCCTACGGTGCCGAGCGCGGGTCGAAGTATCAAGGTCAACGCGGGCCACAGGCCTCGCGTATCGGGTCCGACCCAGAGTTCGCCGACGAGACCGACGACGCATGAGATTCATCGAAGAAATCGTCGTCGACGCGTTTCTTCCCACGTTCCGCGCGTTGCTCGCAGAAGACCTCCGTGCTCGTGGATTCACGCAGGCCGAGGTAGCCGACGCACTCGGCATCAGTCAGAGCGCCGTCTCGAAGTACGCTCACGGCGAGGTCAGCATGAACGAACGCATCGCCGACGACAAGCGCGTCCACGACCTGGTCGCCCGCGTCGGTGAGGGTCTCGCAACCGGCGACATGACGCCGGTGCAGGCACTCGTCGAGTCGGAAGTCCTCATCCGACAACTCGAAGAAGGCGACCTGCTCTCGGACCTCCACGAAGAGGCGATGCCGGAACTCGCCTCCTACGACGGATTTCACAGCATCCACGACCCCGAGGGACACCTCCGGACGGTCGAACAGGTTCGGTCGTCGGTCCGCCGCGGACTTCGGATGCTCACCAACACCTCCGGGTTCGCCGGTCTCATCCCCAACGTCGGGTCGAACCTCGTCGAAGCTCTCCCCGGTGCCGACAACATCGACGACGTGGCCGCCATCCCCGGTCGTATCTTCGACGTGAAGGGGCAAGCGACGGTCCCCGGCGAACCGGAGTTCGGCGTGAGTGAGCACGTCGCCAGCGTGCTGCTGTCGGCCCGTGCCGCCGACGCGGACGTGAACGCGGCCCTCAACGTCGTCTACGACGCCGGCGTCATCAGTGACCTCGAAGCGGCGGGGTACGAGTGCATCGAGTTCGACCCGGATGCGCCGACGGACCCGGTCCGCGCGACGCTCGAAGGCCGCGACCTGCCGGAGACGTTCGTCGTCTACCAGTCGGGTGGGTACGGCATCGAACCAATCACGTACATCCTCGGTCCCGACGCGCCGACTGTCGCCGACGTGGTTCGCGTCTTACTCTGATGCCCTCCGACTCGTCGGTTTCGGCGCAGCGCTCGTCGACTCCGTCACCGTCGGCAGTCGCGCAATCCTTCTACACTCGCTGGGCGACGCTCTACGATACCATCGCCCGCCGCACACCCGGTGTCGGGCGCCTCAGACACGACGCAGCAGACGCACTCGGAGTCGACGCAGGAGACACCGTAGTCGAGATGGGGTGTGGGACGGGTGCGAACCTGCCGTACCTCGCAGACCGCGTCGGACCCGAGGGCACTGTCGTCGGTGTCGACTTCGCTCCGGGCGTGCTCGACGTCGCCCGCGACCGGATGGCCGCGTCTCCGAACGTCCACCTCGTCCGCGCCGACGCGACACGTCCTCCGCTCACCGACGTCGACGCCGTCCTCGCGACGTTCGTCTCCGGGATGTTCGCCGACCCCGCCGACGTCGTCTCGTCGTGGGCGGACCTCGTCGGTCCCGGCGGGAGACTCTGTCTCGTCGACCTCGCGCGGACGACGGACCCGACGTGGCGAGCGCTCAATCCTGTCT
>NZ_LOPV01000247.1 GCF_001469865.1 Haloferax profundi
TGCCCACACAGTACGTCTCTGGTCGTCACCATCGTTCACAGGTCGAACTGCGGTAACACCGCCTTGTTCGGTCGCCCCGCCGTTGAACATGAGCGGCGAATCGTAGGTGTAGAACCACGTTTCACCGTCTGCTAATTCTCGAATTGGTGATGAAAGGATGTTCTCGACTCGTTCTGCCCAGTACGTCTCTGTGTCTCCAGGACGGACAACAAATACTGGGAACGAGCCCTCTTCTTGCGCTTTTCGGAGGTTTGTGAGTACTTTTGCGGGTTTCCCAGGTGTCGACGTCTCAACCTCAATGGCGAATGTCTCCTCTAACTCGGGATGAGTCGCTCGTGCATCAGGCATCTCACTTCCGTCCTGCGACAGAATCGAGACGGTAAAGCCGAGTTTGGAGAGTTCTTCTTCGACCTCTAAGAGTGCTGCATCGTGGTCCTCTCCACCAGCGGATCGAACGTCTCCAGTATCTGGCGTTGAAACATCTTCACCCGCGTCACTCAGCCGGATGATTACTTCGTCAGCATCCATATCAATGTCCGTCTCGAGTAGTCGCGAGCGCTGTCGGATACTCGCTAACTCGTCGTACGGTGGGACCTCGGCTTCAACCTCAGTGAACAACCGCCGAAGTTCGTCGTCAACTGCTTCGACTGCAACCCACCCGTTTTCTTCACGGACATCGTTTTGGAGTTGAATACTCCGAACAACCTTCGCGAGAACAACGTCTAACTCGTTGTCAGTAACGTTGAGAACCTCTCGGAGCTCGTCGGGTGTCTGTGTACTCGGTGCCGATGACTCAGAGACACCAAACTCGTTCTTAGTGCGCTCGTGTATCGTTGACAGTGTCTCTTTGAATTCTGCTTCTTCCCGTTCAGAGAGTGGATAGTCGCTTTCTGGATGACCCGCTGGGATCGGCAGTGGCTTGAGACTCAATGGGAAGGGTCCAGTCTGGTTGAAGTTCGGGCTCGGGAGCTTCGCAATCCATTCGCCACGAGGCAGCGACCCAATTCGGTTGGTGAAGTCCTCGGGGCCCATCCCCTCGTGAGACATCGCTTGGGCTAGTTTCCGGTCGACGCTGATTTGGCCGACGAGTGAGCTTCCGATGTTGTTCAGGGTGTTCAAGTAGACTTTCCGCCCACCTTCGGCTTCGATCTGCTCAGGGTATTGCATCGACAGCCCGACCGAGAGTCGGAACGCCCGGCCCTTTTCTAACAGATCATTCATCAAGCCAGAGACAACGACCGAGGAGGCTTCGTCGACGAAGAGATTGACGACGTAGTCATCCGGGTAGTCATTCACCTTGCGCTTTCGCTCCTTGAGCGCCTCGTAGAGATTCGACAAAACCACACCCGTCACGAGCCGGGAGGCTTCACCCGAAAGGTCGCCAAGGTCTAAGAGGATGATTTTGTCCTCGTCAAGGATGTCACGGAAGTCAAACCGAGGCTCCGTGTTGTTGAACATTGGTATGAGGTTATCGTCCAGCGAAAGGTGGGCAAGACGAGATCCGATGCCGCTTACTCTCATCGAGAATGAAGCCGGGTCAAGTTCGAGTAATCGCCGAAGCAGACGTGTGACTTCCTCATTACTCGATTTGGGTAAGTCTTCGAACGTTGGGTTCGGTGGTCCCGCCCTCGTGAGTTGGTCAACTGCGTACTCCAACTGCCGGTGGGCAAAGTAGTCGGTAGACTCTCGATACAACCCGTTTTCTCGACCATGCTGTTCGTCAAAGAGCGCCTTGATGAGGACTTTAATCAGGGTCGGAGAGCTGATCGCCGAGTCATACTTGTCTTGACCAACGGCAAGTTTCAGAATCTGTTCGTAGTGGTTGGCCTTCTGTTGGACTGCATCGGTACGTCGACTCCCATTCTCTAAGGCGGGTTTGATGTTGAAAAATGAGAACCCAGGGAGCACATCCGGTATCGGGAAGTGGATAACGTTCTCTTCGAGGTCGGTTGTTCCGAAGCGCCGAGCGTGTGCTCGCATGTAGTTCTCAGCCATTCCGTCGCCTTTCGGCTCGATGGCGATGACTGGTCCCTCTGTA
>NZ_LOPV01000248.1 GCF_001469865.1 Haloferax profundi
GAATCTCGTTGATAAAGGCCTTGGACTTCCCTGCGCCAGTGGTTCCGAATCGACCATAGTGAGTTGTCAGCAGATTCGGTGGGATGCACATCGGAACGTCTTCGGGCTCACCGTTCTCGTCCAGAGCGTACCCAATCGCCATCCCATCGCGGAACTCTCCCATGAGGTCCTGATGGGGTCGTGGGAGTGGGTTGCGACTCTGTTGTTCAGCACGTGTCCCC
>NZ_LOPV01000249.1 GCF_001469865.1 Haloferax profundi
TGAGTTGGTCACCCGACGGAACGAGGAGGAAGTTCGCTAACTCATCAGCGCTCAAGATGAGATCAGGGCGTGTCTTCTTTTTTCGCCAACTGGTCGTTAATTCACGGTTCAGAACGTTCCTGAGATGCTTGCGAGCGTTCTTTCGCCTCGTCCATTTGAACCAGCCCTTGTGTTCGGCTCGCTGTCCATTGAGGCCGTAGAACGGCCCGTCCAGTGGGTCGAACACTGGAGGAATGGACGTGAGTTGAGAAGCTACGTCATCGGTGTCAGCGTCGACTGGTGGAACAGCGACCGTTCGAAGGTTGACTGAATAGGTCTGCTTCGGGCGCTTCGCAGTAATTCGGTCAATACGATCTTGGACGCTGTCCGGCAGGTTACGTTCTCGACGGCGACGTCTGTCTTCGTAATCGTAATCGTCGAATTCGAAAATCGGACCGATGTACCGTTGCGCGAATGTGTCTCGCCCATCTTTGAGGTCTTCGACGCGCAGTTCGGCGTCAGCCTTCCATTCAGAACGCCGCTGGAAGACGACCTGGAATCCGATTGGATGGTCGAAGTCGCTCAAGTGCTCGATGAGTGTCGCTAACGGCGTGATTGTGATTTCAGCACCCGCATCGTCACCTGCTGTCGCCTTCGTGAACGGGACGAGCGTCGTCATCCAATCCCGCTTTCTCTCGGCAGTCCCCCGCCACTGGACGCCGACTGGCTGGAGTTGGTCTATCGATGGGCGAGCGTGAACTGGTTCTGAGTCAGCCTCGTGCTCCTGTTCATCGGATTCTGCCAAGTCATCATCTTCATCATGCTCGTCAAACTCATCCCATAGCTGCCCGGCTTCGAGTGCTTCCTCGTACTCTTCGAGAGTGTACTCCCGCTCGGGAATGAGTTTCTGCGCAGGGTCCAGTTCCGTACGCTCGATGTCGAACGTCGTCGGGTAGATCGACAGAAGTCGCGACTCGAGCGTGTCGAGGTGCTCAGTTGCCCCGTAGTAGAACTCAACCGGCCTATCAGTACCCTCACTTATCGCGAGGAATTCGAAGCGTGGGGGCTCAGAGGAGTTGAATGGGTTCAACGTGCTGAGCAGCCCGGTCTCCGAGGTCGTCGATAGTTTGTGGAGACTGCTGAGGACCTCGACAATACCGTTGGTCCCGAGTTCTTCAGACGTCGGTGTGACGCGAAGATACTCACGCTCCATCTTCGGACACCTCCTGAGAACCACCGTCAGTTTTAGCGGAAACAGTGGTGTGTTCACTTGAAAGAGAGCTGTCTCGGAGCTCTTCACGAAGTGCCTGTATCTCGGGATCAACCGTGTCGCCACCAGCGCCCGGAAGCGACTCAGCAGACGACTCGGTTGGGTCGAAGTCGATGACCTGTTTCTCTTTGGGCATCGCTTCGACACGGATTCCACGCCACTCACCGTCGACACCAACGAGTGCTTCAGAGTAGCCAGCGTCCTCGTTCCCCGGAATTGCGTCCTGGACAAACCGCATCTGGGCGTAGTTCAGTCCGAACTCCTTAGCCCACGTTTCGTCCATCCCATCGAGATGGTGGAACTGCTTGACTGCACACTGGTCAAGAATAGCCTCGGACTCTGTGTGTTCGAAGAACTCGTCGACGGTCTGTGTGACCAACCGAATCGACAAGTTGTGGTGCCGGTGATGACGGAACACCGTCTCCAAGAACGCCAAACTCGCAGCGTCCTGCATGATGTACCGCGCTTCGTCGATGACGAACACAACCTCCTTGTCGGTCTCTTTGGCACGCTCGTAGACAAGCGAGATGAGAAGTTGCATCGTCAGCGCCGTACTGCTATTGACGCTGCCTTCTTGTTGGGCCAAATCAAGGTAGATGACCTTCTCGTCACGGATGTTGAAATCCGACGCTCTACCGAGATTCGAGTATCGTCCCTCGTCTTCGAATGGTCGAAGCTGATCGAGAAGCCACGTTGCGTCGTCACGGAGCTTGCTCGATTCGGCGTCAGTCCGAACCACGAACTCTTCGGGCGATTCGACCATCTCCTCGAAGACGTCCATCATATCACGGACAGTCGGACTGGGATTACCGTGTGTGGCTATGTCGTCGGTGATTCCTTGTCGCTCGTACGAACGCTTGAGACCGAGCTCGAGCGTCGTCCGACGGTCACCGAGCGAGATACCGCGGAGTGCGAAGTAGTTCGTCAGGAAACTCATCGCGTCGTCAAGTTTCTCGTTGAATGGACTCGCGTCCTCACCCATCGCCCGCTGAACGTGCTCTGGAGTCTGGCGAATCTCCAGGGGATTCAGTCCGAGTGTCCCACCGACTGTAATGCGCTTTGCGTTGAGCGCTTCAGCGACACCCGTCCAGTTGTTGAGGGGCTCGAGGATGATTCCGATTCGGTCC
>NZ_LOPV01000250.1 GCF_001469865.1 Haloferax profundi
TAGAGCGAATGAAGTTCTGCTTTGAGCCAAAGGATTTCCCGGATCCAGTGTCCCCCACCGTGAACATCGCATAGCCGTTGTCACGAGCAAACGGGTCGATGACAACCGGACTGTGGGTGTCTTTGTGGATTCCGAACTCGACGCCGCCCTCTTCGAGGATCGTTGCATTGTGTGGCGATGCAAGGAGCGCACCGACAGCCCCACCAAGAGCGATTGATTCACGGCCCAGTACGTTGTCGCCGATCGGTGCTGCAGATTGTATCGCCAAGTCCTGTTTGCAGATGGCAGTCTTTGGCGTGAGACTGGCAGGCTCATCGCGGAGTGTACTCTTCACACTCTGAACAGCATCACGGAGTTCATCTCGTGTGTCGGCACGAACGGTGACTAAGAGTTCCTGATCGAAGACACTGGTTCCAGTCTCAACAGCGTTGTACGTCGCAGCGGCTTGGTTCGCACGCTGTTGGAGGTAGCCACTTCGAACACTCTTTTCGAGATCAGCGTCGACCTGGAGGTCGTCAGCGATGTCTTGGAGTTCGTTCAGCGCACGCTGCTGGTTCTTTGGTCGGATATGTGCCGTGAGGTCGAACTCGACGTCTGTCAGTTGGAAGAGGTCGCTGAGATAACCGTCGTTCGGGTAATCCGGGTAGTCGGTAATAGAGAGAGTCGTTGTCCACTGCTCGCCAACATGGGCTGCACGGGTTTCCCATTCGACAGCGGCAGGTGCAATCGTCGTCTTGTGTGATTCTGCGACATCGTCAAGGAGTTGCCCCTCGCCGTGGCCCGTTTCGAGTGTCTCCTCGTCAAGCACATCCGAGAAGTCAACTTCGGGCGCTTCCTCGGTAGTACGGCGTTGCCACGCGAGAATCCAGATGAGACCGACTGTGAGTAACCCAGCGGCATAGAGCATCGCACCCTC
>NZ_LOPV01000251.1 GCF_001469865.1 Haloferax profundi
GCTGTTGGAGCCACTCGAGGGCCTGGCTGATGAGTTCACTCTCGGTTTGGAGGGTGAAACTACGCATCGAAACCATCCTCCCGGCGAGAACTCCCGATAATCGGTCGGTCTCGAATCACTCGATTGGGGTTGTCGTAGTCGTGCTCGTGGCCGTTCCAGAAGTCCATCGTCAACACGAACAACTCGACAGTGCTGAGTCGACGAGCGGACCATCCCGAGGCCTGCTGGATGAATCCCGACTCGATACTAGCAATCTTGCTATCGAGTTTATCGAACATTCGAGCGCGTTGTTCGGATTCTGAGAGGTCTTCGCGACGAGTGACGAATGGATTGAATAGGAACCCAATGACGGGGATATCGGTCAACTTCTCTGCCGGGGTTCGCTCGTCGTCGGAACGGTCATAGACTTCGAGTGGCGACGCTTCGACACCGATAAAGAAGCGTATCTGTTGGGTCCCACGCTCTCGCATCGCTCGTGGGCGTCGCTCGCGGTACTCTTCGAGGAGTTCACGGAAGATGGGATTTCGGGAGACGTCTTCGTCGGAAAGGCGCTGTTCGATGTTTTCGGTCAGTTGCTCA
>NZ_LOPV01000252.1 GCF_001469865.1 Haloferax profundi
ACTTGAGCTTCGAGTCGAGTTCCTTGTTCGCGAATTCGGCCCCTGCTTCCTGCAGTCCGACCCAGTCATCCGACATGGCGAAGTCCATGTTTCCGGGATTGATTTCGATGAACGCCTCCATCGCACCGTCCGATCGCTGTATGGCACCTGCACCGGGCCACGCCCGTTCCACGTTGGTGAGATCCTGTGTCCGTTGGTCGGGAGTGAACGGGGTGTAGTTCGCAAGGCCACCATCGTTTCGAGCGGAGTTATCCGAGACTTCGGCTGCACTGAACGTTCGACGCGGCCGCTTCGCATAGCGATAAACGTCCTTCGCCCATGTCCACGCATTGAGGTGGTCAGGAGCGACGTACACGATGGCTGCCCCTAGTCCAAGTCCTCCAGCAATGAGTGGGAGTGAGAGTGAGTCGATTCCGAGGAGGCCGGCGATGAACAGTCCCACGAGTGGGAAGGCGATGAGGACGCCGACGTCTCCCTCCTCGACATTGAGGAATGGGATGCGGCTTTCTTCACCGAACTGGTCCATGATACGGCGTGCTGCTGCGTCTGAATCTGTCGACATGATGAATTAGGAATTGTAGTTGTGCGGGTCGTTCTCGGTTCGGCGGTACGAGTTTGTGTTCTGGGTGTCTGAGCCGTCTTCAGTCCGAGCGGCCGCTTTCTGTGCGATTACCTGCCCAGCGGCAGCCTTGGGACCCCATCGAGCGGCGGTT
>NZ_LOPV01000253.1 GCF_001469865.1 Haloferax profundi
ACTCCAGCGCCACCAAGGTACGCTCCAGTCGCGACGCTTCCGACGACCACTGCGCCTCTGCTGGCCGACCCAATGGCCTTCGCAGTCAGCGGAGTTGCGTAGGAGAACGTCTTCCACGTCAGGTAGAGTGCGATAACGGGGAGTGAGACAGCGACGAGATATTGGAGAAATGCAGTCGCTGGCGAGAACGTCCCGCTGGCGAATAGCAGGTCGTAGCCTTTGAACACGACTGCTGCCGGGAGTGGGAGAACGACTAAGGGAACGAATCGTTTTGCAAAGCCAGTCGCGATGTCAGAGAGAACTGGGATGTTTCCATATCCGAGCGCGATGGCAATCGGCATCCCGTAGACGTAGACGTACAGCAAGATCTCGCGGATAAAAAAGAGCGCCTCTATCGCCCACATCGAGATTCCACCGACTGCTGCGAGCAAGAAAGCGAGTACGGGATTCATCACCGTTGCGCTCAGGAAACCTACCATCACACCACGAAGTGTGGTCAGCCCTGGGAGCAAAGCAATCGTAAATCCATCAACCAGGTACAGTGCTAAAACACCGACCCAGTACCACAAGATTATCAGGAAAGCACCAGTCCAGGCGGTTTTCTTGGTCTTGCTGGCCTCATATGCACTCCCGAAATTGAATATTCGAATTGCGTGTCGACCTTGGACACTCATCACGAGGAGAAACAAGGCGAGGAGCATCACTTCACCACCAATTAGAGCGTCTCTTATCGACGGCCATGGTGCGTTTGAGGGAGTACCAAACATGAAGACTCCATCAGTTTGGGGAGTGGGTGTTCCAAACATAGCCTCGGTGAGGTCCTGATAGCCGGTCGAGAGTCCCTCTCTGAAAACATCAGTAACCCATCCGATGACGTCCTTGAATCCCTCCAGAACGACGTCAATGAGGTCCACCATCGGTTACTTCTCAGTGATTTCGATGCGGCAATCATGCATCGCGTCAGAGCCCGAATACTGCACGTTGAAATCGCTCTCAACATTTTGTGTCGTGGTACGGACCTCGAGTGTGATTTTGAACTGCCCATCGTTGCCGGTGATTGAACAGCCCATGCCTTCCTCCCCAATCTCTGCTCCGAATGGGAATGAACTACTGAAAAGATCGATTTCATCACCAGGTGGAATGACTACAGCATCGCTGTTGTGAATGCCACTTCCACGAGGGTTCTCTGAAGGGTTCGGTACATCATTTTCAAACCGAAGTTCGACGACAGCTTCTGGTCCGCTTCCAGTATTCGCGACAGTGACGAACGCCTCACCGTTCTTTTTTGTATCAGTCTCACTCTCACCGTACACCTCGTCCCACGGCTTGTCGGGATTGTTTCTGAAAAGCCCGACATCGACGATCTCGAGTTCGGGTCGAATATCAAGACTCGTCTCGTCGACAGTGTCCTCGCCCTGAACCGCTAACACACGGTATTCACCGGGGTTGTACGCAGTCCCAATCTCGAATGAAACCTGTCGAACGCCGGCAGCAACCTCGCGTCGTCCGAACAACTCACCATTCGGTTGAATGAGATTGACCTGGTCGACCTCAGCCTCAGAGCCAAGTTCGACAACAAGTGAGGTCCCCTCGACAGCGACTCGGTTCAGGACACCCTGGCCGTCAGAATCGTCATTTGCGGTGGTAGTCCCATCAATGGCTTCACCACTGCCGTTGAG
>NZ_LOPV01000254.1 GCF_001469865.1 Haloferax profundi
GAAAGACCTGCTGCGGTTTGGAGGACGGTACGTCTATTGAAATGTGATTGATCTCGTTTCATGGATATCGTTCAGAATCATCTCGTGGCCCGAAGAATCGGAGGACCCGCTTTCCGGCGTAAAACATCACTGCGAACGGGATGAATTGCCAACCGACCTCGACGAACAACGCAAACCACCCATCGAGTGTCCCGAGTGGATGCCATCGCGTAGTCGCCGTATCGGAAGCGTACGCTGGGTTAGCCACAAGCCACGTACTGGGGTGGTATCGTGCTGTGTAGAATTCCGGTTGGTCGACCGTCAC
>NZ_LOPV01000255.1 GCF_001469865.1 Haloferax profundi
GCTTGGTCGTTCGTCCGGTCGATTACCTCGGCAGTCAGCCGACTTTCACGGAGGTCACGTTCTGGACCACCACCCACGTCTGAGACGACGGGAGTGGCGTTGATGCCACGGACGATGCCACTGATACGAAGTGCGTCGCGGTCAACTTCGTCTGCCCGAACGGCGAGTCCGTATGTGGGCGTGTACGACTGGCTGACGACTTCGACTGAGACGGTGTCTGCAATAGTAGCCTGTGGACTCGTTCGCTCTTGGCCCCACGAATCGATTATCGTCGGTCCACCACGAATTGGCTCGGTT
>NZ_LOPV01000256.1 GCF_001469865.1 Haloferax profundi
AATTCGTGACGGATATGCGTGGACATACACTGGGAGTGCGTCTGATGTAACCTCCGTCTCGTTCGACTCAGTTGCTCGAACGAGAGAGTCCCATCGGGGATCACGAGCGGTGTAAAAGCGCCAGACGCCGCGAACACTCGACTCACCATCCTCGGTGAGCGTGTAGCCTTGCCATGGCCGTGACTGGAAGATGGCAACCCCAGTGTCACCATTGGGATACTCGGCGTAGTAGGAGTACGCTCGAAGATTGTAGACCTCG
>NZ_LOPV01000257.1 GCF_001469865.1 Haloferax profundi
CACCGCCCGGCACGCGGACGATGCGCGGGTCGCCGACGGCGATGCTCGACCGGCGACTCCTCGCGGCCCATCGGTCCCTCGAATCGCGGTGCCACGTCGTCGACTCGTCGACGCAGGCCTTGGGGTTCGCGCGGATTCGCGCCGGTGTCGTCGACGAGTGAACGAACCTCGGGAACAGGAAGTCGGGTTGGGTTCCCTGCCAACCTATTTCGTGATAGATTGTGTATTGTGTTACCATGGCGTATATTGTCAAGATGCCCAAACTCGGGCTGGAGATGAAGTCCGGGGAACTCGCCGCGTGGCTCGTCGAAGAGGGTGGAGCAGTCACCGAGGGTGAACCAATCGCCGAAATCGAGTCTGAGAAGACGACAGCCGAGATAACAGCGAAAGAAGATGGCGTCTTGCGACGTGCACTCCTCGCCGAAGGTGACTCGACAGCACCCGGTGGGGTAGTCGCAATCGTGGCCGAGGCGGACGAAGACATCTCGTCGCTGGAAGCAGAAGCAGGTGTGGGAGATGCCGACGCAGGTGCCGAAGAAGCGGAAGCAGCCGAAGAAGAACCCGAGATGGCGACTGCCGAAGCGTCCAGTGCGTCCCAGTCGGCGGTCACACAGCAGAAACCGGCCGAAGAGACACAGGAGGCAAGTGACGTTCGTGCGTCACCACGGGCGAAACAACTCGCAGAGGAACTCGGTGTCGACCTCACGACAGTCGAAGGGACCGGGTTCCAGGGCTCGATTACCGAAGAGGACGTCGAGGAGGCGGCCGAGTCCGCGCCCAGTGAAGGCGGTGCGGCCGCGGCGGACACAGCGAGTTCAGCTGAGGGTGCAGCAGAGAAGCGCGTGTTCGCACCACCGAGCGCTCGCCGGTTGGCCCGGGAACTCGGTGTCGAAATCTCGCAGGTCGAAGGGACCGGACAGAACGGTCGAATAACCGAATCGGACGTTCGCGCGGCGGCCGAGTCGGGTGGTGTGTCCGAAGGTGAAGCAGTCGCCGCCGAAGCCGAACCAGTCGAGATGGAGCGCCCACTCTCCGGGATGCGCCGCACGATTGCAGACCGACTCGGCCAGAGTTACCGGGAATCTGTCCACGTGACGGTCAACCGCCGCGCCGACGCGGAGGAACTGCTCGCGGCCGCGGACGCGGCGGACGACGCACTCGGCGTCGACGTGTCTATCTCCGACGTTCTCATCCTCGCAGTCTCGGCAGCGCTCGACGAGTATCCGGCGTTCAACGCCACCTTCGAAGACGACGTTCACCAACTCCACGAGGCACACAACATCTGCGTCGCTGTCGACATCGACGAAGGACTCATCGCACCTGTCGTTCGCGACGTGGACTCACTCTCGCTCGCCGAACTCGCCGAGACACGCGCCGAAACCACCCAACGTGCGCTCTCGGGCGACTACACGATGGACGACCTGACCGGCGGTACGTTCACGATATCGAACCTCGGCGTCCTCGGCGTCGAATCGTTCGACCCGATAATCAACCCGCCGCAGGTCGCCATCCTCGGCGTCAACACGATTCGAAAGGAAGTCGTCCCGACAGACGACGGGGACGTGGCAGTCCGCCGAGTCATCTCGTTCTCGCTCTCGTTCGACCACCGTATCGTCGACGGTGCCGACGCTGCACGGTTCCTCGGGAGTCTCGTCGAACACGTCGAAAACCCGTGGTCACTCGTCATCGCGGCAGGTGGCCGCTAACGGCGACATAAAAAGAAAGTCAGGCTCGGAAGTAGCCCTCGTGGGCTGCTCGTTCGAGCACCGATTCTATCTGGACGAGACGCGGTCCATCTGAAACCGGCCGGAGCGTGACGAGGCCGTCTTGGACCTCGTGTTCACGTTCACCGTCCACGCTGACCACACCGCGAGGCACCTCGAAGGTGTACGGTTCCTCGTCGTCGAGGACTTGGTAGTCCGCGACCCGAACCTCTGAGAGTGTCCCGGGAACCGTAATCCCGTGGACTCTCGTTCCAGTGGCGCCCTCGCGGGCGAGTCGGAAGCCGACACCACCGGGTTCGTCCGGGCGGTGTGTGACGAGGCCACCCGCGAGGCCGGAGAGACCGATTTCGGCCGGTGACGCGCGCGAGACCACACCACCGACGATGTCTTCTGGGTCGAGAATCGCCCGTGTTCCGACGAACGCTCGGTCGAGGACTCCCACCGTCGCGAGTCCGCGAATCGACGTTGCGCCGGTTGCTTTTTCCACGTCGACTTCGATAGTGCCGTGGCGAATCGTCGCCTCGTCAGCAGGTATCGCTCCGGTTGCGACGAGTCCGGCGGCGGCACCCGCGACAGTGCCGTCGATTGGTGTCGGGACGACGTTGTTCGTCCCCGTCGAGATGCTCACGACGGGAACGTCACCGATGGTTTGTGCCACGTCTCGGGTCGTTCCGTCGCCGCCGAGGACGACCACCGCGTCTGCGTGCTGCTCGAAGTGTGCTGCTGCGTTGCGACTGTCGCGGCCGGACGCACTCACTGGCATGTCCACGAACCCGACGTCGAGGTCCGACGGCGCGTCGTCGACGATGCGGTCTGCGAGGCCGGAACTGTCTGGCATGACGAGGACGTCGACGTCTTCGACTAGCGTCAGTCCAGCGAGGACGCACCCCGCGGTACGTCGTTTCGCGTAGTTGTTACTGACGCTCGCACCGCCGGTGAGGCGACGGATGTCGCGCCCGGCAGCAGGATTGACGACGAGTCCGACTGTCGTCGTCACTTATACGATACGGTTGATTGCGGCTTCCACGTCCGAGGCGTGCGGGAGAACCTCGTCTTCGAGCACGGGGCTGAAGGGGATGTGCACGTCAGCGACACCGACACGCTGGATTGGCGCATCGAGGCTGAAGAACGCGTTCTCCATGACTCGCATACCGATTTCGGCGTGTGTCCCGTACGAGAGCGGACTCTCGTCGGCGATGACGAGGCGGCCAGTCTTCTTGACGCTCTCGACGAGTGTGTCCGTGTCGAGCGGGTACAGTGACCGTGGGTCGATGACTTCGACACTGACCTGCCCATCGAGTTCCTCGGCGAGTTCGAGCGACTCACCGACCATACGCTGGGTCGCGACGACGGTCACGTCTTCACCTTCGCGTTCGACGTTCGCTTCCCCGATGGGAAGGGTGTAGTTCTCGTCGAGCGGGACTTCACCCGTCTGGCCGTATATCTCCTTGTTCTCGAAGAAGATGACAGGGTCGTCCGACCGAATCGCCGACTTCAACAGGCCTTTCGCTGACTCGGGTGTGCCGGGTGCGACGGCCATAACCCCGGGGAAGTGGGCGAACCACGTGTGGAGCGTCCCAGAGTGTTGGCTGGCAGCGCCACTGCCGCCACCTTCGGTCGTTCGGACGGTGATGGGCATCTCCGTCTTCCCACCGAACATGTACCGGTTCTTGGCCATCTGGTTGATTATCTGCTCAGAGCAGACGCCGATGAAGTCCGAGAACATGATTTCGACGATTGGGCGTGACCCGGTTGCCGCCGCACCGACGCCGGCACCCATGAAGCCTGCCTCGCTGATTGGCGTGTCCCGGACGCGTGCTTCACCGAACTGCTCGACGAGGTCACCAGTGACTTCGTAGACGCCGCCGAACTTCCCGACGTCCTCGCCCATGATGAAGACGTCTTCGTCGCGTTCCATCTCCTCGCGGAGGGCGAGACGAATCGCCTCCCGGAACGTCATCTCTTGGGTGTCTGCTGGTCCTGTTCCGGAGGTCGTTTCGGTACTCATCGGTCTTCACCTCCGTCGGCCCGCATCTGACTCGAGAACTGACTAATCTCCGGTACTGTCGCGTTGAACATGTCTTCGTAGGCCTCGCTCGGGTCTGGGTATGGTGCCGATTTCGCCTCTTCGACGGCCGTTTCGATTTGCTCGTCGATTTCGGCTTTCATCTCGTCGAACTCGTCTTCGGTGATGGTTCCCGCGTCGACGAGTCGCTGTTTGAACGACTCGATAGCGTCGCGGTCTTTCCAAATGTCGATGTCTTCTTCTGTTCGGTACGGCTGTTGGTCGCCCTCGAAGTGGCCGTGGTATCGGTAGGTCTCGGCTTCGATGAGCGTCGGTCCCTGTCCGTCTGCGGCCCGATTTCGGGCTTCTTTCACCGCTTCGTAGACGGCGGTGATGTCCATCCCATCGACGGTAAAGCCGGGGATGTTGTACGCCTCAGCGGTCTCGCTGAGGTTCTGGACGTTGTGTTGCTTCTCGACTGGCGTCCCCTCACCGTACTGGTTGTTCTCGACGACGAAGACGGCCGGAAGGTCCCACGTCGCTGCGATGTTGATTGCCTCGTGGACCTGTCCCTGTGCGACTGCGCCGTCGCCGAAGAACGCCAGTGCGACTTTGTCTTCGCCTTTGAGTTGTGCAGTGAGTGCGGCACCTGTCGCCAGCGGCGGGCCGGCACCGACGATGCCGTTCGCGCCGAGCATCCCGGCGTCCACGTCTGCGATGTGCATCGACCCACCTTTGCCGTTACAGTATCCGTCTGCTTTTCCGTACAGCTCGGACATCATCTTCTTCGGGTCGAGTCCCTTCGCGATACAGTGACCGTGGCCTCTGTGGGTGCTCGTGATGTAGTCGTCTGCTTCGAGGGCGGAACACGCACCGACCCCGACTGCCTCTTCTCCGACGTAGAGGTGAACGAATCCCGGAAGCTCTCCGTCCGCGAACAGGTCTCCTGCCTTCGTGTCGAACGCACGAATCGTCAGCATTCGACGGAGCGCTTCTCGCTGTCCATCCTCGG
Organism: Haloferax profundi; assembly: GCF_001469865.1. Taxonomy (GTDB): domain Archaea; phylum Halobacteriota; class Halobacteria; order Halobacteriales; family Haloferacaceae; genus Haloferax; species Haloferax profundi. The sequence continues at coordinate 4,742 of NZ_LOPV01000257.1, forward strand.
TTTCTATGTCTATTACCACCATGCGGCATCACAACAATTGACACCAATTATAATTGCTCTTTCTCTACCTACCAGAAACAGTGAATTTCGGCGTTCTGTGGTGGTTTAATCCGCAGATAGTGTTTCCCTCGTCTAACTGTCAATTCCGCGACCACATCCTCGGTCGTCTCGACCGTCCCCACTCAGTCACCCGGTTACATCGATGTCGCCTGCCTCCTTTTATTCGTGAATCCCTAACGCCCGCTGATGCGAGTACCCCAGGTCGTGGTAGCATGAACATGCTCTACGAGGGCGAGTGGCGAACGGACACGTTCGTCGCCAACAACGACGACGGCGAGTTCGAGCGACAGACGACGACGTTCCGCAACTGGGTCGGCGAGGACGACCGCTTCCCCGTCGAGGCGGGACGATACCACCTGTACATCTGCCGCGCGTGCCCGTGGGCACATCGCACGGCGATGACACGGGCGCTGAAAGGACTCGAAGACGTGGTGTCACTCTCGCTCGTCGAACCGGTCCGTATCGACGACGGGTGGGAGTTCTCCGAGGAGTATCCCGACCCACTCTACGACGAGGAGTTCCTCCGCGACATCTACCTCCGGGCAGACGACGAGTTCACCGGGCGCGTCACCGTTCCCGTGCTGTGGGACACAGAACGTGAGACCATCGTGAACAACGAGTCACGCGAGATTATGCGGATGCTGAACGAAGCGTTCGACCCCCTCGCCGAGAACGACGTGGACCTCAATCCAGACGGATACGAAGACGAGGTGGACCGCCTCATCGACGAGATATACGAACCGGTCAACAACGGCGTCTACCGCGCCGGATTCGCGACGACGCAGGAGGCCTACGAGAACGCCGTCGAGGACCTGTTCGACGCACTCGACCACTGGGAGTCCGTCCTCTCCGACCAGCGCTTCCTCGCCGGCGACGTGTTCACCGAGGCAGACATCGCGATGTTCGCGACGCTCGTCCGCTTCGACCACGTCTACCACACGCACTTCAAGTGCAACAAGAAGGCCATCCACGAGTACGACAACCTCTGGAACTACACGAAGGATATCTACCAACTGTCGGGCGTCTCCAAGACGGTCAATATGGACCACATCGTCCGACACTACTTCGTCAGTCACGGCGACATCAACCCGAAGCGAATCTACGGCGTCGGTCCGGACCTCGACTTCTCCGAATCGCACGACAGAGACCGATTCGACGCGGAACTTCCACCTGTTCTCGCAGACGACTGAGGTCGTGTTGGTGGGTCGGCCGGTCGTCTCTTCACTGGCCGACGGTTATCGGTTCAACAGCACCTGCGCATCTGCCCGGATTCGCTCTTCCACCGCTGTCTCAGTTCCCTGCGGCAACGTCAAGTGGCGGAAGTCGTTCATGATGCGGACCATCGCGAGCATCTCGTAGACCGGTTCGTGCGTCGACACTGCCTCGGCACGCCCAGGTGCAGTCGTCCGATAGCCGCCGTACATCGCCTCTCGGACCACAGAGCGGCGGTCCGTGACGTCTGGGAGTCCAGCGAGGAACGCTCCACTGAAGAGGTACACGGCGAACTCGAAGTCGAACGCTGCCGGAACCGCGAGGGTATACGCCCAGTCGAGCATCGCAGTGACTTCGCCCGTGTCGGGGTCGACGAGAAGGTTGTGTAACCCGTGGTCGTTGCGGCCCAAGACTGGCTCGAACGGACCGTCGAGGTTCTCGATTCTCGCGTCGAACCACTGCGTTAGTTCGGTTGTCAGGTCCGAAAACCGACTCTCTGCGTGCCGGTCGAGTTCTCCGTCGACCCGTTCTCGCAGATACTTTGGCCAGTCTTCCCGTGGTGCTCTGACGGTCAACGTTTCTGGGTCTCCGCTGGGTCGCCCGCAGGTCAACTCGGGTCCGTCGGACCGAACGTGCCCGAAACGCTCGACTGCTGGAACGGCGTGTAACTCACCGAGGTACGCACCTACTTCCCGGGCGAGTCGCTTGAGTACGTCGTCGTCGAATCGACCGACACGCTCGTAGGGAACTTCTGCACCGGGTACCGCACGCATGAGGAAGTACGGTGTCGGGTGGGACTCGTGGTCGTCGGTGACGCTGAGCACCTCGGGGACGGGAATCGACGTGTGAGCACTGAGGACGGCCTGAATTCTCGCTTCGGTTGGAATACCCCATGTCTGGCCGTCTGGCGAACTCTTGAGGTAGAGTTCTCGTTCCGTGCTATCGCGCTCGACGACGACCCGATAGACCGAAGAGAACCCCCGCTGGGCAGGTTGCGCCGTCTGGAGTCGCCACCCCGGCAGCGACGAGTGGACAATGTCCGCTATCGTCTGCTCGGACACCTCCCGTGCTTCGGGGACCTTGACCATATCTCCGGTTCGTGTCGATTCGTAGAAAATTTTTGGTGGCGGAGGCGGCACGCTCTGTCCCTTTTCGACAACTCACCGCGACGGGTACTTCCGCTTCTGACTGTTACATAGTCACATGGCCGGCCGTTTCGTCCGCGCGCTCAGACGAGTCGAACCGCCGCCCCGAGCGGTCGATTGGTCCATCCTCGTCCTCGTACTATTCGAGGCGCTCTCCGGTGTGTTGAGCCTCGGCGCTGGCCACCCGGCGAACGGGGCGCTGTTTCTCTTCCACGGCGTCGCGGGCCTGACGCTCGTGGCGCTCGTCGGGTTCAAACTGTACCGGGTTCGCCACCGTGTCCTCGACTCGCGCCTCCACGACCGGAATACGGCCACCTCAATCCTCCTCGCTGTCGTCGCACTCGCAGCGCTGGGAACCGGTATCGCGTGGGTCGCAGGCGTGGAGGTCCGACTCGGGTTCTGGACGCTCCTCAACGTCCACATCGGGTTTGGTCTCCTCGTCGTCCCGATTCTGCTGGTCCACCTTCGGTCGCGGTTTCACACGCCTCGCCGCGCCGACTTCGAGGGACGCCGGAGAGCGCTCCAGTACGGGGCACTCCTCGTCTTCGGCGCTGTCGCGTACCGTGCGACGGAGACGGTGGGTGCACTCCAAGGGACGACACGGCGATTCACCGGGTCTCGTCCGCTCCCGCCCGGCGAGGGAAACGGCGCGTTCCCGGTCACGAGTTGGGTCGCTGACGACCCAGACCCAGTCGACACCGAGACGTGGTCGCTCTCGGTTGGTGGATTGGTCTACCGGCCGCTCACGCTCGGCGTCTCCGCCCTCGACCCAGACGAGGCGCAGTCGGTCCCGCAGGAGACACGGTCGGTTCTCCTCGACTGTACGAGTGGCTGGTACACAGAACAGGACTGGACCGGCGTCAAACTGGGCGACGTGCTCGCCAACGCCGATGTTCACTCGTCAGCACGGTGGGTCACGGTCCGGTCGGTGACGGGCTTTCGGTGGTCGTTCCCCATCGAGGAGGCCCGAGAGATGCTCCTCGCCACACACGTCGGCGGCGAACCACTCTCGCACGGCCACGGCGCACCGCTTCGTCTCGTCGCGCCGAACCGACGCGGGTTCCAGTGGGTGAAGTGGATAGAGTCGGTCGAAGTGCGGCGACGCCGGGACCCGGCGCAGTGGCTTGCGGTGTTAGTCAGCGGGTTCAGTTGAAGCTGTGGTCGCTCGCGGCGACGGGCACGCTCACTCGTCGCTTCCGCTGCGAATCGCTCGCTCGGCCGCCGCGAGTGCGGCGGCCGCGTCGAACGCGTCGACGATGGCTTCGAGTTCCTCGCGCGAGGCGTCTCTCAGGTCCCGTGCGTGGGCCGTCATGTTCGGGACGGCGCGCATGATGTTGTCCACGATAGGGACGGTGGCGACCTGCGCAGACCGCGACAACGGGTTGAGGTCGACGACGATTTCCGTCTTGTCCATCGCGCCGAGGGCCTCCGCGCGGTCACCGTCTTCGAGTGGGACGACGACCACGTCGGCGCTCCCGATGCCGTCGGCGTCGACTTTGGCGCGTTCGTGGTCGATACCCGGAATCCGCCCGTCGGCGGTCAGTCCCTTCACCTCGTCGGCACCGTGTTCTCGAAGGTGGTCCACGATAGCCTGAATGCGCTCTTCGGTCCGGTTGAACAGGTTCACTTCGATGTCTGCGTCGACGGCCTCGGCGAGTTCGACGATTTCCTCGGGGCAGAGTGCCGCGACGTTCCCGTTGACAGAGATGACGGGGTGGTCGGCCAGAAGGAGATGTGCTGCGGCGACACGCGCTGCCTCGTCCGCGCTCGGAGTCGTCTGTTCGCCGAGGAGGTAGTCGAACGCCTCGCCGCGACCTTGCGCGATGAGGCCTTGCTTGCTCGTGATGCCCTTCTCGACGCCCGCCTCGATTCGGTGACGGGTGAGAAGCGACTGGTAACGGGGGTGACTCTCGGGAATCTCGATGTCGCTCATTGACAGAGGGTCGTCACTCCGGGAGTAACACGTTTTCTCATCGCGGATGCGGAACGCGCACTGGTGCAGAACGCGAACCGACCTTTCTCACTCACTGCGCAGTGTCGCTCCAGCGGGGTGGATGCGACACCGCTCGGGGTCGTACCCAGCGTCCGAAAGGCCGCTTCCGACGGCAAAGACTGTCTCGCCGAGCATCGCCATCGACGCGTCGCCGCCGGCGTCTCGCACGTCGTCGATTGCTGCCTCCACGCGGTCGGTGAGTAGATTTGCGTCACGTGCGAACCGTCGGGATTCGCTGAGGAAGCGTCCCACGGTCGGTTCTTCGAGGAGTGCGTCGAGTGCCGTCTCGCCCGCAGCGGTGAGCGTGGTCGTATCGCCTGCGAGCACGTCCGCCGTCGAGAGACCGCCGAAGGCGACGTACTCGATGTGTGGGCGTGCGGGGATGCCGTCCATTCGACCGTGGTCTGGTGCGCCCGGGTCGACACGGATGGGCATGCCGCCGCGGGCCTGTGCGACGACGTCCCCGAGTCCCGTGCCTGCGCGGACTTCCGCTTCGTGGGCGAGCGTGACGAGTTCGTTCTCGGACCGGCCAGACTCGAAGACGGCGTTGGCCGCGAGTGCCGTCCCGAGCGCCATCGCCCCCGAGACGCCGAACCCCGCGCCGAGGGGTAACTCACTATCGGCCCGGACTGCGGCGGTCACGCCGAGTGCGCTCAACACGTCGGCGACGGGAGGCATCTCGACAGCCTCGCCGTCGAGGGTGACGACGGGTTCGTCCGCCGGTTCGACGGTGACGGTGACTCCATCCGAGAGCGTCACGCCTGCGCCGCGTGACCCTGCGACTGCCGGGTCGTCGTCGGGATGGGCGCTGAAGAACCCCGTAATGTGACCGGGGACGAAAGCCGTCGCGTCGTCGCTCATCGGTCTTCCTACGACGGGGGTCGGTTAACGGTGTTGCGTTTCGTCTCGCTCGGCCGTCCCCGCTGTCTCCTCAGTTCAGTTCTGTTCTGACTCTACGTCGGTCTCTGATTCGCGCACCCTGTGCGCCGAAACCGTGTTCCGGGCATCTGCGACTGTCTCGGTCTCCAGTAATCGCTCGACTTTCGCCTCGAACTCTTCTTCTGTGAGTTCGCCGTTCGCGTAGCGTCGCCGAAGCGTCGCCAACGCGTCTTCTGTCTCGGACTGTTCTTCGTCCGCTTCCTCGGTCTGACGGGACTCGTAGAGTCTCACGAGACCGATTGCGGCCGGAAGGACACCGGCGAACCCGACGGGAAATGCAACCCAGAAAAACGGATAACCGAGCGCGAGGAGACCGAACCCGACGAGGAAGGTAAGAGCCATGACGACGCCGGCGACCACCTGTTCGAGCGGGGTCTCTTCGTCGTCGACGATGTTCATCGGTCGCTCGTCTCGTTCTCTCCGGCGACCACGTTCACTCATACAGTAGTGACTCGTCGGAGAGGTAACGACTGTTTCGCCAAAAAATCGTGGATGGTGGTCGTCGCGCCGTCGCCTACGGCGACAGGCGCTGCCGGTCCGGCGAGACTCACTTCGTGCGTCTCGCTGGCTCTCCAAGTCTTCGTCTACGGACTCAGACGCTGCCGGTCTCGCGGGAACTCACTCGCAAATCGAAGATTTGCTCGCTGCTCCCACGCTCGTGTTGCGCCGTCGCCTACGGTGACAGGCGCTGGCGGTCGCGTGGGAACAGAACGGCCTCTCGGATGTTCTCCAGTCCGAGCATCGTCATGATGAGACGCTCGCCGCCGAGGCCGAAGCCTGCGTGCGGGGGCATGCCGTACTTGAACATCTTCGTGTAGTATTCGAACGCGTCGGGGTCGAGGCCCTGCTGTTCGAACCCAGCGACGAGGTGGTCGTAGCGGTGTTCACGCTGGCCACCGGAGACGAGTTCCATGTTCGGGTGCATCATGTCGAAGCCCGTCGAGAGGGTCTCGTCGTCGTCGTGGTCCTTGATGTAGAACGGCTTGATTTCGCTCGGCCAGTCGGTGATGAAGTAGTGCTCGCCGACGTCGTCGCCGAGGGCCTTCTCGCCTTCCGTGGGCAGGTCGTCGCCCCAGACGAGTTGCTCGTCGAGTTCGCCCGTCGCGTTGATGCGCTGGATGGCTTCCTCGTAGGTGAGACGCGGGAACTCGCCGGACGGCGCTTCGAACTCCTCGGCGAGGCCGAGTGCTTCGAGTTCGTCCTGGCAGTTCTCTTCGACTGCCTCGTAGGCGGCCTTGACGACTGCCTCACACACGTCCATCGCTTCGGTGTGGTCGATGAAGGCCGACTCGAAGTCGATGGAGGTTGCCTCGTTGAGGTGGCGCGGCGTGTTGTGTTCTTCTGCGCGGAAGATTGGGCCGACTTCGAAGACGCGTTCGAGACCGGAGCCGACCATCAGCTGCTTGAACAGCTGGGGCGACTGGTTCATGAACGCCTCTTTGCCGAAGTACGTGATGGGGAAGAGTTCGGTGCCGCCTTCGGTCCCGGTGGCGACGATTTTCGGCGTGTTGATTTCGGTGGCGCGGAGGTCGCGGAACTTATCGCGGACGGCGCGCTGAACCTCGGCGCGAATCTCGAAGATAGCCTTCACTTCGTCCTTGCGCAGGTCGAGCGTGCGGTTGTCGAGGCGCGTCGAGAGTTCGGCGTCGACCTTCCCGGAGGGGTCGAGGGGGAGTTGCGCTTCGGCTTCCGCGATAACGTCGAGGCTCTCGGGCGTGACTTCGACGCCCGTCGGTGCGCGCGGTTCTTCTGCGACGTCACCGGTGACGCTGATGACGCTCTCGCGGTGGACGCCGAGGCCCGTCTCGACGAGGTCGTCGTCCATCTCGTCTTTCTCGAATTTGACCTGAATCTTGCCGGTGGTGTCCCGGAGAATCAGGAACGCGATGCCGCCGAGGTCACGAATCTCGTGTACCCAGCCGGCGACGGTGACCGTGTCGCCAGGCTCGGCGTCGGCCGTGTACGTTCGGTTTCGCATACGACGTGATTCCGGACCGCGCGTGATAAATACGGTCGTTTCGACTCCGCGAGGTACTCGGTACCATGTTACTTTGTCGAGCGGTGTGTCAGCCAGACTATGGGACCCGATTCGACGCCGTCCACAGACGAGACACAGAACGCCCCGATTGCCGTCTGCGAACAGAACATCGACTGGCGCGAAACCGAACGAGGAACCCAGTTTTCCTTCCGCCGGAAACAACTCGGCGCGGCAGCAGGTGGGCGCGACATCGGGTGTTCGCTCTACGAAGTTCCGCCGGGCAAGCGCCCGTGGCCGACGCACTACCACGAAGGCAACGAAGAGGCGGTGTACGTCCTCGCCGGGTCGGGGACGCTCCACACCCGCGAGGGCGCATCCAATCTCGCCCTCGAACCGGGAGCGTACGTCGCCCTTCCAGCAGGCGCAGACTACGTCCGCCAGGTCGAAAACGACGGCGACGAACCGCTTCGGTACCTCGCCATCTCGACGATGAACCACCCCGACGTGACCGTCTACCCCGACTCGGACAAAGTCGGCGTCTTCTGCGGTGCTGCACCGGGTGGCGACAAGAGCGAACGGACGTTCCACGACTACTTCCCGCGCGACGCCACAGTCGGCTACTGGGACGGTGAACCGACTGAGGGAGAACCGACTGGAGAGGAGTAGCCTCTCTCCTGCGGAGATTTATATACGAAACCGGGGCCACTCCGCCGTGAACATGGACCTGTCAGACCTCGAATCCGCTGTCGCGCTCCCGTTCGCCGCGGACTCCTCGTTCGATACTGTCGCCCTTGGCGTGCTTGCAACGCTCGCGTCGTTCACGACGCCGCTCGCCGGCGTTCTCCTCGCTGGCTACGTCGCACGACTCGTCCGCGCCGGCGGCCGGGACGCACCGACACTCCCGGCGTTCGACGACGTTCTCGGCATGGCCGTCGAGGGGACGCGCCTCTCGGTGGTTCTCGTCGCACTCCAATTACCTGCCTTCGCCGTCGCTGGCGCAGTCCTCGGTTCGTCGTCTCCACCGTTCACGGTGTTCGCCACTGTCGCCGACCCGCGAACACTCCAGTACCTCGGCCTCTCTGCGTTCGACGTGGTTGGCCTCGTCGCCGCGGGGCTCGCCACACTCGCTGGGACGTACGTCGGTGCCGCTGCGACGGTTGCACTCGCTCACGAGCAGTCCATCGTCGCCGCCGTCCCCGTAACTCGTGCGCTCGTCGGCGACAGCGCGTTTGTCTCGGTCGTGTCCGCGTCGGCGCTCGTCGTCTTCGGGGGGCGACTGCTCGGATTCCTCGTCGGGACGTTCCCACTCGCCGGCGTCGTACTCACGGCGGGCGTGTCGTTCGTGACGCTCGTCGCGGCCGCGACGCTCCTCGGCCGTGGGACGAACGTCGCCTCGAAACGGGCGTCTCGGCCGCCCCGTGAATCGCAGAGAGATGCGGTCGGGTCGGCGTAGTCAGAAGAGAGTTCGGTCAGTTGGCCGCTGTCGCGTCGGGTTACTCCGCGTCGACGAGTTCCGCAGACGCGTCTTTCGCGCCTTCGACCGTCTCACGGACTGCATCGACGCCTTCGTCGTGCAGGAGGTTGCCGACGACGACGACGTCGGAGTGCTGGCCCATCTCGTAGGCCGACTCGTAGTCGTGGATGCCGCCGCCGTAGAACAGCGTCGAGTCGTCGAGTGCGTCGTGGGCCGCAGCGACCTTCTCGGGGTCGCCGTAGGTACCGGAGTATTCGACGTAGATTATCTTCTGACCGAACATCTTCTCGGCGACGCGGGCGAAGGAGGCCACGTCCTCTGCGGACTGGTCGGTGTCCGCCTCGGTGTACTCGGCCACCGACGAGTCTGGGTTCATCACGATGTACGCCTCGGTGTGGGTGCGGTCCCAGTCGAGCCCGTCTTCGATGCGGACCCACTCTTTGTGCGCGCCGGTAATCCAGAAGGAGTCGCTCGCGTTGAACACCGTCGGGATGAGGTAGCCGTCGAGCCGTTCGTCGTCGATGACGACGCCGGGGTTCGACGGTTCCTGATAGATGGGCACGTCGTACTTCGCCGTCGCCTCGATGACGCGTTCCATCTTCTCTTCGGTGATGTCGAGTGTGCCGCCGATTTCGAGGGCGTCGGTCCCCGTCTCACACACGTCTTCGAACGTCTCGCCGTCCACCAGGTCCTTGTCTGGGTCGATTTTGGTGATGTGGTCCCAGTCTTCCCACGGATAACTCATTGGTCGCTCTATGCCGGAGGGGGCCTAAAAAGCGTGCGGAAGTTTTGGGCGAATAGTGGCCCAGACGACAATTTTCCGCTTGACCGACGAGGCGATTGCTATCGTAGAGGAGTCGGTCGATTCTTAACACCGCATAGCACAACTTTCAGTGATGGACTCTCTTGATGCGAACAACGTGATTGCTGAGCGTGTCCGGCAGTCACTCGAAGTATTCCCAAAGAAATTCCGAGAGTTGGGCGAGGGCGGGGAACTTCAGAGGTTGCTCGATAGTCATTACGGGTTAAGCGGTCCGAGAGTCCAACAGTCCCCAGAAGATTTCACTGAACAGTACCTTATCGAACCGATTCTCCACGCACTTGAGTACTTCAATCCCACCAGCAAACGATACCAGGGTGAAGGTCCACATTTCGTCCGGCGTCCGACAACATTCTCGAAAATCGAACCTAAACAGCCAGATTATCTGATGAAAAATGTTGATGACGGTCTCGTCTGTATCTTGGAAGCGAAGGCTGCAAACCGAGAACAGATGGACGGTGCGAAGACGGATGCTACCGATGACGTGAAATCCTACGTCGAAAGCGACACCTTCTGTAAGTACCTGTTTGAGCGTGAACGAACGACGCTCGTTGCTGTCGGAACTGACGGAGTTCGATGGACGCTCTGGTGGAAAAACCTCGAAAGCGGTCAAACGTGGGATGCAAACCCGAAAGTCGACCTCTCACCTGTCATCGCTTCGATAGCCCGCCGACACGACGTCATCGCTGGCGAGCCCGAATTGTCAACCCGCGAGTGTCGAGACTATCTCCGAGAAAAATTCGTCCCGTTCTTTTCTGCACGGTCTATCGCTGAGCACGTCGAGACGGAATCGACGAATTTCGACGCTTAGTCCGCTGCCGACTGCCACTTGCGAACCGTGTCGGCACCGATACCTTCGACTTTTGCGGCCACGTCGTCAGGTTCGGACGCCTTCAGCGTCTTCACGTCCTCGATACCGGCGTCTTTCAGTTTCTCGGCGGTCTTCGCGCCGATACCCTTGATGCTCTCTAACTCCGACCCGCCTTCGCCGTTCTGCTGGGCCTGGTACTCACGGAAGTTACAGATGGGACAGCCGAGTTCCCACGGTTCTCGGTCACCGTCGTAGGTGATGCGCAGTTCCGGCAAGTCGTGTTCGTCACACGAGTCGTCGGTCACTTCGATGTCGCCGCGACGCGGGAGTGGAAGCGAGTAGTCGCAGTCGGGGTAGCGAGTACACCCGACGAGGCGAGACCCAGAGCGGAGGCGCTTGATAGCGAGTTCTCCCTCGTGTTCGTCACCGCACTCGGGACACGTGCCGATGACCATGTCGTCTTCCTCGTCTGCCTCTTCGGCCTTACAGAGTGGACAGCCGTGGACGAACGTCTTGCGCCCGGCGAGCATCTTGATGTGGTGCAGGTCGTGTTCGTCACACGTCTCTTCCATGATGAGCGGCTTGCCCGTCGACGGGAGGGGGAGGGTGTACGTGCAGTCGGGATAGGAGTCACACCCGATGAAGTACGACCCGCGGCGACTCTTGCGGACGACGAGGTCACCGCCGCAGTCGGGGCACGGACCGACCGTCTTGTCGGCCTTCAGCGAATCCTGGAGTTGCTTGCCGAGTTCCTCGCGCGACTCCATCAGGCCCTCGAATACGTCCTGAAGAATCTCCTTGGACTCGTCGGTGACGTCTTCCAGTGTGGCCTCGCCGCGGGCGATAGCCATCATGTCGGATTCGAGTTGGGAGGTCATCTCCTCGCTCACGATGAGTTTCGCGAAGTCTTCGGAGGCCTCCACGACGGCCCGTGCGAGGCGGGTCGGACGCGGCGGGTCGCTCTCGATGTAGCCGCGGTCGTAGAGTTTCTGAATCACGTCGTGGCGGGTTGCTTTCGTCCCGATGCCCATCTGCTCCATCGTCTCGATGAGACGCGACTGCCCGTAGCGACGCGGCGGTTGGGTCTGCTTGGCGTCGAGGTGCGTGTCGGTGACGGCGAGCGATTCGCCCTCTTCCACGTCGGGGACGAACGATTCGGTGGAATTGAAGTACGGGTAGACGTCGTGGTAGCCCGCTTCGAGGAGGCGTTTGCCGTTCGCCTTCATCGAGAGACCGGCCGCCTCGGCGACGACGCGGAGGTGTTCCCACACGGCGTCTTCGGCCACAGTGGCGAAGAACCGACGGACGACGAGTTCGTACACGTCCCACTCGTCGTCGGAGAGGTCCGATGCGGAGGGGAGTTCTCCAGTCGGGTGAATCGGCGGGTGGTCGGTCGTCTCGTTGTCACCCTCGGTCGGTTCTATCTCCTCTTGTTCGAGGAGGGACTCGGCGTCTTCCTTGAAGCGGCGGTCACCCTCGAACGCGCCGAGGAGTTCGCGCGGGTCCAAGTCGTCCGGGTAGACGGTGTTGTCTGTCCGCGGGTACGTGATGTACCCTGCCGTATACAGGTCCTCGGCGATACTCATCGCTCGCTGGGCGGAGTAGCCAATCGACCCTGCGGCGCGGATGAACTGCGTCGTATTGAACGGCGCGGGTGGTTTGTCCGTGCGAGTCCGTCGTTTGACCGACGTGACCTCGGCGGCGTCGACGCCGAGGAGCGTCTGGTACGCCTCTTCGGCGGCCTCCTCGTCCCAGACGCGTTCCGCTTCGGTTCCGTCTTCGTCGAGGTAGAAGTACTGGGCTTCGAAGGATTCGGCGGCCCCGTCGGCGTCCTTCGTCAGGTTGGTAAACAGTTCCCAGTAGTCTTCGGGGTCGAACGCCTCGATTTCGCGTTCGCGGTCGACGATGAGTTTCAGCGTCGGTCCTTGCACCCGGCCGACAGAGATGAAGTCGTTGCCGAGTTGCCGGGCCGAGAGCGAGAGGAAGCGGGTGAGGGCGGCCCCCCACACGAGGTCGATAATCTGCCGTGCTTCACCGGCGGCGGCGAGGTCGAAGTCCAAGTCGTCGGGGTTCTCGAACGCCTCCGTCACTTCGCGTTTCGTAATAGAGGAAAAGCGAACCCGGTCGACGGGCACGTCTTCGTTCACCTCGCGGACGAGTTCGTACGCCTCCTTGCCGATGAGTTCACCTTCGCGGTCGTAGTCTGTGGCGATGGTGACACTGCCGGCGCGGCGGGCGAGTCGGCGGAGGGCGGCGACGATGTTCTCTTGGGTGGGGTGCTTCTCGACGGGAGCGCTGATGAGTTCGACCGGTTCGACGTCACGCCAGTCGTTGTACTCCGGAGGGAAGTCGACACCGACGACGTGACCTGAGAGGCCGATACAGCGCTTGCCGCCCCACTTGTAGACGTTCACGCCGTTCATTCGCTCTGCGGAGGCCGTCTCGCCGCTCAAGATGTCGGCGATACGTCTCGCGGCGTTGTCCTTCTCCGTGATGATGAGGTCGGGGCCACGACTCATTGCCCGGCGATATGTCGGGCGGTGTCCTAAACCTTTCGTGCACGAATTCTAGGGTTAGAAGCCTCAAAACGCGCGTATGTGGGTGTGGGCGAGGGCGCGATACGCGCGCGAGAGGTTCATTACTTGCTTGCTTTCCGCTGTCTGTACTTCACGTAACTGAACGCAAGCCCAACTGCTGCGACGATGACACCAGCGAGTTCGATGAAATCACCGAGTCCCAGTCTGTTCGGATTCTCTGGCGGTACTTCGACGTTTCTTCGGTCGACGCCGTCACTGCCCACAGTTACTTTTGCATCCGTGTCTGGGGGAGGATTCGTCACACCGGGTGTGTCGGTTGCAGCGAGCGTGAGCCGGTACGACCCGGCACCGAACGTTTCTCCCCCCGGAAGGTATGCGCCGATAAACACACGGTGCCACCCGGTCTCGCGAGCAATGATGCGGAGCGTCCGAGACTCACCGTTTTCGACAGTCACTGGGTCCATCGTCCGGATGTTCGTCGTGTTCGTGATGACCACAGTCACCGCTCCCCAGCTATCGGTCATCTCGATCGTGGCTTCGACGTACTGTCCCTCAGTCGCCCAGACAGCGATGTAGTCCTGGTCGATGTACCGATACACCCCTTCGTCCCAGTCATACTCGTAGGTGATGGCTCCCTCGACGACGGTTTCGGATTCGACCTCCATCGGGTGTGTCGGGTCGTTGTTCGGTTCTTGCTCGGTTAGCACCGGCCCATCGGCCATCGCCACGCCGGCAGCCACGACGACGACCACACAGAGAACGAGGCCGACAGACGTTCGCATTCCTGCCTGTCATGTACGCGCCGTGACGTCATAACTCTACACAGCGCGGCTTCCGCGACCCACATTCTTAACGCGACTCACTCCAACTCTCGAACGTGTCGAGCGAATCGCGAATAGATATGACAGATGGGGCTATCGCTCCCAAACTGTTCGCCCTTTCGTGGCCTCTCGTCGCCGGTAATCTCCTCCAGACGCTGTACAACCTCGCTGACGTGTTCTGGGTCGGTCGGGTGGGTGCAGACGCCGTCGCCGCCGTCTCGCTCATGTTCCCCATGAGTTGGATGTTCGTCTCGACGGCCATGGGAATCACCGCGGCGACGATTGCACTCGTCTCACAGCACGTCGGCGCCGGCGAGGACAGAGAGGCAGACCACGTCGTCGGCCAGACGATTCTGCTGACGATTGCCGTCTCTGTGGCCCTCGCCGCCGCTGGATTCCTCTTTCGACACCCGCTGCTCGAACTCATCGGCGCGGAGGGTGCCGTCTACACCGAAGCACTCGCCTACATCGAGGTCATCTTCCTCTCGCTTCCACTCACGTTCCTCTTCTTCGCGTTCCGCGCAGCGTTGCAAGGGGCGGGCGATACGAAGACTGCGATGTGGTTGATGGTCGTCTCCGCGGGGTTGAACGTCGTCCTCGACCCGATTCTCATCCTCGGGACGGGGCCAGTCTCCGCCTTCGGGGTGGACCTCACGATTGCCGGCATGGGTACCCGCGGTGCCGCTATTGCGACGTTCGTCGCCCGCCTGTTCGCGACGGCCGTCGGCGTCTACATCCTCCTCCGCGGCGACTGGGGGGTCAAACTCCACGTCGCCGACTTACGGCCCGACCCAGAACGCCTGAAGAAACTCGTCGATATCGGCTCTCCAGCGACGCTCGACGGGTGGGCGCGGAGTTTCTCGGCCGTCGTGATGGCCGGGTTCGTCGCCCGGTTCGGCCCGATTCCGACCGCCGCGTACGGTATCGGCGTCCGGCTGATGTCTGTCTCGTGGACCGTCTCGGGGGCCGTCGGACAGGCGACGGCGACGGGCGTCGGCCAGAACCTCGGTGCCAGAACGCCCGACAGGGCCGCATCGGTCACGTGGACCGCGATGGCGGCGACGATGGGCCTGCTCTTCACCGCTGCTGGCCTCGTCGTGGCGTTCCCCGCCGAGGCGATGCGCCTCTTTATCGACGAACAGGCCGTCGTCGACGAGGGAATCACCTTCCTCCGCATCATCGCTCCGTCGTGGGCGTTCTTCGGCGGCGTCATGGTCATTCAGGGCGCGTTCCGCGGTGCTGGCATCACGAAAGCCGCGATGGCGCTGTCGTTCCTCTCGCGGTGGATTTTCCGCGTCCCCGTCGCCATCGTCGCCGCGTTCACGTGGACGGTGAGTGTTCCCCTCGTCGGCCCCATATCGAGTCTCGGGTGGGGCGTCGAAGGTCTCTGGTGGGCGTACGTCGTCGGCGCTGTCGCCTCGTTCGTCGTCGCCGTCGCGTGGTTCCGTGCGGGAACGTGGCGCGAGGGCGTGTTGGACCACGAACCGGTTCCGGCAGCGAACGACGACTAAGGGTCGGAATCGCGGGCGAGAGCGACCCGACTGCACCGAACTGACAGCCGAAACGGCTTTTCGGTCACAGTGTGGCGAGTGAATATGCGACTGCCCTCCCCACGCACACGCCGCCTCGTCCTCGGCCTTCTCCTCGTCACGAACCCGTTTTGGGGGCCAGCACTCGAGGTGACCGGCACTGACTACTTCTACGAATCGGCCGAGATAACGGTCGAAGAGAACCACCTAGCGGTCCCCGACGGGAGTGCACGGTACGATATGCACCACGGTATCGATGGGTTCGACTGTTGGTGGGGGACCGCAGACACACGGTACTGCACACTGGAAGCACTGACGTTGAACGAGAGCGTGGAAGTCGACCACCCGACTATCGTGTCGAGTACGTCGGGGTACCTCGCCACCGAGGAGCAGTACCTCGCGTACAGTGACGGACGGGTCTACGCGTACGACTCGACGTGGGAAGACGGCCAGTTCGTCCTCTCGACGGAACGCGTGTCGGCGGCGACTGCCCTCGACGACGTCGCCCAGTCGCTCTCGAACTATCCGAACCCTGCCGCTGAACGAGCGATTCGAACGGGGCGGATACAGACCGACGAACCACTCTGGGCCGACGAGGGTAAAGGTCGAGTGTTCGAACTCGACGGCGAGTACTACGTGGTCTACCAGTCCGGGTCGAGAGGAACCGCCTCGAACCCGAAGGCCGAAGCGGTGTTATCGTTCTTTGGCGTCGTCTACGGTGCGGTGGTGTTGCTCGAACGCGACTGAGAGGTGTGATGTGGTCGTGGCGAGCGTCTACTGGCAACCTAGTATCATGTAGGTGGAGACACAATAGAGACCTATGTCGCACACCCCAGAACTGCCAGAACAATACGTCTGTGATGGATGCCACGCGGTGTACGCTGGCACGGTGAGTCACGAAGAGGGAACGTACCACTACAGTAAACCGGACGAGTGCGCCGCGTGTGGGTCGACCGAGTTCGTCCCGTTCGAGCAGTACGTCCGTCACAAGACGGCGTAGTCTCGGCCGTCGTCGACTGTCGTAAAAAACCGTAGCGCGGCTCGTCCGCGCCGCACGCGTCCTTATTCGTCGAGTTTCTCGCGGAGCAGTTGGTTCACGGTACCGGGGTCGGCGCTCCCCTGTGACTTCTGCATGACCTGTCCGACGAGGAAGTTCAGCGCACCGCCTTCGCCGTCGTGATAGTCGGCGACTGCGTCGGGGTTCTCGTCGATAGCGTCCTGCACGAACCCGCCGATTTCGTCGTCGTCTGCCTTGCCGAGGCCCTCTTCGTCGACGATAGTGTCGGGGTCCGTCCCCTCGTCGAGCATCTTGCGGAGGACGATTTCCTCGGCGTTCTTCGTCGTCACCTCGTCGGCGTCGACGAGTTCGACGAGGCGCGTGAACTCGTCGAGGCGGTCCGACACGTCGGTGATGAGCATGTCGCGGTAGTTGAGTTCGCCCAGCAGGTTGTCGGCGACCCACGTCGCGGCGAGGTCAGCGTCGAACTCGGCGGCGACGTCCTCGAAGAAGTCGGCGACTTCCTTGGTCGAGGTGAGTTTCGATGCGGACTCTTCGTCCAGTCCGTACTCGCTCTGGAAACGGTCGCGGCGGGCGTCCGGTAGTTCCGGAATCGGAATCTCTTCTTTCCAGTGGGCGACCTGGAGCGGCGGGAGGTCGGCCTCCTGGAAGTAGCGGTAGTCTTTCTCTTCTTCCTTCGAGCGCATCGAGACGGTGATGCCGCGAGACTCGTCCCAGTGGCGCGTCTCCTGTTCGATGGCACGCCCGCGCTTGATGGCGTTCTTCTGTCGAGTGACCTCGTACGCGAGGGCCTTCTCTGCGCCCTTGTGGCTGGAGATGTTCTTGACTTCGGTCCGGTTCGCCGCTTCGAGCGCCTCGTCGGAAATCGTGCCGTCGTCGTCGACTTCGTCCGCGGGGACGAGCGAGATGTTGGCGTCGATACGGAGCGACCCGTCGCGAGTGGCATCGAAGACGCCGAGGTATTCGAGCACCTCTTCGAGTTTGGCGAGGAACGCGCGGGTCTCTTGGGGACTTCGGAAGTCCGGTTCCGTGACGATTTCCATCAGTGGCGTGCCGGCACGGTTGTAGTTGACGAGCGTGTAGTCCGCGGTGTCGATGCTGCCGCCTTTGTGCTGGAGGCTCCCGGGGTCCTCTTCGAGGTGGGCGCGAGTGATGCCGATGTCACGGCGCTTCCCTTCGACAGACACTTCCAGCGTCCCGTCGGCGCAGATGGGTGCGTCGTACTGGGTGATCTGGAAGTTCTTGGGCAGGTCGGGGTAGTAGTAGTTCTTCCGGTGGAACCGAGTGTCTTTGGCGACGGTGGCGTCGAGTGCCTTCCCGATTTTGACCGCCGACTCGACAGCCGTCTCGTTGAGTACCGGGAGCGCACCGGGTAGCCCGAGACAGACCGGGCACACGCGGGTGTTCGGCTCCTCGTCTTCGGCAGGCTCAGTCGAACAGCCACAGAAAATCTTCGTGGACGTCTCGAGTTGCACGTGGACTTCCAACCCGATGACGACCGCGAGTTCGCGCTGTTCGAGCGCTTGCGCAGTCATTGACCGCGCTTCGACGGCGGTGGGCTAAAGACTAACGGGACGGGCGCGAGCAGGCGGTTTCACTTATCAGGGTTGCCCCCGTCTCGACACGCAGACCAGATGACCGAGGAACTCAAAGCCCGCGTCTGTGACGCCATCGACGCCCACGCAGACGACATCGTCGCCTTCGCGAAGGACGTGCAAGCCGAACCCGAACTCGGCTACAAGGAAGTGAAGACGACTGCGAAGGTCGTCTCGATATTCGAGGGCCTCGGCCTCAACGTGGAGACGGAACTCGCCATCACCGGCGCTCGCGCCCGAGCAGGATCCGGTGACTTCGTCGCCGCCGTCCTCGGCGAACTCGACGCCCTCGTCAATCCCGACCACCCACTCGCCGACCCGGACACCGGCGCGGTCCACGCCTGTGGCCACAACGCGCAACTTGCCAACCTCGTCGGAACCGCCTTTGGCCTCGTCGCGAGCGGCGTCGTCGACGACATCGACGGTTCGGTCGAGTTCGTCGCCGTCCCGGCCGAAGAGTACCTCGACCTCGATTACCGCCGCGGACTCCACGAATCGGGTGACATCGAGTTCTTCGGCGGCAAACAGGAACTCATCCGCCGTGGCTACGTCGACGACTGGGACGCCGCGGTGATGATGCACGCCGGCAGCAACACGCCGGAACGAGAGGTCACGAGTAACTTCTCGACCAACGGGTTCGTCGGGAAGTTCGTCACCTACCGCGGGACGGAAGCACACGCCGGTGCGGCCCCCGAAGAGGGTGTCAACGCGCTCAATGCGGCGATGCTCGGGATGAACGCGGTGAACGCGCTTCGAGAGACGTTCCGGGACGACGACCACGTCCGCGTCCACCCGATTGTCACCCGCGGTGGCGACGGCGTGAACGTCGTCCCGGCCGAGGTCACGATGGAGTCGTACGTCCGTGCGGCCTCTATCGAGGCAGTCTCGGAGGCGAACGAGTCGGTCAACCGCGCCCTCTCGTCGGGTGCGATGGCCGTCGGCGGCGACGTGGAAATCGAGGACTATCCGGGCTACATGCCGCTTCGGACGAACCAGACGCTCGCGTCTCTCTACGAGGCGAACGCCCGCGATATCGTCGGCCCAGACGCCGTCACCGAGGGTCGCCCGCACCTCTCGGGGTCGACCGACATGGGCGATATCACCCAACTCGTCCCCGGTCTCCACCCGTGGACCGGCGGGTTCGACGGGGCCGTCCACGCCCGCGACTTCCGCGTCGTCGACGAGGAGATGGCGTACGTCGTCCCGGCGAAACTCACGGCTTGCACGCTCGTCGACGTGCTCACCGACCCGGAGGCCATGAACGACCTTCGCGCCGCGAAGAATGGAAAACGCTCTCGTGCGTCGTACCTCGACGCGGTTCGTTCCTTCCGCGGGACGGTGACAGAGTCGTACCGCGAAGATGCGGAGAGCGACGTGCGCGAGGAGTGAGTTGGCCGCACGTCGGGAACCACTACTGGAGTCCCCTGTTGCGAGTGAAGAGACGCGCGTTTGTTCGCGCACGTATCACATTTTCGGTGATTGTCTGACACACATTTATGTCTCACGCGCGGGGCTATTGTACGCATGAGCAATCGGGTGGAGGAACTCGAATCACAGGTTACAGAACTGCGAGCAGCGGTGAACGGACTCACCGAAGAACTCGTCGAGACGAAAGAACGACTTCGGCAACTCGAAGACGCGAACGACGTCGAGGTGCCCTCACGCGCCGCACGTCGCCGCGGTGACTGGACGCCTGCCGAAGAGGCAGCGCCCGAAGACGCCGAGTCGGCAGCCCCAGTCGACGGCGATGAGACTAAACCGGATGAGGCCGACGACTCTGACGAAGAAGAAAGTCAGGCACCCGACGACGACATCATCGTCGCCTAATCGGGGGCGCTGGCCCACGTCGGCACGCCCTGTGTCCATACGGCGTGTCACCCTTGCGGGCCTCACCCGCGCGAACACCAACACATGCACATCAAAGAGCTCGTCCTTGACGGTTTCAAGAGCTTCGGGCGGCCGACCCGCATCCCGTTCTACGAGGATTTCACGGTCGTTACGGGCCCGAACGGTTCCGGGAAGTCGAACATCATCGATGGGGTCCTCTTCGCACTCGGCCTCGCCCGCACCCGCGGGATTCGCGCCGAGAAGCTAACAGACCTCATCTACAACCCCGGCCACGCCGACGGGAGCGACGAAGCAGCGAAGCAGCCGAAGGAAGCCAGTGTCACCGTCGTCCTCGACAACTCCGAGGGCACACTCGACCGGTCACAGGTCGTCAACGCCGCCGGCACGGACAACGTCGGCGACGTAGACGAGATAACCATCAA
>NZ_LOPV01000258.1 GCF_001469865.1 Haloferax profundi
TCTGGGTTCGGTTGCCGATTGCTGTCTCAGTTGTCTTCTCTAATCGCACTTCGATGTCGGCTTCGAGTGTGAGCGTCGTACTCCACGCCTCGTCGAGTTGGTACTCGATTTCGGGCGTATGAATTCCCGAAGACTGAGCGACGACGTCGTCACCTGCCTTCAGCCGAACATCTGTGATTTCGTCGTCGACGAGAGTCCACGATACATCCGAGTTGTTCGATTGATTCCCATTCGGGATGCGAACACGATAATCGACGAATCCACGGACAGTACCGTCGGGGGCGACGTAAAGCGGCATGTCGCCTGTCTCAATGTGTCCCCGCGTGGACGGGTGGACAGCAAAGAGTGTGGCGTGTGCGTCCTTGATGAAGACGCCATCGTCGAGAGAAGCGTGCTCTGGATGCAGCGACGTCTGTGAATCACCGGCGTCCAAGTCATCGAAATCATTGCGCGTCCACGTGGCTGCGGTCGCAGGCGGGCGTGTGAACGTGATGTCCGTGCCGTTTGCGAGTTGGTGAATCGCGGTCCGGTTCTCGCCG
>NZ_LOPV01000259.1 GCF_001469865.1 Haloferax profundi
TTCATGTACTCGTCTGAGTCACGAGACCACAGCGTCGCTGACTCGTTCTCGGTCAATCCGTTGTCTTCTGTTCCTGGGCGTGGTGGGGTTGCAGTCACGAGTCCGGCAATGCTACTCACTACGAGGAGGCAGGCAACCACGACAGACCACGCATTAGGACGCATCAGGGAAACTCGGGGTGTGTATATCCGAGTTACCAGGGTGCGAGGTCGACACACTGGGCGAGCGGAAGTCCCATTATTCCCCCTGCAACGGTGTACAGCGGTCCGAGTATCGACAGGATGAGCCCAGACTTCATCGCTGAACGCTTGTGGCGCTTGAGGCTCTTCTTTTGGTCGTGACTCATCGTGAATACTTCGGCGAGGGAATCAGCCTGCCAGACAATGACGAGCC
>NZ_LOPV01000260.1 GCF_001469865.1 Haloferax profundi
CCCTCGATCATCCCGGGGAGTTTGTCTGCACTGCAGATGACACCCTGTTGTGCTGCGGCAGGTTGTGCGAGCAAAATTAAGCTCAATATGGCTGTCGTCACGATGACGCGGCGAGCCGAACCAAACCGAGTCGATTCTTGATTTGAACTAGAGACTGTATTGGGAGTGTTGTCGTTTGATTTGAACATGTAGGTCGAATATTGACGGGCCTGTCCCAAGGCCCAATTCTCAACAATATCGAATCTAGTCGGGGATTAAATTCTGTTGATTACGATATTTGTAGATTAGATACTAATATCTAGAGATTTTCTAGATATAAATACAAGAGTTAACTGGCATGCGTCACGGAGATCGCTGAGCCAAATCCGGCTCGGATTCCCCTTTCATTTGACCAATGTGAAATTAGCGCACTACTGTGATGTCGACATTCAGTCAGGAGTTTGAACGTCACACACCACATTTCATCCGTTCTTCGACGCGAACCCAGAGTCAGTAAGAGGTCAAATCTGACTCATCGTGTTTTACTGAATCAGATCACTACTAGACACCCAGTCAGCAACACGGGCCGAGAGGTCCATACAATCCCACCTCGAGTCTTTGAATTGTAGTCGCTTTGACCGACCAGCGTTGCCAATATTGCCAGTAACCACTCCAGTGTTGCCAGTAGAACTGGGGCGTGGATAATCACCAGTCTCAAATTCTGGGTTGACCGCGGCTTGGTTATTATAATCGCAGGAGTCTGAATTGAGATAACAGTCCACCGGGTTCAGTAATCAACTGCTGAAAACATACAAACTGCTGTACTCTTTAATACTAGGGCACAAACTAGTTAATAGACTCAACATTGAGGACCATCTAATCATGGGCTATCAATCAACACTTACGGGTGAACGAAAGACCGAACTCGTGAATGTAAGTCGGTATGGAAAAGAAGGAGTCCGAATGATCGATCGAGACACCCGCTTTGGTAACCCATTTCGACTCAAAAAAGACGGAGGTAAATATACTCGTGAAGAGAGTGTTGAACGCTATGAACAATGGTTTAAGCGCAAAGTTCGGTCTGACACAGACTTCCGTGCGGCAGTCGAGGAATTACGTGGAGAAACACTCGGATGCTGGTGCAAACCCAAGGCCTGTCATGGAGATGTGGTACTCGCCTATCTTCGTGGAAACCTAGATGTTAAATCAGATTGACATTACATACTGATCACCTTATCTGAGTCGATAGAAAATACTGCGGCGACTAGTTTGTAACATCTCTTCGTATTGCGGGTTGCTTCTCCAAGACTAATTGTAAAAAGTATCTCTTCGTCGTCGCCGACGTCTTCCGCTGTCGGCAATGAGTCTATACCCTTCGTCCGAGCTTGCTCTCGCCATTTTGGTGCGGTGATGGGGAAATCGTAGTTGTAGCCACCAAATTTGAACCCAGTACGAGGCTGGAATTTTCCGTTATCCTTCTCTCGGACGTAAAATTCCGGCTCTATTGGAGATACAAGGGTGAGCGAGCGCATGACCGGTATCTCTGTTAGTTCGGCTTTTGGTATCGAACCAGAAGAGTCTCCGAAAATGAACCCATCCTGTTGAAGAGCAGCATTGATTGCTAGCAGTGCCCGCTCATTGAGGCTCGTTTCCAAGAGTGCCCAAGGCTTGCCTGAGATAACCCAGTTCTCTGGCTGGTGATATTTTGGCCGCTGATGACCAATCTTGACACGAATAATATCCAGTGGCCTTGGGTGATGACCTGAAACAGTTACATATTGGTTCTCGAGAAGTCCTGCACCATCATCGTTAGAAACAGGTCGTAACCAGCCTCCAGTATCTAATCGAACCCCAGCTACACAACGAGCCCCATGTTTCTCTGAATTCGCGAGACAAACCATCTCAACAGCATCACACATGGCAGCCATCCGTTAGGTGGACGCCCTCAACGTTTCCCCAGTGTTCATTTAGATATTCAACGACCAGTCGCCGGTGACAGCGCTCTGGCTTATGTTCGCTACAGAGCATCACGGTGGGCGTCTCGAAGAGCGTAGGATCCAATGTCTGCTCAACCTCACGATCAGCCAGTAGCTGTCTAAACTGCCGTTCATACTCCGGCCAGTCAATCGTGTCATTCCGCCATGCATTGAGCAACTCCTTGGTTGGGGCTAGTGATTCTCGATGTTCGTACTTTGCGTCAAGTATAGTCTCTAAAAAGAACTTCAAATCATCTCTCTTAGCAAAACCTGATAACTGAGATCGGTTGTTTATCCGGACGTCGAGAAGGCGCTGAATACCAGCATCTTCAAGAAGTT
>NZ_LOPV01000261.1 GCF_001469865.1 Haloferax profundi
AAGGTACGAGCGCCTTTTTTTGTAAATCCAATTGTATAGATAGTGTGACTCCCTTCCGATCTATTTGACATGGTATAAATTAGTCTCACAGTACCAGATAAATACTTGGTAAATGTCATAATTGAGGCCTCCTTTGGTTTTGACTTACCGTCGTCGCCAACTTGGCCCTGTCAGCAGGTCAAACAAGTATCGTCCTGCTTGCCGGCATTTATTGATTTCAGACCGTCATGGAGCAGAAAGACCCGAACGTCCACGATGACGGTTCCCGCACCTTCGAGACCAGACGTGGCTCATTGGTCACGTAACTGGCATCACACAGAACCGCTGTCGAATGCCGTGTTTCCAATATTTATGCGTGTTACCTGGTTAGTTCACTGAATACAGGACATCGGCGGTCGAGCGACATAACCAGTAAATATACCGAAATATTTGATCAACAGGCACTGTCTAGTTAAGCCAGTTTGAGGAACGAGCAGGTCGTTGAGTGAGTTTGGGAAGATGCTCGCAGACCTGCTCAGCGAGTGCTTTGCGACGGATTATGAAGAAACTTGGGAGCGTGAGCGGACGGCGACACCCGTTAGGATGTTCGCCGTCCAGCTCCACGCGACCGGATGTTCACTCAGAGAAACAAAACAGATTCTTCGCTATCTCGGCGTTGAACGCTCTCACCAAGCTATTTGGCAATGGGTACATCGGTTGGCCGACAGCGGTCACAACCCGCCTGAGGCGAAGCCGAAGCGGGTTGCGGTCGACGAGACCGCTGTCAAAATCAATGGCGAGTGGTCTTGGTTGTACGCTGCAATAGACATCGAGACAAAGCTGATTCTTGACGTCGAATTGTTTGGACGACATGGTACCGACCCGGCTGCTGCGTTTCTCCATCGACTTTCCGAGAAACACGATCTCTCAGACACTGTGTTTCTCGTTGATGGCTACGGCTATCAGACTGCCCTCTCTCGATTAGGATTGAGCGGTCGGCTTGACTACGTCGATCGAAACCTCATCGAAAAGTGGTTTCACACCCTCAAAATGCGAGTCGACCGCTTCCATAATTCGTGGGTGGGCAGTCACGGAAGCGTCCGTGAGTTGTTCATACAATTTGTGCAATACTATAACTTCCACCGACCGCATCAATCGCTCGACGGACGAACACCGGTTGAGGAGGTCACTAACTAGAC
>NZ_LOPV01000262.1 GCF_001469865.1 Haloferax profundi
TGCTTTGATATCTTCATTTCCATGATAGAACGCCTTCTCGATAACGTGTGCTCCAGGGAATGAGCGAGTCACATCAATCATCCAGCAGCCATCGTGACTGAGACGAATGCTATATCGCTTCTTTCCATCTCCAAAATCGCTTTCGTCTGTTGCTTCGGTGCCCTCATTCATTGAATCAGATACAGTATGACACATGTTAGAACTCCCGACCACGTCACACAGTTGAATCCTGTAGAATCTGTGGCATTCTACAGTAGGTCCTCAAAATGATAATTGGCTTCGTGCCTATCTTGTCTGAAGGGCCACTTTGATTTTTGAATCGCTCACTGAGCTAATTCTACGTCCCAGAATTCGAACCTCGCTCCTCCACTGTCACTGTCGGTCACAGTGCTTTCCCAGCCGTGAGCATCAACGATCTCTTTCACGATGGCCAACCCGAGTCCGGTTCCCGCTTTGTTTGTCGTGTATCCAGGATCAAACACCTGTTGTCGGGCGTCTTCTGGGACTCCCGGTCCGTCATCAGCGATGAAAAAACCGCTTCGGTCGTTAAGACTCCCCACACGGATCCTGACGTCACTCCCACCGTGGTCGATCGCGTTGCGAATCAGATTTTCTATGAGCTGCTGGAGGCGACTGGGATCTGCGTGAAATGACAGGTTACTCTCAATGGTCAGCGTCGCCTGGGACGTTTCTATGACGTCCCAGCATCTGTCTACAACGGAC
>NZ_LOPV01000263.1 GCF_001469865.1 Haloferax profundi
ACTGAGAATGCTAGCAAAGTTCTCAAGGCGTTCGTTTTGTTTCTCCAGTTGTTGTTCTCGCTCCACCCGATCAAGTGCTACCTGTGTATTTGCAGCCAACATCTGTGCGAGGGCCACATCGTTCTCATCGAAACCGTCAGCGACAGGCGAACTTAACAACATTACACCGTGCTCACCAAGCGGGAGATACAATTCACTTAGAAATGGTGTTTCCTCATTCATTACCCCATCCACGGCTGTGAGGTTCGAATGGATTTTTGGCGTTCCCATCTCGTATGCTTCCCAAGCCAACCCTTCTCCCTTAGAAATCGAGGGTGGGGTGCCATCGAATATCGCTTCTATCTCGTCCGACCAAGCGACAGGGGCGAGAGCGTTGGTCGTCGGATCGTACAGGTGAACGCCATTTAGTGGTAGACTGCAAACCTGTTCCGCAGTCTCAGACGCAAGCAAGACTACTTCTTCGTGACTCTTCGCCGCCATTAATTTCTGGGATGCTGTCAGCAGGCCTTCAAGCGCTTGCTGACGTTCCTTGCGGG
>NZ_LOPV01000264.1 GCF_001469865.1 Haloferax profundi
AAATACACCAGCAACAAGCTGCCGGTCTCCAAGCTTGAATACTTGGGCGTTGATTTCAACAGGGATTTGAGCTCCATTTTTAGTTTCGACATAGACATCAGACCCATCGGGAAACTGGTCAAAGATTTCTTGACCTGAGCCAACATGTTGTGCGAAGAGTTCTCGATAGCGAGCGACTTCGTCCGAGGGATGGAGGATGCTCTGTGGCTCTCCGAGGAGTTCCTCTGGTTCGTAGCCCACTAGATCAGTTACCTGTTCGTTAGCGTCGACAATCTCACCGGTTGATGTAGAAGCGACAATGACGGCGTCCGGGACTGCTTC
>NZ_LOPV01000265.1 GCF_001469865.1 Haloferax profundi
GACCGTTTTGTACCTCGCTCGAAGTGATTTCTGATCGTTAATATCCCGGACAACTGCTATCACGTAGGTTTCTCCATCAATCTCGAGTGGACCTAAGGAGATATCGACTGGGAGCATGGAGCCGTCTTTCCGACGACCAAAGAGTTCAACATCAGCACCCATGGGTCGTGCGGTGGGATTTTTGACATATTCCTCACGTTCAGTAATGTGAGTTTCACGCGCATTCCTAGGAACTAACATCTCGATCTCTTCACCGATTAGTTCGCCAGATGTGTACCCGAATAATTCGTTCACACGAGCATTTGTATAGCAAATTATCCCTTCAGAATTGACGAGAAGTATTGAATCTGGGGAGGCATCTAAAATGGATGCAACCTCCGGCTCTTCAATCGAGAAGCCCTGACTCATTCGGTACTACTATCAATCAAAACTTGTCAATTAAGCGTTCTGATCTTTTATTAATATGAGAGGGTTTTGAGCCTCCTCACGGTTGACCATCACCACGCCCAAAGAAGCGTCTCCAAGCCGCTTCCAATCTCATCGGGGCGATATTCAAAGATGGCCTGGTTCTCGTCAACAGATGAACGAGTCGAATGCTTCGGGGCTTGTCCCTGAGGTACTTCACGAACACGACGAACACGGGGAAATACTCCTCATCGACATCCACCTCATCTTCGACGAATACGATCTTGAAGCTGGAAATGGAGAACTCCACCCACGTATCGTTCGGTACACTCCGGACTGGGATGGGTACGGCCCGATGCCGGGAAGCATTCGAGTGACGTCAATTGATGAGTTCCAAGATCAGTTGGGTGACCCAGTCAGACCGTTTGAAGCGATCGAACCACATGCTGAAATGAACGACGAATAAGTGTAACGCACAGAGTGAACAGAGCCCTCAGAAATCACATCTCTCAACAAGCGCTCAGACACCAGTTGCACTTCATACGGTGGTCTCGGTCAACAGTCAAGCACAAGTCGAGACTGAGACAGGTGCCCCTTCTGTGAGCTGATAAATACCCATCCCAACGGAATATTCATGATTGCTGATGAGTAGACAAGAGACAAGATCTCTAAATGTCTTCTTGGGAGAATACAATTCGCTCGGAACTCCGTGATTACCGCGAGAAACGTAACACATCCACGTTCGCATTAGACGAGTTCCGGAAGTTCGCGACAGACCGACTCCAAGCACAATTTCCCGAGAACAACCATGTAGACGAGTCGATTCGACGGAACCTCCAAGAATTTCGGGACCGAGACGAGATTGAATTTCTTGGGGATGGTGAGTACCGAATTCTCGGATTAGAAGGTGACCGTCCCACAGAGCCAGACGACCGACGGATGACCACAGACCGGTTCTTTGGTGGTGTTCGTGGCCGACTCCATACTCTCCGGTCGATGCTTCAGTACGTTGCTAAAGAAACACCGAGCAAATCAGAGCTCATCGCGTGGATTCGTTCGAACACGGACGCCGAAAGCGAATCGACGACTGAAAAATATCTCTCATTCCAGCGTTCCATCGGCCTTCTCGAGCGAACAGGCGACGAGTA
>NZ_LOPV01000266.1 GCF_001469865.1 Haloferax profundi
TATCCCGACTACCAACTCCCATGGGACGTCGTCGAACGCCACGTCGAGTGGCTCCAAGCACTCGAAGCAGTCATGAAACAAGGTGGGACGTACGAACTGACAGACTACGGGAAGGGCCTTCTCAAAGACATTAGTCCCCAGCAAGGCCAGCTCACAGACTTCAACGAGACAATGGACACACCGCCACGCGTCTGGATTGAGAAGACCTCAGTTGAGGGGAGAAAGTACAAAAAGCAAGGAGAACTGGAGCTTGGGAATGCCATTTACTCTCCAACCCAAGACAAGGGAGGTGGAGATATCTACGCCACGATGCGTGAAAGCATCGGTTGGTGATATCGTCCTTCATCTCTCCCAAGGTGTCGATCAATTCGTCGGGGTTTCGCAGATTGAATCCGAGCTTGAGACAGACTTTGAGGGCCGGCCAGAGTTCGGGTGGACTGAAGAACAAAAGGGGTACCGACGCTGGCTGACGAACTACCACCTTGTTT
>NZ_LOPV01000267.1 GCF_001469865.1 Haloferax profundi
CTCGTACTACTACCTCAACGAGCGCTCGGTCAACCTCTCGGACATCAAAGACCTGCTGGCACAAGCCGGCATCACACCCGAGGGGTACAACGTCGTCATGCAGGGCGACGTGACCGAGATTATCAACATGACGCCCTACCAGCGTCGGGGCATCATCGACGAAATCGCGGGCGTCGCCGAGTTCGACGAGAAGAAAGACGCCGCGTTCGGCGAACTCGAAGCGGTCGAAGAGCGCGTCGACGAAGCGGACCTCCGTATCGGAGAGAAAGAGACACGCCTCGACCAACTCGCCGACGAACGCGAGACGGCGCTTCAGTACAAGGGCCTCCGCGACGAGAAAGAAGAGTACGAAGGCTACCTGAAAGCCGCAGAACTCGAAGACAAGCGCGACGACCTCTCGCGGACCGAGTCACGCATCGACTCGACCGAATCGGACCTCGAAGGCCTCCGCGCGGAACTCGACGAACGACAAGGGAAAGTCACCCGTCTCGAAGAGGACCTCGAAGACCTCACACACGAAATCGAGCGGAAGGGCGAAGACGAACAACTCCGAATCAAGTCCGAGATGGAGGAGATAAAAGGCGACATCGCACGCCTCGAGAACTCCATCGAAGCGGCCGAAGAGAAACGCGACGACGCCGAGGCCGAACGGCGGAAGGCGTTCGTCGACATCGACCGCAAGCAAGAGAAGATAGACGACCTGTCGGACGACATCCGCGAGATAAAAGTCGAGAAGGCGTCGGTCAAGAGTGACATCCAGTCCAAGCAGGTCGAACTCTCCGAAGTGCAGGCCGAAATCGACTCGGTCGACACCGAGTTCGACGAACTCAAATCCGAACTCGCCGAGAAGAAAGAGACGGTCGACGCGTACAAAGACGAAAAGAACGAGCGCCAACGGGCGAAAGACCGCCTCCTCGACGACGCGCGCCGTCGCTCGAACGAGATTTCTGAGACGCAAGCCGACATCGACGCTGCCCACGAACGCATCCCCGAACTGAAAGCGACGCTCTCGGACCTGCACAGCGAACTCGACACCGCCGAGAAGAACAAATCGAAGATAGACGGCGTCATCGAGGATTTGCAGGCCGAGAAGGCCGAATTGAAAGACGACCTCTCGGAGGTCAACGACGAACTCCAGACCAAGCAGTCCGAGTACGCTCGCCTCGAAGCGCGGGCCGGGTCAGACGGCGACAACTCGTGGCCGCGTGCGGTCACGACCATCCTCAATGCCGGTATGTCCGGCGTCCACGGCGCAGTCGGCCAACTCGGGTCTGTC
>NZ_LOPV01000268.1 GCF_001469865.1 Haloferax profundi
AATCTTCTACAACAAGAACAAGGGCTTCGTCCAAGGTGGATACTTTACTCAATGTCCACCCGAACTTCTCGAACTCTTTGTGACGGTCTCTGACGAACTTGCGAACGTCTTAGATCAGATGGGGTATCCACTTGAGTCACTCCCGTCTCACGGCCTTGGCCCAGCCGATAACTACAGCTCTGTCAAAGAAGCGGAGTTGGATATCACGAATCGACTCAACCAGACTCCCAGTGCATCGAATTGGCTATCGGACCAACTCGGTGAGACCATCGTCCGTGATTGGACGAGT
>NZ_LOPV01000269.1 GCF_001469865.1 Haloferax profundi
AGTCGCCGGAGTACCTGCTTGGCGGAGCGAGTGCCTTTGTGCTGAAGGCTACGACGCACGCGGAAGTAGTGGTTCTGACCCCACAACAGTTCGCCACCATCGTAGAACGACCCCGTGCTGGTCACGGCGACGTTCTTCAGGTTCAAGTCCACGCCCAGTATCTTGTCACCGTCGCGTTCTTCTACCTCTTTCTTGATGACAATATGGAGGTAGAACGCGTCGTCGTCTTCGCGGTAGTGGAGCGTCCCCATCCGCCTCTCGTAGTCGTCATCATCGAGGTAGGACTTCTGGTAGTCCCCGAGAACGTAGTCCACAGCGACTCTGCCGTTGATGGTCGAAAGCGTGGCCGACCTGTCTTTGATGGTCAACGTCCGTTTGTCGTAGACGGCGGACGGCTCGTTGAATCGGGGGAGCGGTCGGCTGTTTCCCTTCTTCCAGTCGGCAACGGTGGACTTCATCGCTTCGACGGCTTTCGAGTAGGCCCGCACACAGAGGTTCGCGGGGAGGTCTGTCTCGTCTCGCAAGTCGTGGTACACTTCGTCGTGTATCTTCGACTTGTTGAGGATGAGGTAGCCGTCGTTGTTCCTGCCGTTCTGGACGGTGTAGTTGCAGGCGTGGTTGAACTGGTCGATGGTCTGATGGAGGTCGTCCACTCGGTCGTCGGGAACCGAGAGTTTGACCGGAACGGTTCGCTTAACCTCCATCTGTAACTTCACATACGGAGTGGTGTTTTATAAGTCCTACGACTGGTGTGGGGGGAGTCAGACTGCTATTGCTCGTGGTTGGTGGAGTGGTTTGTCGGATTCCTCCCACGGCTGAAGCCGTGGGCTTCCTCCTTGCATCTCTGTGAATCGAAAAGTCGCCAGTCGTAAACCACCGGATATCAAGCCGTGCTGCTTCTATCGATTCGGGGTATCGCCCAGCATCGAGCAATGCGTGGAGGAGTCGTGGCTCGTATGAATCTGGGTCAAATTCTGTGTCTGCAACCAGAGAACCCGACGCGAGGTGTCGCTCAAGTAGTCGCAGCGTCTGGCGGTCGGGTGGCCCAGTTGAGTTAGGCTCTGAGTCTTCAGGTGGTGGGCTCATTTAGGCTGGGATGAGATGCCCGTCGTTTTGGGAGAGCTGGCGAGCGAGCTCGTAGAGACGAATGTCCCGAATCACTCCCTGCCACTCACTGACCGCAGTCATCCGATCATGGATTGTGTCGTGGTCTTCATGGTCGAATACGGAGGCTTCTTTTGGGTCTGCCGTGTCGAATTTCTCTTCGTACGCCTCGCGCTGCTCTTCGAGCGCCTTCACCCGTTCAATGATCTCTTCGATAGTGAGGTCGCTTGCAATGCGACTGGCCTCTTGCCATTCGAGATACCCCTCATTGCGCTCATACTGCGCTGGCCGGCTGTCTCTATCTGCTCGAACGATACCCATCTCAGCGAGGCGCTCAAGATGTTTTTTCGCAGTATTGGGTGAGCAGTCCGCTAATTCTGCTATTTCGGTGTACGCAGTGGGTGAGGTGACGCCCAACGCGACGTCATAGACACGACCAAACGTGTCTGTTCCCTCCTGCCATCTTCGCCGAGAGGAATCCGAGTCGGGGGAAGGGTCGAAATCAGCCATACGCAACGTAGGTTGGTCGATTCAATATATCTTTGTATTTTGCAAATATTTGAGTGCCAAACTCTGTTGTTGCTCTAAACTCAGCGGGGGAATGAGTACGCCCCATACCCAACAGGGCGAGATAAAACACTCCAGATGACGAGAGATCGTCTACCGAGACAAAAGAGGAACAAACTGGGATACCTTCAATCGCCGTCAAAAGAGAATGGAGAGCCGATACAGTGACCTCAATCGAGGAGGCCACACACGTCAGGGTTTATGAAGCGTTAGTGTTCGACGAGCCAGTGACACCGCTATCACTGGCTTCGTTCCGCGCCTTGGTGTTGAACGTAGCAACCGTCGACAGGATCCCGACGTGGTTGTCTGCATTCGCAATGAGCGAGTTGTACGGGATTCCAGATGGATTTGCGAAATTCGCGTTTCCGTCTTCGCCGTTCATGACGATCTTCGAGTTGCCTGCATCGATGTCAGACACTTCGAGCCAATCGAGCTCATCTGCTGCCTTCTGTTTCTTCTCTTCATCAGTCGACAGCCCAGAGAAGTCGACAGAGTCGAGGTAGCTCAGTTGACTCAGGTTGGGACGTTGCAGCTCGAACGTGTACCGAAGTTTGACCTCGGTTGTCTTGTCACTCCCATCGTTCGGGTTGTCGAGTGCAGAGGTGTCTGCTGCAGCTCCGTAGTATCCTGCATCGATATCGGGGTAGTTGTTCTGGTGGCCGCCTTCTTCGTGCGCACCAGGATACAGACTTGCACTTCCCATGCTCGTCCCATCGAGGAATGCACTGAGACCACTCGGGAACGAAGTGAGCGAACTGTAGTCTGGTTTCCCCTGCTCATCTGCGATGACGAGCGGACCTGCGGATGCATCAGGCCCGCTGCCATCATCGAACCGGTCATCTTGATTGAGCGCCTGCGAGAGTGGCACTTTCACTCGGTATTGCCCCGTCGTTCCTGGAACCTGCCGGATGTATCCGTTGTTCACTTCTTCGCCAATCCACGGCGTTGCGCGGAAGATGGGTTCCCACCCAGTACCGCCAACGTTCGCTTCGACGAGGAAGAACACCTTGCCAACTGCATCGTCGAAGTTCTCCCAGTGCACGTGGAACTCAGGGTCCGCAGTCACCTGTGAGATGTCACCGCGGTCGTTCGAGACGAGAGCTGTGTTCGCTGCACTGATTGAGACCGTTGCTGCTGCTGCCCCTCCGGACATGGCGAGAACACCTGCCCCACCCATTGCTGTTGCTACGCCGATACCACCTGCTGATTTTAGGAAATTTCTCCGTTTCATCCGTACTCTGCGGGATGTCTCCCACAATTCGGGCGACGGGAAGCGGCGATATTGTAATCTGTTTTATAATTAAGCCATTGATTATCGTGAAAATCAGAAAGTAGTGCTTTCTATACGTTCAGTTTCAGTTAAACGTACACTAACCGATGGTATCTGCCGATGGATTCAACCCCGGGTCAGCTCTGAGCGGGCAACTGCACCTTCGGAGACGCTCATATTGTCCCACGGCATAACTGTCAGAGTGTGCCCACTCGACGCTCACTCCTCGCGGTACTCGGTGCGACACTCTCCGGATGTAGTGCGTCGCAGTCACCGGAGTCACCGACGACTGACACGCTGACGCAGACGCCGGTGACCATTCGACTGTAGTGACCGCTTAGAGGCCTTCAAGCAGAAGAATGCACAGAACGAGGAGTTCCACTTCGATGTTCCGTCGAACGAACACCGAGGTGGTTCTACGGACCAGATTTGCAGACGTGTGGGAATCTGTCACACCGAGACATCAACACGGGGTGGACATCTTTATTCCCAGTTGTGCAGCGCATCACGGAACACATCTTCGACGTCTTCTTTCGTCACAGGTCGGGGGTTACACCGGAGGAGTCGCTGTTGGCTCTCGACGGTGCTTTCGGCCAGTTCTCCAACGTCATCGGCAGTGATTCCGGCGAGTTCGGTGAGCCCGCTCGGAAGAACGTTGAGATCGCGCTGGAGACTGACGAACTCCTCGCGGGCCTTCCCAGCGGCTTCGCGCGTACTCATACTTGAGGTGTTGGCACCGAGCATTTCCGCCACGTTTGCGAATCGCGGTGGATCACTAGCGACATTGTAGCCGAGCGTGCTTGCAGGAGTGAGCGCGGCAATCGTCTCGCCATGATAGGTGTGATAGTTATTTCCAACCGGATACGCCATCGCGTGTGCGAGACTTGCACCAGCAGTGAGCCCCGCAATCGCTCCGAACAGCGCTCCCTTCAGCATCGCACCTCGGGCCTCGATATCGTCGCCGTTGTTGACAACGCGACGGACGTTCGAGGAGAGCAGCTCGATGGCCTTTTCGCTGAACATCTCCGTGAAACCCGTCCGGCCGGCGTAGACGGGGCGGTCTGCCGGGTTTTCGGGGCGGAGCAGGTCGTCGTAACGATGAGTTGTGTACCCCTCGATTGCGTGACCGAGGGCGTCCATTGCAGTCTTCGCCGTGAGATCCGGTGGGAGGGTCGTCGTGAGCTTCGGATCAAGCACGGCGGCGTCAGCACGGACATGGGGACTCGAAATCCCCTCTTTGATATTCTTCTCTGGAACAGAGAGGATCGCTACGGGGGAGATTTCCGAACCAGTCCCTGCAGTCGTCGGCAGAAGGACGAGCGGTGCTCCGGACTCGGTGAGTGCCTCGCCAGCACCGGTCGGCGCAGCAACGTAATCGAGCAGCTCGCCCCCATTTGCGACGACGGCTCGGGTCGCCTTCGCGGTGTCCATGGAACTGCCGCCGCCGAGTCCGAGGTAGAAGTCGTACCCGTTTTCGCCC
>NZ_LOPV01000270.1 GCF_001469865.1 Haloferax profundi
CCTCGACGGCGCCGATGCTGGGTTCCCGTTCGACTCCATCAAAGACGTCGACATCGAACCCATCTTCTTCGAGTTCGTCGGCAACCCGGTCGACGTGACCCAGTGAAACGAGGTTCTCGTCAGTGATGATCAGCCCGCGTTCATCGCCTCCTGCCCCGATCTGGTCGAGTTGATAGCTGAGCTCGTCCGCTGCGCCGGCACCAACGCGGACTGCGGGCATCTGTACTTCCCAGACAGTCTCTGGCGAGAGTTCGTGTGGGTCGGCCGAGACAGAGCGGTTGTAGCTCACAGTCCCCACCCCGGTTGGATCTTCTCGAACTGTTCTGGGTCGTGACCGAAGACAACCTCCGCGTCGTGGCGTCTCTCCAGTTCGTGAATTCGGTTCATGCTCTCGGCCCATTCTGTCTTCCCCCAGATGAGGGGGCCGCCGAGAGGCGTCCCGTTCTCATAGTTTTCGTCCATATACGCCTGGTCGCCGGTGAACACGATTGTCCCATCGTCGTCGAGGTGAATCATGGAACCAGTCAGGCCCGGCGTGTGGCCCGGGAATCGGATGAATTCCAGGTCGGTGAAGTGTTCCTCACGGTTGCGGTGAAGCACCTGCCAGTTGAGGTCGTGATCGAAGTCTTCGAGGACGTATGCGCCGCTTCCCTCGTCAGTCTTCGCGCTGTAGTACGCGAACTTCAACTCCTCCTCGTGGACGTACACTGGCGTGTCGGTATCGGCGAAGAATTCGAGCCCACCGGCATGATCAAGATGGAGATGGCTTTGGAACACTGCATCGATATCATCGATCGAATAGCCTGCCGCCTCTAAGTCGTCGTCAAGCCGATGTTCGCTGGCATCGTGCGGATAGAACGCCTGAACGAGTCCCTCGGGCCAGTGGCCGTCGGCCGCGTCGTGGTGGGACCCAGTGTCCCAGAGAATCGTCGCCTCAGGATGATCGATGACGAGGTTCCACACTGGGATTTCCCCGTACTCCGTGTCCGGATTCGGC
This sequence comes from Haloferax profundi, assembly GCF_001469865.1. Classification (GTDB taxonomy): domain Archaea; phylum Halobacteriota; class Halobacteria; order Halobacteriales; family Haloferacaceae; genus Haloferax; species Haloferax profundi. The sequence goes on from NZ_LOPV01000270.1 coordinate 998, forward strand.
ACCTCGTGGGATCCAATCGTATTCGCTTCCATCATGTAGTTCATGTCGCAGTACAGTCCACCACGGTCGATGACGTGTACCTCTGCGTCTACCATGTCACAATGTTGAATGCAATCTTACATAAAAATTTGTGCAGTATTCGACATGAGCTGTTCGCGGAGTAGGGTTCCGGCCTCGTTTCCTTCTCAGATGAAAATCAGTTAGATACTCATATCGGGCGAGCTTGGTGGCCAATTTGAGCTTTTCATTGACCACGGCATCAACAAATTTTCAGTGGCCGGGACTTCCAACAGAGCCCTTCTAGCCGGTTAAATTGGACACCGTTCGCGGATTTGTTTCAGTGATTCGGAGACATCACTGGCCGTGCGTCGAACACATTCGACTCGCCTTGCAACAGCATTTCTCGACGCGAACTTGACCCCGTCGTACGT
>NZ_LOPV01000271.1 GCF_001469865.1 Haloferax profundi
CGAGCAAGTTTCCGAAGTAGATTGCCCGGATGAACGCGAGAATGTCTGCAGCCGTTTGTGGCCCATATTCCGCGACGAGTTCGGTTATCGCTTCCTCTCCAGGAGACTCATCAGTCTCGGCGTATCGCTGGGCAAACACCAGAGCGGGGCGCTCATCTGCCCCAACAGCAGCCCCGATGTCTGATTCGAGGATGTCAGAGATTACCTCGGATTCGACACCGACGTCGAGTGCGAGGTCGGTATGGAATCTCGTGCAGTACTGGCACTCATTGACGGCCGTCACTGCCAACATGATCTTCTCAGCAAATTGCTCAGAGACACGGTCCGCTCGCTTTGCTCGAATCAACGCAGGGAAGTTACGAACGAAGCGAAACGTCCCCGTGAATAGTGTTCGAAGAGTGAACGACTTCTTTTGGAATTCAGATTGACGGGGAGCGTCCGAGTTCCCACCTTCAGTCATTATAGCGTGTTTAGAGAGGTTGTTTGGAAATGTATTTCGGTAGCAGAGGTTCAGATATCGAACGCGCTCATGTATTTTTCACCCAACATCAACACTCGATAGTCGCTATTCTTTCACGATATCGTTGGGCGTGAACAGAGACACGTCAGAGCGCTCTTCAGCAACCGCTTGTAAGCCGTCAGAGAACCCTGACCGAGCGAAGCAACAGTAGTGGTACGTCGGCTTCCCACCCTCCGGTGGCGTCCAGTCGACCTGCGCAGCACTCCGTTCGAGGTCGGCAAGGTCACCTTCGTTCATCTTTCGCGTCGTGTACTTGCACTCCCCAGCAACGAGTGTGCCATCACTTGCGAGGCCGACGACGTCCAGTTCGTGGTGCTTGTACCACCAATATCCGATACCGTGGTACGTCTTGGGGATCAACGATGGGAGTGCATTCTGACAGACGATTTCGAACATCTGGCCCATGTAGTCCGAGAATGAAGGTGCAATCAGCTCTTCGAAGGCATCGTCACCGAGTTGGGCAAGCTTGTTTTCTTGACCGTACACGTAGCGGAACCAGAACCGAAACAGCGGTTCGTTCAGTCCGTACCGAC
>NZ_LOPV01000272.1 GCF_001469865.1 Haloferax profundi
ACTCTTTCGGGTTGAGTTGGGATTTGCCGTCACGGGAATGTCCCGCGTGACCAACCGAAGTCGGCGGAGCTTCGAGAGGTACGACCCGAGTGCGTTCGAGTCGATACCAGCGAAGTTTGCGATCTCGTTCGCCTCGCGCTTCCCCGTCGCAATTGCACGGAGGACTGTATAGTAAGTCTGCGGCTCTCGAATCCCGAACTCCGTCCGTAGGAGGAACTCTGGCTCGTTGTTGAGGACTCCGTGTTCGGAGAGGACGTGTGTCTGGATATTGTCGACGAGTGATTTCGACGGTGTGAGCGCACGGAGGTAGTACGGTGTCCCACCGAAGACACTCCAGGTCTCGATAACCGTTTCCGGGTCTTCGTCTGGGTAGAGTTCTCGTGCATCGTTCAATTTGAGCGGGGGGAGGTCGATTGTCCCCGTACGACGACCATAGAGGGGGCTCCCACCACCGAGGACTTTCTCTTCCATGACACTAATCGACGACCCAACAAGGACCAGAGACATCTCTGTCTCCTCAAGATGGAGATCCCATACACGCTGAATCTTCGACGGAAGGGCGTCGTCCGACTCAATTAGATACGGGAACTCGTCGATGACGACCACCGCATCCTGCCTCCCGAGCGTTTTGAGTAGCGTCTCCCAATCTCGCTTGATATCTTCGACCACTGGGTACTCCTCACGGGCAGCTTCGACGAAACTCGAGAGTTGTACTTCTGGTGTCTCCTCCGTTGCCTGCCAGTACACTGCGTCGTCTCGGTCACGGATGGCCTCCCGAACGAGTGCACTCTTTCCGAGTCGGCGTCGACCGTATACGACGAGCAACTCCGCCGTGTTGCGGTCGAACCGCGACGTTAACAGTTCTAATTCGTCGTCGCGGTCGACGAATCGCGGCTGCTTCATGGGCTGTCTTGGCTAGTGTGAGAGATAGTAGTTCCGGTTATCTAAATTGTGATTTTACTAATTTCGATTTTACTAATCGTCTTGCACTTCTGCGTTCTTGAGTACCAGAGCGGTCCTTCCAGCAAAGGTTGTGGCTGCGCGCGCAACTCCGCAGGAGTGAGCACGGAGCGGTGGGTGGGGAGGTGGGGCCGGGCCTGGAGGAGTCGTAAAAAGAGAAACCGAGTAGGTCGCTTACTCAGTCCACCACGCCTCACGCTCCGGGAAATGAATAGTACTCCACCCGGTGACGGCCACCGAAACACGTCCACCGTACCAGCTCTTTGCGACGTTCCGCATTGTCACCCGCTCGCCTTCCCTGACCAATGTCTTGCGGCTTTTAACCCAAGTCGTGAATTTAGTCACTCCAGTTTCATCCTCGATGAGTCCCACTTGCTGAATCGCCGGATTCGTCGACTCCCAAAGTTGCGTCACAGTGCCACGGATAGACACCTCTCGACGACGAACCTCACTGACCGCCGCAATCGGAATCACCCGTCCAGGAGCACGTTGCATCTGTTCGAACACACCGACCACCGCGCTCATCATCGACTTCCCATCTACGACCTCTTCGGCCAACCGCCGACTAATCGCTGCTCTCGACCACCCATCGAGTTTCGTCTGTAACCGGGCTGCCTCACGGTTCACTTCGCCCAACTTTTCTCTCGATAATTGCTCACGTGGATCTGCTTCTTCGGGGTCTGCCCATCGGTTCACACACCCTGCGCGTTTTTTGAACTCCCACGTTGCCTCAACGCTCATCTGTTCCGCCACAGTCGCCGTCCGTGCTTCCCGACTCGACGACTGCCGTCTGTCCCACCGTTCACGCGTTTGCTCGATTTCCCACTCACGCGCAGCCATCCGCTCTTCTTCCGCGAGGGTCAGTCCCCGTCCCTGAGTTTGAAAATTGTTCAGGTCAACCTTGGCTTGAATTTCGAGTTCAACCGTGGGTCGGAGTTCAGGCGTCTCGTCAACCACGTCGTCGCCGATTGCTCGGGAGTGTTCGTAGTGCGAAACTTCATTACCGATTTGCTTCTTAGTACTCATTGTAGATCACAAAGGCGCCTACTCAGCGTCTTCTTCCGACACCACGACTCTCCAGCCGCAGCTCTCTCACATCGATCTCAACCAACTCATTCTGCGCACGCCTTTCGCGCCTTCACGAGCGCCCGCAGGGCGCGGAAGGCGTGCGCTCGACGATGGAACACCAGCCAGCACCGCGCGACCGCACTGCCCAAAGCGAGCGGCCAGCACACAAGCCGGTTTCGCGTCCGACGACCGAGTCTGTGAGGGTGTCGTGACCGACAGCGCGCTTGGTGCTGGCGCACCGGGAAGGTGCGAGTGAAGCGAGCGCGACTGTAAGGAGTAGCTCGTCGCGAACGACGAGCGTAGCGAGTCGTGAGCACGGAGGGCACAGGGGCGGCGAGCGGGGCGTGCCGTGACGACGGTCAGATAACCAACCGAGATATATTACGCAGGAACGTGAACTACCACTATGCCCCAATCAGATGACTCCGCTGTCGAAACAATCGACATCGAGGGGATCAGAGAATACCTCGCTCAAACGGAGGTCATCTTCGCAGTTCTGTTCGGGTCACATGCAAGAGGGACAGCTGACGAATCATCGGATGTCGATGTTGCACTCCGTTTTCCTGATGAGATGTCTGAGGTTGAACGGTTCCGTCAACGCAACCGTATCGATGCTGACTTGCAATCGTACGCCGAGGGGTTCGTCGACGTGAGCGATATTGAATCATTGCCAACTCACGTTGCCCATGCTGCCCTCCGAGATGGTGTTCGTATAGTTGGCGACGAGAAAGAGGTGAATGCCTATAAGAAACGTGTCGACACGGAATACGACGCAAGTGCGAGTGAGCGAGAACAAGAACGCAGAGATTTCATTGACCGGCTTGCTCGTGGAGACGTCTAAATGGTGACGAGGACATCGTCGTTGACAAGCTCAGGTACATCAACGAGTACACGAACGATTTGAAGCAGATCCGTGGGATGACCAAAACGGAGTATGTTGAAGACGTCATCGTCCAACGGGCTGTTGAGCGGACGTTCATGAATCTCATCCAATCCTGTATTGACCTCGCCCAGCATATCCGTGCTTCAGAGGGACTCTCTCCTAGCGGGACATCAAAGAACGAGATTGAGTCTCTCGGGAATGCAGAGATAATTTCAGGCGGTGTGCAAGAGCAAATGGAAGAAGCAGTTGGGTTTCGGAATATCCTCGCCCACCGGTACGGTGATGTAAATCACGATGTCGTCTATTCTGTTTTGCACAACGACCTGCACTGGTTCGACCAATTGCAGCAGGAGATTGCACAGTGGTTCCAGCAACGATACTAATTCAGTCGCGGTGACTACTCACCCGAGTCGTGAGCACGGAGGGTACAGGACGGCGAGCGGGGCGTGCCGGAACAAAGAGCCTGTTCAACCGGGGGCAACGCTCACAGACACAGCGGACATCCTAGTGAACTCAAAAAAGAGACATTATTCGTATTTTCTGGCGAATTTCCAAACAATTGGTGAGTTTGATGACCAAATCTATTTATAGTAGTTGTTGGCAGTCTTAGAACGCTAATGACGCGTCCAAATGCGGATATTCCAGAGGGGGTTCACGGGAGTATGAAAGAGCTCGGCAAGATGTACGGAATCTCGACCGAAGAGGCCTATATTTTAGCTGCCAAAGTGCTGTTGAATCTCGAGTCAGGGATCGAGTACAATCCGGATGGTGAGCTCGTCGATACGTTCCTCGAGAAGCACGCTAAGAAATGAAAAAGAGACAGAAATCTATCTAACTTTATTACACGGAGGTTCACAGTGTCTTCGGCACCAATGAGGACCGTGAGGTGCTCAGAATACCAGTCAGTCCAAACGACTGAGTTCACCTCGGCGTTCTCGCTGCATGACACTACCAGCAAAGAACCGAAGTTTCTCGACGAGTTCTGCCTCTGTCTCGTACGTTTCTACCCGCAGGTCCCACCGTACTCGTGCTGACCGGATCATCGCACTTGTCACGTTGTCCTCGTGGACGAAGGTTAACCGGCCACCATGCGTTTCTGAAAGTGCTTCGAGGATACTCCCCGCTTCTTCTCCGACACCGAAGTTGTGCCCGAGAAACGGGAGCACAAACGCAGTCGCGTTACTACACCTCGTGTACTCGATACTCTGGGTTGCCGCATCGATGTCGTCAACGTCGATATCGACGTCGAGTGCCAGAAACGCGTTTATTCCCGGTGTCACTCGGAGTTCACCCTGCATCCGTCGCAACAGTGCCTGCGCGTCATCGATCTCGTCCTTACTCTGGAAGAGGCGACGCAGCGGTCCTGGAAGGTCTTCGATGTCGAACTCTCGACGCTCCTCTTCGCTGAGTACGTAGTTGAGATTAAACGACTTGTACGGACCCATCAGATAGAAGAGAAACCGGTCATATCTCACATGGCCTAACCGTTCGACGATTAAGTCGCGTGAGATGTCCACAGCCATACGCGAGTATACCATCATAAGTATTTAAAAACAAGTGTTTTTGGAAAGTCTCGGCTTGAGAAAGCCTAAGAGCCACTCACCCGTACTCTCGAGTAAGATGGCGACGAATTCCGGACATACGGTCGACAACGGGGTCCCAGAGGATCCAGAGGACCTCCTCCCAGAAGACAGCGTCCTCACGCTTGACGAGTACCTCGCGATGCACGCTGCAGTCGGACACCGGACTCGCTACGAGATTCTCTACCGACTCGTCCACAGAGGGGATATGAGTCCCAAAGAACTCGAAGGCGTACTCGATATCGACGACAGCACCTTGCACTACCACCTCAACAAACTCGTTGACGTTGGCCTCGTTGAGAAACGTCAGCGTACCGAACGAGGACAAGATGGGTTGTACACGTACTACCGAGCGACCGTCTTCGGTGAAGTGACACTCACTGAGGGTGTTGATGAGTTGATCCGCGGCGAACAAGAATTTGAAGAGATGTACGACAGTTCGTCCGGAATTTGAATCAGTATCGATGGGCCTCAGAACCTTGTGGTCTTGTTCCCGTCATTGAGTTATTGCCAAATCAACTTCCATTCTGAGGTCGTGGCTGTGCGCACAGCTCGAAGACGTGAGCACGGAGGGAACTGGGCGGCGAGCGGGGCGTACCCTGTTATGCAGTCGATTATATTATCTCGTGCATGACGTAAACTGATAAATGAGTTCTTCAGATGAGATATATGTGCAATAGCTGCGAACGGACGAGTATGACTGACGATGGTCCGGCGACGTTCGACGCATCTGAGCAATGGCGAACGAACCGGACGACCTTCCAACGTGTCTACGACGTCCTCGTTGGAACGGATGATCCGGCGTCTGCACAGCAGTTTGCAGAGTGGGCAGACTGCTCCGAGAATGGGGCTCGGCAAGCACTCCAACAGTTGACCGAGATGGGCATTGCAGACAAGACCGACACGCGGCCTGCAACCTACAAACGCAACGCCTCGTACCTCCGATGGAAACGAGTCGAACAACTCGCCCGTGAAAACAGCCCGAGCGACCTCCGGACACGCGTTGAGGAACTCATCGAAGAGGACCAGGGCTTCCAAGCAAAATACGGCGTCCCAGAGCCGGACGCCGTGGTCACGACGGAAGATGCGGTAGATGACCACGAGGAGCTTCACCAGCAGTGGGAGGACCTCTCCGAGTGGCGAACCATCCGTCGCGACATTCAGGTTCTCCAGCAAGCAGTGCACCGTGCAGAATCGATGCGAGACGAACGAGCCCGAGTCTGACCCGTGGCGGAACGGACAGAAGGCCCAAGCGGCCCACTCGATATCCCGACGCTCAATGTGTTGGCACAGCGGGCAGTGACTCACCCACTCATCACCGAGTGGCAATTTCGACCAGACTCGCTCAGTTCGCGTGTCCTCGAACTTCGAATCGACCCAGCTCAGTACTCAGGGTGGATTAGTGATGTCCGACTCGATATTCGGTGGTTCGACGGTGTGGCGTATTCGTTCCACTACCTGGAGACGATGCCGAGCAAAACGTGGCAGTGCCGATGGGACCGACACCCAAAGCCACACGCTCCGACCGCTCATTTTCATCCTCCACTAGATGCAAGTGGCCTCGTTGAGCCATCACCGATCGAAGATGAGCACCATCTAGCCGTTCTCTTTGCTGTTCTCGATTGGATCGAAGAGCGAGTCCAGAACCATCACAACAGGTAGGGCAGATTCTTCAATTCAATGGGAGCTATCACCCAATGATGTAATTATATCTGGTTTTATCGCTGAACACACGAAGATAGAAGGAACTATGCCCGCAGAACTGGAGAGAAATTCATTATTCCGTCCACGACCGACCGAACTTTCATTCACCTGTCGCCGACCGCTGATACGTTCACTCCTTCGACCGTCACCGCACAGTTCACCCGATTGCATTACCTCTTAGAATCGAAGCAACATACGTCCACACTCGAATGGTTGCTCGTCACCGATGGGTCGCCGTCAGGAACAATCGACTACACACTCAGCGTCGACACCGAACTCGCACCAGCTATCGAAGCGTGGTGTCGAGAACTCGTTCCGAACTCGTTCGAAATCACAACCTCGAACACAGACCCACTCTCACGACTCTCGCCTGCCGAACCAGACGCCGACCCAGACGACGAGGCCCTCGAACCATATTCACCACCACAATATCGTGCAGTCGAGTTCGTAGGCGTTACAGACCGACGCGAAGACTGGCAAACCACGCTCACTCCCTACGACGAATTCACCGACATACACACTCGGCTTCCACTCGCAACCGTGGTGAGTACACTTGCGGGCTCATCCGTTCCGATGGCGGTCCAGATACTTGTCACACCATACGAGGACTGGCGACATCACGCACTCGACCGGCAGAATCGACTCAAACAGGGTCGTGACACGGCCTTCCAGCGATTCTTCGAAGACTGGATTATGTCCACAGACCCCGAAAAGAACGCCTCTGATCCCGTGGTCCGTTCTCGAATCGACGCAATCGACGAGAAAGACGCCCAACACTCGTTCGCGGTCACTGCCCGTGCAGTTGCGACCACGACCGACCCGAATGCGCAATTTCCCGTACTCACTCCAGTGGCGACTGCGTTCTCGCATCTTAATGGCGACCATTACCGAGTCGAGGGGCGGACATATCAAGGCGACCACGCCGAATCAGTTTTCGAATCGCTGCAAAACCGAGCCTCAGTCGAGCCCGAACACTCGAAACTCACTGCGAGACTCCCGTGGACCGAAAACGCCAGTCGGGCTCTCGTCATGGATGGGCGAGAACTCCCCTTGCTGTGTCTGTTAGACGCAGCAGCACTCCCGACCGATGCCCAGCGTGCGCTGGCACCCACACCAGCAGACGAACACGGGCTTCCACGCCCACCACGTGACAGACTCGAACGATATCGAACACAGGGGTTCACTCTCGGTCATGCACAGACGGCCGACGGTGATGCCGAACCCGTCCCCGTCTCACTCCCGCCTGAGCTCCAACCACTCCACATGGGTATCTTCGGCCGCACTGGGTCAGGGAAATCCTCGAGTGGCATCACGGCAATTCTCGATAATCACGAGGCAACCGATGGCGCTGATATCCTCATCGAACCGAAGGGTGACGGGATGGCTGGCGATTACCTCCGAGCACATTACGCGAAGTACGGCACACTCGACAACGTCTATTATTTCGATTGCACGGAGGCGCTCCCTGCGCTGTCGTTTTTCGATATCCGTGACCAGCTCGATGCAGGTATCGACCGGACTACGGCCGTCGAAGACGTCATCGACCACTACGTCGATATCCTCATCGGCATCATGGGGCGCGAGCGTTTCGAGCAGGCTGTTCGCTCGCCAGACATCATCCGCTATGTTCTCAAAGCGATGTTCGACCCGGTCCATGGGTCGAATTCGTTCACGCACCGCGAGTTCCAGACGGCAGTCGCCAGATTACACGAGACACGCGACCCGCCGCCGGTCGTCGACGAAGACCTTCAGGCGATGCTCGCAGGCGTCGCCGCCAACTCGAAGCGTTCGTTCGACGAGCTCATGCAAGGCGTTGCGAATCGTATCGAGAAGGTTCCCATCGACGCACGACTCGCACAACTGTTCAATCACGTCCCTGACGAAGACAGTGATGACCCACAGTTCGACCTTCGGACACTCATCGACGAAGACGCGGTCATCATCATCGATACGGGTGGCTTGCGGCCGGCTTCACAACGCGTCATCACCCTCGTGATTCTCTCTGCGCTCTGGACGGCGCTTCGTCGCCGAACGCAGCAGGCAGACAACGATACAGACCTCCCACTCGTCAATCTCTATCTCGAAGAAGCCTCCCAGTTATCCACCTCTTCGCTGCTCTCGGAACTCCTTGCCCAGTCACGCTCCTTCGGCCTCTCGATCACGCTATCAATGCAGTTTCCCGCACAACTCAGAGAAGCCAACCCAGAGGCGTATCGCGAAGTGCTGAACAACGTTTCGACGATCGTTACAGGGAACGTTGCAGTCGACCCACAGTTTAGTCGACGGTTTGCGACGACTGAATTACCCGCAACTGAAGTCCAAAACCGACTGCGTGCGCTCCGTCGTGGACAGTGGCTCACAACGCTCCCCGCTGGATTCGGAGAGCCAGAACCACAGCCGTTCGTCCTCCAGAGTCCACCCCTCCCTGCAGGGCACCCAGAGAGTGATAATCCATTTTCGCCGGCTCGCGAGACGGCGTACGCGGCAGCATTCGACCTGCTTACTGCACGGTCGTCACAGGCATACGGAATCGACGTCTCGAGTATTGGCAGTCGCTCGAAGCCGCAGCGAACACACGCTCAGACACAGACGCCGATCGGCCATCGCGAATCGTCTCCGCTTGCTGATTCGCCGAACGCCTCTGACCACACGAGTGCGTCTGGCTCGTCACACCCATCGTCGCCAACGCCATCAGATGACCCATACCCAGAGCGCAATGCACCCGCGCCTGATGCTCGTATCAACTCTGCACTCCCCTACACGTCACGACTCCCGCCGATGGTCGTATACGACCCCGAAGTCCACGCCGTCGTCTGTAACGAATGCTCGACCCGATACGACCCAGCACTGACGGGCATCAAAAACGCTGTCGAGTGCTGTCACAGCCTCGATGACGTCGACCGCGACGATATCCCAATCTCACACCTGCCGCTCAAACTCTCGCCTGTCGAACGCGGCAGTAGCGCCTTCACCGACGCACAACTTCGATTCCTCCAAGCAGTGTACTCTGCACACCAACGTCGTTTCAACCCTGAATACGAATACGACCTCTTGTACGACAGTATGGTTCGCCTCCAGGAGTACACAGGTGTCTCCCCCAAGGAAGTCCAAGAACTCGTTGATGGGGGCTCGTTGGCGAAAGACTGCACGTATCCACACAAACTCTACACGGTGACGCCGAAAGGCCGCCGTGCAATTGCTGTTCGCCACCGCGAGGGCGTCGCCCACGGCCATGGTCGTGGCGACCTAAGTGAGTCGAGTCTCCACGTCGTCATGGTCGAACTCGGCCGGCGCTATCTCGAAGACGAGTTCGTCGACAGCGAGGACTCTGCTGCTGTTGAGGCTGTCTCGTACTACGAGCACGATGGCTCGCGTCTCGATGCCGTGTGTCTCGACGAGAATGGCGAGATTGTCGTCACACTCGAAGCCGAGCGAGCGAATCACGACATCCTCACGGCGGTCCCAGAAGATTACGATAAGATGGCTGCTTGCGAGCCCGAAGCTGCCATCTGGGTCGTCAAGAACCGAAGTGATGCACACGAGGTCCTGCGCGCGCTGAACGAACCCAACGAGGGACATCCACGCGTCGAAAAGACCTACAGTTCGAACTCGCCGCCGTCGTCGTTCCGGATTCACCAGCCCGGATTTACAGAGATGCGCACACTCCAGGAGTTGCAATAATAAGACACTCACCAACCTCTGTCGAGAACTCTTCTGAAATCAGGTGGGGCTGAAAAGGGTCGTGAGTGGATCTCAAAAAGGTATCCAGAGCTATTTGGCCAGTGATTTCAAACCAACTTAGTCACCAAGAACTATGGTGATAGAACTGCTTTGATTGAATAGTGGTGATTCAATGAGTTCGACTGACGAGCCAAGCAGCGAAGAGTACGGTGAAGCAACGATCAACGAGCGAGGGCGCTTGACAATTCCAAAGTCACTCCGTGACGAACTCCATCTCGAAGATGGGACGACGTTCAGGGTGATTCGAGAAGGGAGTGATATTAGGCTTGTTCGGCAACTGCCTGAATTACATACCCTCTCGTCTGGGAAGTCTACAGAGGAGTGGCAAGAAAATGCGTTCCGAGATGCGGGAGAAGCAACGTTCGGAGGGCGGTGACGTGCGGGTCCTTCCGGATCTCAATGCGCTTTCTATCCAGTTAATTGATGACCACCCTGGGCATGCGTATGTTGCAGACCACCTCGTCCCCGCGCTTCAAGGTCAACACACCCTGTTGATGTTTGGCTACCTCCCGCTCCGCGTTCAGTGGGTTCTCGAAGACCTTGGTTTCTCGACGGTTGACGCACGCAACGCTATCAGCTCGCTATTGCAATACCCCATGGAGTCTGTCGACGTGACACCCAAGACGATTCTCCATGCCTACGAGATTAGCGCAGAGAAAAACCACGATGTCTACGACTGTTTTTACATCGCACTCGCTCGTGAGGCCAATGCTGATGCCCTCGTGACCACTGACCGAGATTTCGAAGCACTGTGTAAAGACGAGTCATTTGAATACACGAATCCAGTTCCCGACGACGTGCTTTCAGAGTTCCACGCTGTCAAAAACTAAAATCGGAACTCACACAGGGTGGGACTGAAAGGGGCCGCGGCGAGCGCGACGGCGGCCGACCGTCACGAGACCGCAGGTCTCGTGAGCCCACCAGACCGCTTGCGGTCTGGGGATGGTAGCACCGCAGGCCGGAGGCCAAGGAGCACACGGAGGCCCCCGAGTGGTCGCCGCGGGGGCTTTCGAAGAGACTGGTTGTGCTCCATGATCTCGAAGCGCCAACAACGAGAACCCGGTCAGATCGTATCTGCATTCCACAGCACCTCCTCGATGCATGACGACTTCGAGAGATACAATCTGGGAAGTGAGATTCACACAGTCCGAAGCTGAATGGCTCGGTGACTGAAGACGGTTTGCGAGAAAGGAGAAGATAACCAAGCGAGGATGAGTCCGCCCCACGTGCCGCCTCACTATACGACAGGCGTGTGTTCGTACGACCCATCCGAGCGAACGATGTAGTACCCAGCTGGACCGCCATCGACGCCGCCTGGATAGTATGAACTGTACGGCATGTACACGACCTCACCAGTCGATTCCTGTGTGCAGGTCTCATACGAGAGGATTGCTTCTTCCCACTCGCGGCCGAGATAGTCCATCGATGCTGAACGCTGTTGGTACACATCCATAATGTCGGCACCATAATCGGGGGCGTTCGTGACTGGAGAGAGTATCCCCTGTCCGGGCTGGCTGGCGACGACGCGGATGTACGACTGCACGACAGCCGTGATGGCCGCAAGCGCGTCCCACTCTGGGAGCGTTATCTCGCGCATCCATATCATGCCAGAGTGGTACGGCCGAGGCTGCGGATAGCCAATCGAGTAGTTCGCGACGGCAGCGGTCATGACGCCGTGCATGGGTTCGATTCCATAGGTTGCTTCGTAGTCGAACGAGTGGAGTTCCCACGTCGTACCGGTTGCGTCAGTCTCCGTTCCCAGCGCTCGCGACTGCCCCCACGAGAGGATTCTGAAGCTACTGTATTGCTGGATTGCACCAACGTACTCGTCTACGAAGCTTGCTGGAGTGTGATTTCCGAGGCCGAAGGGGGGATAGCCGAATCCAACGTGTGCATTGTACGCTTCGATCTCCGCGTCGTAGTTCCCGTAGATGTCAATTCCACGCGAGCTCGCATCACCGAGAAGCCACCCCTCCGGGACGACGTACTCCCACGTCGTACGGCCGCCAGTGGCGTCTGTCCCTTCGTAGAGTGCCCGAACGAGCGGGCGGCCGGGACGACGCATGTACGAGGCACCAATCGAGAGGATAGCTTCTCTGAGCGCTCCCCAATCTGTGTCGGGTGCCCAGCCTCCCGAAAGCACGTACTGAGGCCCATCAGTGTGTGCTTGGAGTTCACCTGTAAGTGCGACCCCGTCGAGAGAGCCAGTGAGCTGTGACTCACTACTAGTGAGTTGTCCGCCGCGGGCTTCGAACCCACTTGCAAGGTCGGAGACGAATGCAGCAACAGCTTGATCTGGAGTACCATCTGATGGCAGGGCGATGGGGTACGCGAATGCAACAGTCGTGTCGTCGTCTGCGACAGGTTTGACGGCGATGATGCCTCCGTCGTACTCGATGTGCCAGCCATCGGGTTTCCCGATACTGAACCCCAGATACTCGTCGACGAACGCCGGGAACCCAACGTCTGCTGTCATCCCTGCTTCAGAGTGGTCTGGCACCTGTGAGAACGCCTGTTCGTGAGTCGCTATGTGCTGGGCCACGTTCGTCGTCGACGTGGACTGCCCGCTGATGCAACCTGCGAGACCCATGACTGCGAGAGCCGATACGCCACTCATGAGCCGCCTTCGTGTCATCAAATTCGAATGTCCTAAAGCACTCATAATATTGACACGTGTGCAAAATCGATAAATTGGATAAGTGATTCTCGACTGACGAGAAGCAATCAATTTTCTCGTCTGTCTGTCGATTGTGGAAAGTAGCTTTGAGAAAATATATCGTTTCTAGTATATGTATAATACACAGAACGTACGGGGAACGCTACCGTTTGAGCCACCCGAACAACGACCATCCACCATCGTCTTCATCTTCCATCTCATCCACCCGCGCTTCCAGTTCACGCCGTCGTTCGCGTTCGGTTTCCAATTCGGCTTGTAATCGTTCGTTCTCCGCGAGTACTGATTCGAGGTGTGTCTGGAGGTCTTTGAGTCGCTCGAGGTTCCCGTCGTCTTGCGAGGCCGCACTGGTCACGTTCGTCTCACGTTCTGTAGCGGTCGCTTCCGTGCCGTCGTGTCTCGTGTGCTCGTCTTCACGATTTT
>NZ_LOPV01000273.1 GCF_001469865.1 Haloferax profundi
CCAAAACGCCAGCATCGAACACAGCGCCATGTCCGCTTCTGAGTGGCTGTCGTAGGCGCTCGTGTCTCCTTTCCACAGGCGGCTGAATTTCAGCCCGTTCGCCGCGTTCGACGCTCGCTGGACGACGTCCTCGTCTGTGAGGTCGTTTCCTGGGGCCTCCGCTGTGGTTGACGACTCACGCGCTGTGTTGGCTTGTGTTCGTGCTCGTGCGGGAGTCTGCGTCTCCGCCGTTTCGAAGTACGCGCCGTGGATTGCGGTGAGTTCGTCTGTCCGCTCAGCAACTGTTCGGGGTGTGTCGTCGACGCGGTCTCCGGTCACGGTGAAGAATCGCGAGTGTTCGTAGAGTTCGAGATTGCCCGTTCGGTTGCCGTCTGGGGGGAGTTCGCCTTCGACGATGATGTGATAGCCCGTTCCCGAGGGACTGATTTCCGTGTACGAGTCGAGACGGTCGATGAGTACTTGTGCCCATTCGTCGGTCGCTCCTGTCTCACCGTTTCGGCACTTGTCGAGGTCGACTCCCACGTATGGGTCGTCGTCGGTGAACACGAACCCGACGCCATCTGCGTTCCCGTCTTCGGCGTACGACAGTGCCTCGTCGAACGTCGTCCACGTCGTCTCGTCTGTCGCCGATGCATACCCTCCGTTCACGTCCAGTGGAACCTTCGTTTCGTCTCCACCACGTGTCTGTTTGCGCCACCCAACCCACTGGGCTCGTTCGCAGAGCTCGTCTGGGAGTGCGTCGCGTGTGGGGAGTGGTGGCGCCATCGCTTGTGGCTGGTCTTGTGGAGGGCTAAATAGCTGTTTTGGCATGGTACACCCGTGTCTAATCTTCCCGAATTCCTACACCCGTTACGAGTCGGTGTACTCGGAGAGACACACCCTACACCCTTCGAATTCATGGGTGTACACCCACGCCCATTTCCCGCAAGGGTGTACGAAAGACGCGTACTCCCAGTGGGTGTAGAGACTCGTGCGGTGTGACGTCGCTCGCGCGTCTGTCTTCGGAATGATTCGCTCGGTTTCGGCTCCGTCTGGCTCTCGGTCGGGCACACACCGAGTGTGTGATACCCCACGACTGTCGAGGCCGGCCTCTCAGCCGCCGGTTTCTCCGGTCGGCCATTTTGCTTCTTCTCCAGTACACCCCACTGTACATGGGGTGTATCGCCTGTTTTCAGATTCGACGAACGACGTCTGTTGGTCCGTTTTTCGATGGTGTCTCACACCCCTCAGTGGCTTTCGTGTGTCGTGTCTATCCCCATTCTTCACCCGTACTCCGGCGTCTCAGCACCTCTCTACCGCGTTCGCCTCGACCAGAAAGAGAGGTGTGTCGATAGCGTCCACACACGGTGGTCTGCAATGGGTGAAAAGATATCACTGAACGATTGCGACCGGGTGTGTTCTTACGGAGAAATAGGATGGGTGTAATCCAGTGAACCGCCTCGGAGTCAAGTGGTTCGAGACGCGAAGCGTCTCGTCATCACGGAAACCAGAGATTTCCGTACGACCCCGAGGCACTCGCCTGGTTTCCTCTGTAGAAACAGCGGTCCGTTCGGTTGTGTTCACGCGGCTTGAGATTATCTAATTGGCAGGCGCTAAAACCCCGTCCTTCAGGCCGGGGATACAGCGCCGTGATTGGTTGTGAACACTGTGGCCCGAACGTACAAATGCTCACACTGCGTTTCTGTGGTCGTCGTTGCGATGGTTCCCCATCGTGATTGACTGTCCGAAAACTGGCAGTTGACTTGGTGTTTGCCTCAGCAAAAAGTAAGCCTTCGGACGACCAAACCGACGTTAAACAATCAGATACCTCTGAGTCCTGTACAGGATAGGAGTAACGGTAGCGTGGCCCTGCCAGCACTTGTCGGGTGTTAAACCGTAAATCTCCCAACTCAGCGGGCTTTGC
>NZ_LOPV01000274.1 GCF_001469865.1 Haloferax profundi
CTATCTTCGATTCGTCATCGAGACAGTGTACAACGAGATACTACAGAAAATTTGACACTCCGAGTTTGCAACCAGTGAGTATCATCCTCGCTTCTTTTGAGCCATCGTATTGTCTATTCGGTATGTTCACAGATATTGTCTTTCCGACGGATGGAAGCACTGGGGCAGACCGCGCACTGAGCCATGTCCTCGACATCGCGGCTACCCACGATTC
>NZ_LOPV01000275.1 GCF_001469865.1 Haloferax profundi
GCGAGATGAGGGCGAGACATTCGTCCGCGACGCGAGCGTTCGAGCAGAGCAAGTGGGAATCGAGACGATAACCGAAGTTCTCCACGGGGAGCCTTACGAGGAGATCGTTGCTTACGCAACCGATGCTGGCGTCGACCTTGTGGTCATGCCAACCCATGGGCGCACAGGATTAAGCAGGTTGGTGCTTGGTAGTACAACCGAGCGCGTTGTTCGGAGCTCCGAGGTTCCCGTGCTAACCATGCAGCCTGATACCAACACCGAAGTATCGTATCCGTACGAGCGTGTACTCGTGCCCACTGACGGGAGCGAGTGTGCGACTGCCGCAGTACGGTTCGGCAGTCGACTCGCGACAAGTACGAATTCGGAGTTCCATGCACTGTCAGTTGTCGATATTGGCCATCTTGGCGTTGACATTCGTGGCCCAGCTCTCATCGAGGAGTACGAATCCCGCGCTAACGATCTCATCAATGAGGCAGCAACAGTTGCGCACGAGGAAGGTGTCGACGGGGTCACAGCAGTCGAAAACCGGGTGTCGGTCGTAAGGGGAATTCGAACGTATATCGACGAGCACGACATCGACCTCGTCGTCATCGGGACGCACGGTCGAAGAGGGTTTGACCGGTTCATGTTGGGGAGCGTCGCTGAGAAGATTCTTCGACGGTCGCCGGTCCCCGTCGTAACCATCCGACACGACGATAGTCGCTGACGTGACTACATGAGATGTCTACCCTACAGGAGCCAAAAAATCGGCGCGGTTGTTTTCGGGCACCGAAACGGGTCCTCTCGGACTCGCGCTGGGTATCCCAACCCTATTTGTCAGACTGTGTTAGTCTGACGACGGGTGGGCGTCCCCTGCATCCCTAATTTCGATGGTTCCGATTGTCGAAATCGTGACGACGAGGTCGTCGTATTTGAATTCGAGTATACCACTCGAGAGTGTGGGCGCAGCTGGCTGTCCTGTCCCAAACAACGAGTTCAGCGCGTCTACGTCGCAGTAGGCGCTAAGCGGAGGCAATGCCGTCACGTCACACCCCATATGTTGACTTGCCGCGACGAGTATCGCCTCCGAAATTGCTTCCGTCTGATCACAGTCGTACCAGACACGAGTCTGTTCACCATTTTCCTGCCCTTTGGTGATTGTGGTACTAATTGTTGAGTCCCCCTCAATCGTTACCCGTATGGACAATTTCGCTGACGTGTTATATTCTTTGCGTACTAACAGTATATCCTGGTATACTGTCCTCACACCTCCTAATTTGGGTAGTATTTTAACACACTTCTCGATGGTGGGCCACCCAAAGCGCGTGACTCAGAAACGAAAGTCCCGGACGGAACTCTACTGGGCTGTCGAGGTTGCGTCGTCGCCCCACGTGACACGGTCATACGCCGAGTCGAGCGCTTGCGCGTCTTCGGGGAGCAACGCCGCGACAAGGAACGTCGAATACTGTTTGAAGTGATCGACCAGTGCGGCGATACGCGCCGCGTCGATTGCCTCAACAGAGTCGAGGAGCATGAACGGTACGTCCTTGTGGACTTCGTGGACGAGATAGCCTGCGAGCGCGAAGACGAGGCCGATGACCTCGCGTTCGCTCTCCGAGAGGTGATCTATCGTATCTTCGTACACGGTGCCAGCGTCAGACTCTCTGACGATGTGGAGTTCGAACTGTGTCTTCATTACCTTCCGACGGCCCTCTCGGACCCGACGCTCGACGCGTTCGAGCCAGACACGCTCAATGTTTTCGTAGTTCAGGAGGTCCAGAATCGTCTCCATCTCCTCGTTGAACGCTTCGACGGCGGTCGACGTGAGCGATTGAATCCGTGTTCGTGCCGCTTCAAGATCATCGTTCAATTGCTCGCGGCGTTCTTCGAGTTCGTCGCGCCTGTCGAACTGTTCGGCAACCGATTCGAGGTCGTCGTTCACAGATGCGAGTTCGTCGCGGGTTCGGTCGAGAGAGAACTCTACTTCGTTCAGCTCTTTGTGCAGTTCGATGAGGTCACTTTCTGCCTGTCCCCGAAGCTCCGATGCCTCTGCTTCCAACTGTTCAACGCGTGCGGCGAGTTCGTCGCGCTCGTCGGTCAATGTGTCAATTTGCT
>NZ_LOPV01000276.1 GCF_001469865.1 Haloferax profundi
GACTGAGCTTGCGCTGGATGTTCTGGCGACGAGTCTTGGATTCCTCTGCGTCTTGTAGATCACTTTCAAGCTCATCAAGTTCGCGACGGAGTTCAGCCCGGTGTTCTCGCTTGTCGTCTCTGGTGGCACGCAGTCGGTTCGTCGTCTGCTCGATTTGCTCCGAGTCCACTTCCGTGCCACAGGTCCAACAAATAATCGTGTCCGACGCCGCAAGTTGGTCAGTGGGCGCGCCATCGCCCGTATCAGTGGTGAGTGACTCTTCGACCAATCCCGTCTTCCCGTCAAGGACGTCTTCTGTGTACTGGATGACCGTTTGTAGGTCCGAAATCGTTGTGTTCAGGTGTTCGATCTGTGTCCGAATCTGATCGGTGCGCGCCGACACTGACTCGCGGTCGATATCGGCCTCTTCGAACGAATTCAGTTCATCTTCGAGTTCGGAGCGCTCCTGTCGAAGCGATTCAACGCTCTCGCGCTCACTTTGCAGACGGAACCGAACTGTCTCGAGGTTTGAGCGTGCGTCCTGTAATTCACCGAGAACACGGTCGAGTTCGTCTTGATTTTCTCGTTGAGCTTCAACCGTCCGGTCTTCGTCGTCGATTCGTGCGCTAACGTCCTCGCGCTTTTCTTCGAGATCTGCAATCTCGGCTTCTAATTCGCTCCGTTTTGCTTCGAGTGATTGTTTCTCTGCTTCGAGCGAGGAGAGGTTCTTGAGCTCTCGTTTGATCTCCTTACGTTCTGATTGGAGACGCTCGATCTCCGCATTAATTTCGTCCGTATCGACTGGTGCCATGATCACGTCGTGGAGGTTGCGGTTGGCAACAACCGCATCCCGTGCCTCATTTGAAGCCAGAAGGAACGCAAAGAGATCCGCAGTCAATGTGTCTTGGAGATACGGGGTTCCTCTCGCACTCACACGACCGTTCTCTCGAGTGAGAACGCGCGTGAAGGTTCGACCGTTTAATTCGAGTTCTACCGAACCTTCGTCAGCGTCGCCTTTGATACTTGCAGCGTCGCTTCCGCACGCAGCCATGAGCGCACGGAGGAACGAAGTTCGGTTCGTTGCGTTCCGGCCAGTGAGAACAGTAACTCCGGGAGAGAGAGTTACCTCTCGGCTATCTATCCCACCAATATTCTGAATTCGGACGGTTGCACGCTGAAGTGCCTCTGATGTACTCATGTGTGTAGTTTATTTATCATCGACAGTTTGTGCTTCATCCACTGTGGCATCTCTAGCTGGTTGGCCACAGTCACAGTGCCCGGAAGAGAACAGTGCTGTCGGAGTCATTCGCTTTTCGCAATCTGTACAGGTAATTCGAATATCGACATCGACTTCGTACGGGCCAATATCCACCTCGTTTGACTTGATTAAACGGTCGATAACGTCGATTGTAACCGTTCGGAGTCGAGACCGAAGCTTACGAATCGTGTTGAGTCCAGATTCGACGGCAGATTCGTCGTCGGTCCGTTCGCGCTCGACATTCCGATGCTGTTTGAGATAGTTGTATACTGACTGGTAAGAAATGATATCAGACTCAAGCTGATCGATATCGACACCTTTCTCGCGAAGAGCGTTACGAGCCTCTGTTCGACTGCCTGCAGTCACTTCATCGCTCGTCAAGAGTCGATAGAAATTGTCAACTTCACCATCAAGAACGTGTGCTCCAGCTTGCTCAAGGGCTGCTTGGACGAGGCGTTTGTTGACATGTGTTTCGAGTTCACGGAGACTTTGCTGTTCGCGACCATCACCTAACCACGCGGCAACGAGATCATCTCCAAGGTCGGTGAGTCCGTAACGGGTTGCAATTCGCTCAATTTTGGGGCCCTTACCGCCCCGGCGAGAAATACTTTGATTGGTGTTTCGCATATCTTTGCGGTGGTTGGTGTACCATGCACACTGTTGTAAAGATTGTTGCCACATCCAAAACACTTTGATACTATGAGGGTGCTGGGGGCAATGATTAAACACTAAAGTAGTTGTCCATAATTTCTGAACCACCAACTCCCATACAAACACCAAACATTTTCTTTTGTCTCAAACTACAATACATATCACAGTAAATGTTCTAATTTTATGCTTTTCTAATATTCTATCGCGATTGCAACACCCTACATTTCTTAATGTTGCTCTTTGTTTGCACAACCAAACAAACTATTAGCACACTGATTTAGTTCTAACAATTCTAGAAAGTGGTGAAAAATATCAATTAATAATTAATCTATTAGCTAATAAACCAACCAATACACTCAGTACAGCGATATGGAGCGTGAAACCAGGTACAGTTGACTCTGTTGAATTTTGTGGGGTAGACATTTCAGTTGTCGTAGATTGGGTCTGCACAGTCTCAGAGGTCGCCTCATCTGTTTCTTCGGCCTCTTCATTTTCACTAATCTGTTGTTCTGAAACAATGAGAGAACCAACGTAGAGCCGTGCTGTTCCTGCACTTTCGAATGTTGTGGACATATTGACATTTTTTGAACTACTGGGTTTCACCGATATTGAGTCACGTGCTACGACAGTTCCATTAAGTGTGAGTTTTGTATCAACGGTGGACATCTCAGAACCGACATTTTCAATCGTGGCGTTGAATGTCGTTTTGTCTCCCACATGTGGCTTGCTCGGACTCACCGACAATGCTCTGACATCGAATGAACCTTCGACGTCCTCTTGTACCTCTAAAGAGCTGTCTCCACTAGTCTCTGAAACGGTGAGTTCTGTCTCATCTGCCGAACCCCCATCACTATCCCCTCCAGATGATGACGAAGAAGACTGTGAGCTCTCATGTGTCTCCGGTTCACTGTCCGGAGCTGTAGTATCTGTGCCACCAGACCCGACAATAAGCGTTCCATCCTCGGCGCCAGAAACTCTGTAGCTGACTCCCTGTTCGCTACCTACGTCAGTAACAGTGATACTAACGGGGCTTTTTCCATCTTGTTTACCTTCTACAGTGACTGATGCAATGGTAATCGAACCGGACTGATTTGTATCGATGAGCGCTCCATAAAACCGAACTTGTTGATTGTCATCACCGTATTGAACTTCTTCTAAACCTGGATTGTGGTTGAATGATGCGTCAGTAATATTCCCAACGGTCGGGTCAACAGCGACTGAAATATCCACAGCACCGACGCCTCCACCGTCAACGTCCTTGATGATAATATCGAATGTCGTTTGTGTTCCAGCATCAATTGACTGAGTCTCAGGCGAGAGTACAACCGAAACCTCATCTTGGGCTGCTGCAGCGGGAAGTGATAGCGTAAGGATGCCACACAAAACAAGCCCTATTAGACCAAACCGTAGCACTGGTGTCGCTTTTTTAGACATGAAAGTATGTTATGCTGGAATTGTTAGGTGAGAGTACTTTTCTGTTCCGATAACAGTCGTACTCTATGGATGGACGCTGAGGAGGACCCGTCCGAATTTATTGACGCTGTTTGGTTATTTCATCTGATAATTATTTCTGATTCGCGAAACTATATGTATGGCTATAATTATTACATGTCATAATGAGGAAACCAGTAGGAGTCCTCGCTTTAGCGGCAGTACTGATATGCCTCTCTGTATTCAGTGGTATGGCCGTCGCGGCCGATGACACCGTGAACACAGAGGCAAACGAAACTACATCTGCGAACGAACCAGTGGTCGAACGGGTCGTCTTCGTAGACAGCGACACAGGAGACACATACAGATTCAACGATGGCAGCGTCGACACCTCGTCACTTCCAGATGGGGAATATGTCGTTGTCACGTACACGCGAACGAATGGGACAGTCGAAAAACAAACTGAGCTAGTTGAGCTATCTAGTGAGAGTCAGCTTACCACTAGCGATGTTCAGTCAAGTAGCCAACTCGTTCAGTCGCTGTCGACTGTCGACTCAGAATACGAGATCGGGTTGACCACCAACGTCAGTGAGTGGGACTACAGTGCACGTGAAAACGGCGCAGTGAAAGTGACCGCTGGTGTGATTAATAGGACAACGCCGTACCATTCGGCAGTTTCAGGATATAACCTTACTGTAACAGTAGACCAGCCGGATGGATCTGAAGAGAGGTTCAATGTCACGACTGATTCGTCTGGCAAAGCCTCGTTTATCTACAATCTCTCAGAGAAGGGGACAGGAGAGTTCGATGTTCGAGCGAACCCTGCCACGACTGATGCAAACATCACTGTCCAAGACGGGTGGGA
>NZ_LOPV01000277.1 GCF_001469865.1 Haloferax profundi
GTACGCGAAGGCCTGTGAGACGGCCGCCGGTGGCCGCCTCGCGAACGTCGTCGTCGACGACGACGGCGTGGGGTCGTCCTGTATCGACCACTTGAAGTCCCGCAACGCGGGTCGCGCGACGTTCCTGCCCATCACGAAGATGGACAACCGCGGCCTGCCGCGCAAACCGTCGCATTCGGGTGTCGTGGACTTCGCTCGCAACCTCGTCGACTACGACGCCCAGTACGAGTCCATCTTCTCGTACGTCCTCGGGTCGACACTCGTCGTCGAGGACATGCAGACCGCCCGCGATCTGATGGGTGACTACCGCATGGTCACCCTCGACGGCGACTTAGTCGAACGCTCCGGCGCGATGACCGGAGGGTCCGGTGGCGGGTCTCGCTACTCCTTCTCGAAGTCGGGCGAGGGACGCCTCGAACGCATCGCCAAGGAGATTACCACACTCGAAGACCGTCGCCGGTCGCTCAACAGCGAAATCCGCGACATCGACGACGACTTGGAAGACGCCCGTGGGCGGGCCTCCGACGCGGCAGATCAGGTTCGCGCGATTGAGCGCGAAATCGAAGACGCCGAGGAGGATATCGAGAACGCGGAGGCCGAAATCGACCGGCTGAACGACCGACTCGACGAACTCCAGTCGGAGCGTGAGTCGGTCGACGAGCAGATGTCCGACCTCGACGACGAAATCGCCGAGTACGACGAGAAAATCGCCACTGTCGAGTCCGACATTGAGGACATCGAGCGCGAACTCGCTGACTCCGAGATTCCGGAACTCACCGGCCGCGCCGACGAGATTCGCGCCGACATCGACGACTTAGAAGACCGGATGGGCACGCTCGATGGCCGCCTCAACGAGATTCAACTGGAGAAACAGTACGCCGAAGACGCGGTGGACGACCTCCACGACACGGTCGAGGCCGCCCAGAACCGCAAGGCCGAGGCGCGCGAGACAATCACGGACGCCGAGTCGAAGATAGAAGACCGCGAAGACGACCTCGAAGCCAAACGCGAGGCCGTCGCGGAACTCGAAGAGGAACTGGTCGACCTCAAAGATGACCGCCGAGAACTCCAAGGAGACCTCCGTGAGGCGCGCACCGCCCGCGACGAGAAGAAAGACCGCGTCAACGCCGTCGAATCCAAACTCGAGAGCCTCCAGTCTGCCGCAGAACGCCTCGAGTGGGAGATAGACGAACTCGAATCGCAGGTCGGCGACTACGACCCCGAATCGATTCCTGACCACAGCACGGTCGAATCCGAAATCGAACGTCTCACCGAAGAGATGGAGGCGCTCGAACCGGTCAACATGCTCGCAATCGACGAGTACGACGACGTGAAGGCCGACCTCGAAGACCTTCAAGAACGCCGTGACGTGCTGGTCGAAGAGCGTGACGCCATCCAAGAGCGCATCGAGCAGTACGAGTCGCAGAAGAAACAGACGTTCATGGAGTCGTTCGACGCCATCGCCGAGAACTTCACCGACATCTTCGAGCGACTCTCGAACGGGACCGGACACCTCCACTTGGAGAACCCCGAAGACCCGTTCGAAGAGGGGCTGACGATGAAGGCACAACCCGGCGACAAGCCGATTCAGCGCCTCGACGCGATGTCCGGCGGCGAGAAGTCGCTGACGGCGCTCGCGTTCATCTTCGCCATCCAGCGACACAATCCCGCCCCGTTCTACGCACTCGACGAAGTCGACGCCTTCCTCGACGCCGCGAACGCCGAACGCGTCGGCCAGATGGTCGACGACTTGGCCGGCGACGCGCAGTTCGTCGTCGTCTCACACCGTTCTGCCCTGCTCGAACGCGCCGAGCGCGCAATCGGTGTGACCATGCAAGGCGACAACGTCAGCGCCGTCACTGGCATCCAGTTCGGCGGCGGTGAGGGCGGTGACTCGGAAGACGGAGCCGGAACCGACGGTGATGCTGGCGACGATACCAGCGGCAGCGACGGCCCCGACGACGGAGACGGCGACGGTGGTGACGGCGGAGACGGGACCGTGACGGAACCGGAGGTTCCGGCGGATGACTGACGACATCCCGGAACTCAACCTGACGCGGGACCGCGGCGAGTCCGACGACAGTGAGACGTTTCAGTTCTCTGGCGACGCGGCTTTCGACGACGAGGGGACCGACGCACCCCAAGCGGGGTCGGTAGACGACGTCCTCCCAGACGACGTGTCAGAGTCCGACGACGACGAAGTCGAACCCGTCGAACTGCTCGTCCAACTCGCCAAAGAGGGAGACATCGACCCGTGGGACATCGACATCGTCGAGGTCACGGACGCTTTCCTCGAACGACTCGACGCGATGGACCTCCGGACCACCGGGCGAGCACTGTTCTACGCGAGCGTCCTCTTGCGGATGAAGTCGGACGAACTCCTCGCACCGGACGAACCGGACGAAGAGGAACTCGAGCCGTGGGAACTCGCCATGCAGGGCGGCGCAGAGGGCGACCATCCGGACGACGACGGCGCCCCCGGATTCGACCCCATCGCGTCACTGGAAGCGGAGATGGACCGCCGCCTCGAACGCAAACATGCCCGTGGGTCGCCGGAGACGCTGGACGAACTCGTCCACGAACTCCGCGAAGCAGAGCGCGGGTCGTGGTGGAAGCGCCGGCGTGAGTACGACACCTCCGAATCACCCCGAGGGTTTTCTCGCGGGACGCAGACGCTCGACTACCACGCCGCGGGCGACATGCGCGGCGCTGGCGAACCGACAGAAGACGACGTGACCGGCACGGCCCACAACGAGGACATCGAAGCAATCGTCGAGGAAGTCGGCGACGTGCTCGCAGAACACTACGAGAAGGGTCGCGACGAGGTGCTCTTCCGAGAGATTCGCCACGTCGCAGACACCGTGATGACGACGTACCTCGCGCTGTTGTTCCTCGCACACAGGAGCACTGTCTACCTCCAACAGGACGAACTGTTCGGTGACCTCTGGATACGGAATCCCGAGGTGTTCGACGCCTCGCCCGACCACGATGCGACGCTAGATGGCGAGACAGACGGTGAACAAGAAGTCGAAGCAGTCGCCGACGACTGAGGACGTGGTACTGTCGACGACTGCAGGTTTCGGTGGTTCTGCTTACGACAGGTGGGCAGCAACGTCTGTCGAGGAGACCATCCCGACGTAGTCGTCGTCGACGACCGGGAGGTGTTTGATACCGTAAGTGGTCATCATCGCGGCGACTTCTTCCATGTAGAGGTCAGGGGTGGCAGTTTCGACATCGGTCGTCATCACGTCAGTCACCGGTAACTCCGAGACGTTCTGGCCGTCTGCGACGGCATCGAGTACGTCCGTACTGCTGATAATCGCCCGTGGCGTGGTCCGGACGACCAGGGCGCTGATATCCTTCTCACGCATCTGCTGGGCCGCCTCCCGTACCGTCGCGTCCTTCGAAATCGTCTCCAGCGGTGTGGACATCACGTCTTCGACTTTGACTCTGTCAGTAGAACTCATTCCGTAGACGACGGGGCCGGAGGGTTATGAACGTTCACCCATCTGTGAGTACACGTTTGCACCGTCGTCTGTTCTCGGTGTGAGGTGTCCGCAGAAAGATACCCGTTCCGCCTGTCGAGACACCCGTCCTCACTCACTCACTCACTCGACGTACTGCTCGATGAGTGGTGCGAGTTTCTCCTTCGTCTCCGCTGGGATGGCCTCGTCGGGTGTGTTGATAGTGCCTTCGAGGGCGGAGTGACTGTCCGTCTCGTGGTCGTCGGGAATCTTGCGGATGGCGGCCTCGACAGTCTCCTTGATTGCTTCCTCGTTGGCGGCGGCGTTCTTCAGCACCTCGTCGAGGGTGACTTCGCTCTCTTCCTTCCACACGTCGTAGTCGGTGACGCCGGTGATGGTCGCGTAGGCGATTTCAGCCTCGCGAGCGAGTTTCGCCTCTGGAATCGTGGTCATGCCGATGATGTCCCACCCTTGCGCGCGGTAGTGTTCGCTCTCGGCTTTCGTGGAGTACGATGGGCCTTCGATGCAGACGTAGGTTCCGCCTTCCTGCACGTTGGCGTCCGTCGCTTCTTCTGCCGCCTCGGCGAGGATGGAGACGAGTTCTTCGTCGTACGGCATCGCGAAGGGTTGGTGGACGACGATTCCCTCGTCGAAGAACGTCAGGGGGCGGTGTTTCGTGCGGTCGTAAATCTGGTCGGGGACGACGAGCGTCTGCGGTGGCAGGTCTTCTTTCAGACTGCCGACGGCGTTGCTGGCGAGGATGTGCGTGACGCCGAGTTTCTTCAGTGCGAAGATGTTCGCACGGTACGGGAGCGTCGTCGGCGAGTGCTGGTGGTCGGGTCCGTGTCGTGGGAGGAAGACGACTTCGCGGCCAGTGTCGCCGAACTCACCAACGATTGGTGTCGTGGAGGGTTCGCCGAAGGGTGTGTCGACCGGTTCTTCGCGCGTGTTCTCGAGGGGCAGTGCTTCGTAGATGCCGCTGCCGCCGATAAATCCGATTTTCATACCCGAACGAGGGGGAGAGCGCACAAAATCGTGGCGAATCGGCCTGTTCGGTGTGGACGACTACACGACGACGCCGGCGTCGAGGAGGAAGATGAGGACCGAGAGTATCGGGACGCTGAGGAGCGTCGTCGCGAAGACGGCAGCGGAGACGAACTCCGCGAGGTTGACCGTCGACCCACTCGTGTCACCGAACTCACCGACGAGGATGAGCGGCGTCACCGCGGCGGGCATCGCCGATTCGAGGACGAACGTCCGCGCGACGATTGGCTCGCCAAAGCCGGCGACGAGAGCGATTCCGACCGCGATTGCGGGTGCGACGACCATCTTCAGTCCGGCGACGAGGCCGACTTCTCTGAGTGTCGACCCGAGGTCAGCGCCGGCGAGTTGGATGCCGAGGATGAGGAGCATGACCGGAATCGAGGAGTCACCGACGAGTTTGAGCGTCTGCATCGCGGCGATGTCCGTCGGTGGGACGACGCCAAGCCACCGGGCGGCGAGTGCTGCGACGACGGCGTACACGAGCGGAATCCTGAGGACACGAGTGATACCGACGCGCCACGCTGCCGGGCCGTCGTCACCGCCGGATGCACCCCGTCCCGCGATGTAGACACCGACCGTGTAGATGAGGACGCCCTGGACGGCGAGGTAGACGACAGCAGTGGAGCGTCCGGTGTCGCCGAAGGCAAAGGAGGTGACTGGGATACCGTAGTTTCCCGAGTTCGGGAAGGCAGAGACGAGGACGAGTGCGCCGAGGAGGGGTTCCGAGAGACCAGCGAGTCGGGCGATACCGCCGGCGACGAGAATCATCACGACGTGGTAGACGACGACACCGACAGTGATGGTCGCCAGCGTCGAACCGGCGAGTTCGGTCGTCGCGAGGCTATAGAAGACGAGTGCCGGCGCGAGGACGTACACCGTCACGGTGTTGAGAGGGTCCGGGTCGATGTCGCGGGTCCGCCCTAAGAGGAAGCCAACTGCGCCGATAGCGAGAATCGGCAGCAGGGCCGTGACGAAGATAGACAGAAGCGACATGGCTGTGGCGACGGCGGTTACACTCACCAACGTTTCGCTTCTCTCGCGAAACAGTCGGAGGCCGAACGGTTTCGGTCTCCTTACGGCGGAGATTCGGCGCGCTGATTAGGCACCGACGCCGTCGTTTTCGAGGAGACGCCACGCACCGTCGCCAGTGGATTCGACGACACCGCGTCGTTCCATCTCCGTGATGACTTCCTCCATGCGGTCGGGTTGGGCAATCTCCATCTCGATGCGGTCGACGTCGTGGTACTCCGAGAGGTAGTGACGGATGTCGTCGAGTTCGAAGGTCTCTTCGTCGGCCTTCGACATGACACCCGAGGTGAGGTCTATCATGTCCTCGATGAAGTTCCACGGGTAGACGACCCACGCCCACTCTTCGAGACGCTCGCCCACGTAGTCGGGTTCGAACTCGCTCGTCTGGAGGAGTTGGAGCGTCGCGGTGCGGACTTCGCCCGCGTTTCTGTCGGTCACGTACTCGTACGCGCGCTTGATGGACCCGCCGGTGTCGGCGATGTCGTCGATGATGAGCACGTCTTTGCCTTCGACGCTTCCCTCTGGCATCGGGTAGCGTACTTCTGGTTCGTTGGACTTCTGAGCAGTGCCGACGTAGTGCTCCATCTTGAGGCTCGTCAGGTCGTCGAGCCCGACGAAGTCACAGATACAGCGCCCCGCGAACCAACCGCCGCGTGCCAGCGCGACGATGACCTCGGGTTCGAACTCGGACGACTTCACGTCGTCCGAGACGTCACGACAGAGTCCGTAGATGTACTCCCAGTTTGTGATGGTGCACTTAAATTCGTCGGGGAGATTGCCCATGTCTTCGGTTCACCGTCCGTAGTGGGGAGCCTGACGCCCTTTAATCTGTACGACTCGTCCCGAGGGTGTGGAACAGTCACAATGCGTGAATCATCCGATTATGATACCATTAACGTCGAATTTGTCACGTCAGGAATTTCATAACGCATGCTAACAAGGGTCATAGTTATAGTGAGTCGGGGAGTACCCGAGTTCGTTGGTGATCAAACAATGCACACGTGCGGTAACTGTGGTGAGTTCGTGTCCCGAGATTTCGTCCGCGTCTTCGGCAACGATATGGACGAAGTCGTCGGTTGTCCCGCCTGCATGAACATGCGAGAAGTGATGCAGGGCGACGGTGCTGCTGCCCAGAGTAGTCGAGTCCGGTGGACTCGTGCGTAACAGGGTTCCTGACTGACGCACCCCTCTGGTCCCCGCATCGCCTCTTTCGACCCTCCATTTTCACCCGCTGACGGAGAGTGACCGACTGCCGACCCACGGGTTTGATACAGTGTCGTGTAGTGCGCACTCCCATGGACCGCCGACGCGCCCTTCTCGTCGACGCATTTACGACCGAACCACTGTCCGGAAATGTCGCCGGCGTCGTCCCCGACGCCGACGGACTCGACGCAGAACAGATGCGCGCCGTCGCGGCCGAACTCGGCGCGAGTGAGACAGCGTTCGTCTGTTCCTCGGCGAGTGCGGACCGTCGAATCCGCTACTTCACGCCGACACAGGAGATCGACCTCTGTGGCCACGCGACCATCGCAGCGCACGCACACCTCGCGGCCGAACGCACCATCGAACCGGGGACGCACACCCTCGAGACGAACGTCGGGACACTCGACATCGAAATCGGTGAACTCGGAGAAGTCTGGATGACGCAGGACACGGCGACGGTTCGTCCACTCGACGTCGACTACGACCGAATCGCAGAGATGTTGGGCGTCGACGTGGCTTCCCTCCGCGACGTCGGTGCCGACCTTCCGGTCGCCCTCGCATCGACGGGCCTTCCCTTCGTCGTCGTCCCGGTGAACTTCCTCGAACACCTCTCTTCGGCCGCGCCCGATATGGATGCCATCGCGGAGTTCGCCGCAGAACACGACGCTGCGGGTGTCTACGCGTTCACCTTCGACGCCATCGACGCCGACTCGACTCTCCACGCCCGTTGTTTCGCGCCGGGTGTCGGCATCACCGAGGACCCCGCGACTGGCACCGCCAGTGGTGCCTGCGGTGCGTACCTCCGACAGGTCGGGGCGTTCGACTCGGTCCCGGACGAACTCCGGTTCGAACAGGGCCACTTCGTGGACCGGCCGAGTCTCGTCCGTGTCACGGTCGGTGAGCAGATACGAGTCGGTGGTCGTGCGGTGCAGTCGCTCGATGGAGAAGTGACGATTCCTGAATTCGACACCGACGACATCATCGAGGCGTAACGCCCCAGATACCGACAGTCGGTGCTTCGACTGCGTTCCGAGGGCGGACGCCTCGACCAGCCCGAAGTGGACGCTTCGGTCGGGACGAGATGTGTGCTTCGGCCGTTCGCTTCCGACGGTGCTTACCCGATGTACCGCAGGTCGTCGTCGCTCGGCAGTCCCTGTTGTTGCTGCTGCATCTCTTGAATCTTCGCAGCGACTTCTTTCATCTCCTCTGCCCGGTCTTCGAGGGCTTCGAAGTCGACGCTGAACTCGAGGAGGTCCTGCAACACCTCGATGACGACCTGTGCGCTGTGCGGGTCGACGAGGTAACCGCTCGTCTCGCCCATCAGGCACGCCGCTTCGAAGCCACGGCGACCACCGAGGCCGAGGAGGAGACCGGAGACGCCGACGATGCCGCCTGCCGGCTCGCCGTCGCGGAACTCGACGCCGACGTCTTCGAGTTCGTCGAGTTGGGATTCGTCGGTGACGGCCCCGAGGACCGACGGTTCGTCGACGAGTTCGCCGGTGGGGACGCCGCCCAGCGCGAACAGTCGTTCGGCACCGAACTCCTCGGCCACGTCGAGGAAGGCGTCGGTGAGGTGGTAGTGCCCCTCGTTGGACTGTGCCTGGTGGTCACCCGTGAGTAAGAGGAGGTCTGGACCCTCACCGGGCGTCTCGACGGCGTGGATTTCTGCGTGGGTCAACTCGGCGACGCCGTCTTCGAGTCCGACCTGTGGGGGGAACACGTCGGCGTAGATGCGCCGGACCAACGTCGCGTCCTCGAACTCTTCGAGCAGGTGCTCGACGGCGAGTTTCCCGACGTTCCCGACACCCGGAAGCCCCTCGACGAAGACCGGATTCGAGAGGTCGGCCTCTGCGACTGCCTCGATTTCGATGTCGTCCATGCACGTAGTGCCGAACGCACCGGTTAAGAGGGCGTCGGTAGCCGAACGGTCTCGACTCCTCGGCGGCGGCGCACTACTCGTCGGCAGTGCGTCGCTTTCGCGCACGCCGGTACTCGCCGTACGTGTCCTCGGGGTTGTACGGTGCGGGCGCGCTATTCTCTGTGGGTGCGTCGCACTCCGGACAAGAAGAAGAGAGCGTGTACACCGGGCGGTCGTGGCGGCCTCGCCACGCGCTACACACCCGGATGTCAGATTTCATTACTCGTCGTCGCCGCTTCGTTCGCGGTGGTACGATGCGGTGCCACCTTTCGACTCGATGGCTTCGCGGGCGCGGGCGACGCTCGCGTCGAGTTCTGATTCAGCGGTCTTGTAGTCGGGCGCTTTCACCTTGATGCGGTACTCGGGTGCGCCGACGTAGGTGACCGTCAGTTCGATTTCGTCGCTGACTTCGCCGTCGCCTTCGGCGGCCTTCAGCGCCTCTTTCACGTCGTCGACGCCGTCGCCCGCGGGCGAACGCAGGTCGACGTAGCCGGTGACGTTGACGTACGGCACCGAGACGTTCTGTCGTGCCGTGTCGACGATGACGTCGATTTCGTCGTCGTCGAGGTCGACGTCTTCGAGTGCTTCAGCGCCGTGGATGGCGGCCTGCTCGAATCCGTCGTAGAGCGAGTCGTATTCGGCGAGCAGGGCGTTCGCAATCGCACCGTACTGCTCGTCGTCGATGTCCTCGCCGAACGCGAGGGCCATCCACTTGTCCGCCTTCTGCTCGTTCTTCCACTCCTGAATCTTCTCTTTACGCTGGTGCTCGTTGACGTCCTTGATAGAGAGGTCTATCTGCTGGGAACTCTCGTTGACCTCGAGCACCTTGGCGACGACCGTCTGTCCCTCGCGGACGTGGTCGCGGACGTTCTTGATCCATCCGCTGGCGACTTCGCTGATGTGGCACAGGCCACGTTTGTCTTCGTACTCTTCGAGGTCGACGAAGACACCGAAGTCCGTAATGTCGTCTACCTTTCCGACGACGAGTTCGCCGGAGTCAGGCCATCCGCTGTACTTCATGAGGAATCCTCCGGGACGTTACGCCTCTAGTTCGTCGCTCTCGCGACGCTCGACCGTCTCGACGACCTCGCCGTGGAACTCGGCGTTTCCGCCGGTCGGGGTCGCGAGGGTCGTGCCACAGACGGCACAGTTGACGACCGAGGAGGCCTTTCCGAAGACGATTTGTTCGTTTTCACAGTCACTGCACGCGACTTTGTAGAAATTTCCTGCCATGTGTTTACTCCTGGAATTCGAGACGGCCTGCTCGCCATCCCTTGCGCATGTGCGCCTTGCCACAGTCCGAGCAGATGTACTTCAGGTGGGTCTTCTTCGTCGGCTTGTCGCCACCGGGCACCTTGGAGAACTTACCGGCGTTACCGATGGTCGCCTTTCCGCGTCGGGTCTGACGGGCGTTCCACTTCATGCCGGTCGGACGGCCTTTGCGGACTTTCTCGACTTCGTGCTCGTGGTGGCCCTTACAGTTGGGGCAATACGTGTTGAAACGGCGTGGCATCTGCATAGATATCGACCTTGTGGAGGGATTTGGTGTCGCCCGTTAAAACCCGTTTGGTTCGCCGCGACGCCCAGACCCGCGTTCGACGCCGTCGCGGGGCGCTGTGGCACGTGTGGGCAGACCACGAGCCGAGCCGACCATCAGCACTCGGAGACGCCCACTATTCGGAGGGGTCGGTCGTCGAGCGCGGGCACGCCGAACAGAGAATTCTCGGCTGGAGTCCCATCTGCAAGGCGGAAGCCGAAGCGATTAAGCAATGACTGTGCCAATCCCGGCACATGAAGAAGCTCATCATCCACGGCGACCCCGGCATTCGGCGCGACGCCGTCATCAACTACGACGGCGAAGAGTACGTCTGCTTCTCCATCGACCGTCAGGGCGACTGGCACGGTCCGGACCGCGTCCAACTGTGGTGCACCGTCGGGACCGAGGACGAGCGCGAGGCATTCGAGAAGCGCGAGTACGTCCCTCACTGGCTGGAGACCGAGGGCGTCGACGCTGAGGCTATCGAGGTCGTTCGTAAGAGCGGCCAGGTCGCCTAAGGCAGCCTCGCTTCTTCTACTTCGTAGACCACGACCGACCCCGAGCGGTGCACCGGCGTCAGCCACGGGACGTCGGTCGCTATCTCTCCGTAGCGCGCGCGTTCGCCCGGGCCGACCCAGACGTACTGCACGTCGTAGCTCTCGATGAGGCGCGCCCGGGTCGACTCGTTACCCACGTACATCGCGTCCACGTCGCGGACCCGGTCGTAGTAGGCGTCGGGGCCGCGGTAGCCCACTTCGTGTGCCCACCCAGCGACTGTCGGCACGCCGGTGAGACTCGATTCGGGGTTCCCGCGCCACGCGTACATGACGTACTCTCGTTGGTCGTCGAGCGTCGCGGACCACTCCGTTCCGGGCGCTGTGAGGATGGTCGGCGTCCCCTCGACGTCTTCGTCGAGCCACGTTATCGCCGTGTCTTCGTCTGGGTGGTACCACTCGACGAACGCCGTCGCGTCGAGCGTCGTCTCTTGACGAGGGTTTTGTGTGTGGTCGGCGACGGCGAGGCCGGCGTAGACCGACGTGGACGCGACGAGCAAGGCGACGACGGCGATGCCGACACCGCGAATCGCGCCTGCGCGGACGTGAAAGTCGATTTTCGGGAGCGACAGGTCAGTCGTGTCGGCCGCGTCGCGGACGAATCTTGCGAGGACCGGCCCCATCGCGCTCCCCCAGAGGACCCACACCTGCATGTAGGTCTTGAACACCGTGTTCATCCGCCCCGGCCCAGCCTGCTCGTTCACGAAGACGACTTCGACGAGTGTCACGAGACCCGCGCCGGCGACGACGAGCACGGTGTCGAACGTCGGATTGTCACGCAGTCTGAGGAGGACCCACCCGACGACGACGAACGGCACGACGAGTGCAAGCGCCGCGAAGGAGTGTACGACTGCGACGGCCGTCACGGCGACGAGGCCGACGACGACCGGTGCGACCTGTCGTGCACCGAGTTCTCGCGCGTAGTGGAGCGCGAACGCGCCGATGAACGCCCCGTGAACGAGCAGCAGGACGCTGAAGCCACTTCGCTCGGCCGGCGCGAGAATCTCTATCGTCCGGGTGCTCCCGCCGCCGGCGACACTCCCGAGGAGGAACGGACTCGCGAGAACGACGGCGAGGACACCCGCGAGGCCGACGACGACTGTCGTGCCGACGAGTCGAGCCACCTCGCTGGTGACTGGGGTACGCTCTGCGACCGTTCGGAGGCGCTCACGACCGGGAAGAAGTGTCCACGGGCGTGCGGGCGCGAAGACCATCCCGAGGAAGAGGACACCGAACACAGACGGGAAACTCCACGTATCGACGACCACTTGCAGTCCGCCAACGAGGGCCGTGACGCCGACGAGACGACGACGCTCCCAGACTGCATCTTCGGGGGTCGAGAAGTACGCGAACGCGATGCCGGCGGCGAGGAGCAAGAACGGCGTGCCCATCATGTGTGCGTGGAGGTCCCCGTTGAGCCACGCGAACAGTGGGAACTCGTTGATAGTGCCGGGGATGACGCGACTGGCGTCCCAATACGAGAACTCGTTTGCCCCCGCGAGAAGCTCCGAGACGGTGTACCGTGAGCGCTCGGCGACGGATTGCGCGAGTGGCCGTCGGAACCCTTCGGGGAGAGCGAGAATGAGGAAGCGGCCTGCCGTGACGAGGTTGCTGGCGAACCCGACGAAGAACGCGGCGAGGAGGCCACCGAGCACGCCGTCCGCGTCGGCGGCGGCCGAGATACTCCGCCCGAGTTCGAACGCCGCCGTGACGAGGAATCCGAAGAACCCCGCGAGTGCGAGGTTGTAGGCGAACTCGGGTTCGGTCCCTGTGAGCCACGCCAAGAGAATCGACACGAGGTGGCCGCCGTAGTAGTAGCGAACTGGTTCGCCAGCGAACCACATGTCTTCGGGGGGCAAGACCGTCGCACGAGAGAGCGACTGGAGGAGACCGAAGTCGAGGAACTTCTCGCCACCGCCGGCGTGGACGGCCGGGTCGAGTGCGCGGAGGGCAACGGCGAACAAGAAGGCGACGACGAACACTGCGGCCGCTTCTGCGACTGCTCGCCTGTCGATGTCGAGGTCGGACGCGAGACGAATCTCGCCGTCCCGGAGTGCAGAGCGGTCGAGACCGGTCAGTGCCGCCGCAGCGACGAGGACGCCGAGACCGACGAGGAGTGCGGCGGGACCGAACGAGAGGTGGCCGACGTAGTAGACCGGGAGGGTCACGACCACGAGCGATACGGGGAGCGTGAATCCAGCGCCGTGACCGGGGAGGCGGCGGAACAGGCGGGTCGAGAGCGGAAGCCCGACTGCCCAGAGGGCCGCGAACATCACCAGCCAACGGACCACGAGGGCGTACTCCATCTGTCCGAGGAAGGTTCGGCCGACACAATACGTGTTGTGGATGACGTGTGCGCGCGAGAGCGGTTTGCTTTTTACCCCGTTCGAAGAATGGTCGTGCATGTCGCAGTCTGTCGGGGTCGTGGTCCCAGCCTATCGACCGAACCCCGATCGTCTGGTCCCGTACGTCCACGCCCTCGTCGAGGAACTCGACCCCGAGGTGGTCCGAGTCGAACTCGACGCGCCGCGGTCGGCGACCCTCGACGCCCTCGATTCCCTCCCCGCAGTCGTGACTGTGAACCCCGTCGACGCCCGCCGCGGAAAGGGCGCGGCCATCACCGCGGGGTTCGAAGCCCTCGACACCGACATCCTCGCGTTCGCGGACGCCGACGGGAGCACCCCTGCCGAGTCCATGGCACGGGTCGTCGACGCCGTCCACGACGGCGCTGACCTCGCAGTCGGGTCCCGACGCCACCCGGACGCAACCGTCGCCTCGCACCAGACTGTCGCCCGTCGCTATCTCGGCGACGGGTTCGCGTGGTTGGCACGCCATCTCACCGAGGTTCCACTCTACGACTACCAGTGTGGCGCGAAGGCCATCACCGCAGACGCGTGGGCCGACGTGCGGACCCACCTGTACGAACCCGGATTCGCGTGGGACATCGAACTCATCGCCGTCTCGGGCGCGTTCGACCACCGAATCGTCGAAGTCCCGGTCGTCTGGGAAGACCAGCCGAATTCGACCGTCTCACCCATCGACACGACGCTCAAGATGGGTCGTGGCCTCCTTCGGTCACGGCACCGCGCGCGGACGATTCGAGAGGACAGACTCCACGAGTTCATCGCCGCCCGCAACGACGAGCGAACCCTCGTCGAGGACGCCTCGTGCGAGGTCATGGATGACTAATCGGTTGTCTGCGCTCCTCTCTGGTGCCCGCTTCGGGAAGTTCGCCTCTGTCGGTGCTGTCGGCGCGATGTTCGACCTCACGGTGAGTAGCCTGCTCATCGTCGTCTTCGACGTCGTCGGCGAGGTTGCCAAACTCGCCGGCGCGGAAGTCGCCATCGTCGTGATGTTCGTCATCAACGACCGCTGGACGTTTGCCGATGCGGGGTCGGACCACCTCCTCGCGAAGGTTCGTCGGTTCGTCAAGTCGAACCTCGTCAGGAGCGGTGGCCTCGCCGTACAGGTGCTCGTCGTCCGCGCACTCAGAGAGGTTCCGCTGACGATTCCCGTCGCCGGTGTGGACCTCTGGCAACTCATCCCGCTTCCCATCGCAATCGGTGCGTCGATGTTCCTGAACTACGTCGCTGAGAGCCTCTTCACGTGGCGTATCGGGGCGGGTTCACGTCACCGTGACTCACGGTGAAAATTGCCACACGGCTAGCGAAACAGAAGCCTTAACAGTGAACGTCGCTTTTGTTGATTCAGCGGGATGGGATAGCCAGGAGATTCCGCCGGGCTCATAACCCGGAGATCGGTAGTTCAAATCTACCTCCCGCTATGTTTTTGCCGACCTCAACTCCTGAACGTCGAGTCTCGTCTCGGCGTGACCCACGAGGTCGGCCGCATGGCTCAGTAGATTTGAACCAGGGAGCAACGCGAAGCGTTGCGAGTGAGGTTCAACTCTACAGATTAGCAAGGCGAATGCCTCGGGACCACGAGAGACTGCGTCGACCGAACCACTTGACTTGGGAGTGAAGTTGATACGCTCCTTTACTTTCACTCTACTTGGCAGAGAGTTTTGAACGAGGACGACATATCAAGAATTGCGTAGAAAATGACCGACGGTAAGGCCCTCGTCAAGACTCTGGACTTCCAACTCAATATCCAGAGTAACAACGAGAGCCTGTTGTACGACGCCTGTCTCGAATCACGGTCGGTGTACAACGAAACCATTCGTCTCGCCAAACTGGGCATGGACTGGGACGCAATCCCCGACCATGTTGCTGACGACGCAGACCTCGTGAAGAACACAACACAGCGCGTTGTCGACAAGGCGCTCGGCGCGATGAAGAATTACTACGAGTACGAGGACTTCGGCCAGCCGAGTCACACCAAAGACGGTGTGTATCCGCTCCGATCGAACTACGAGGAAGGGTACAACCTATCGCTCACTGATGACGGTGACGTGGCGTTCCGCATCAGTGCAAAGCCCTACAAGCACGTCAAGGGTGTCCTCAAAGGCGAGGACGCTCACATCGGCATTCTCAAGACAGCAATCGAAGGTGATGAGTGGAAGATAGGGACGGCAGAAGCCTTGTTCCACGACGGCACCCCTGAGTTGCACGTCAACGTCACCAACACCAAACGGACTGTCCGAGACAAGCAGGACTCACGGACCGCCATAGGTGTGGACGTGAACGAAGACAACGTGGCTCTGGCTGCACTCTCGGAAGATGGTGTCGAGGACACGCTTGTTATCGACTTCCCAGAAATCAAATTCGAGCGCCACCGCTACTTCACGATACGGAAGCGCGTCCAGAATGTGGGGAAGAGTAGCACTCACGACACGCTCAAGGGACGTGAGGAACGATTCGTTCGCGACCGACTTCACAAGGTGTCTCGACACATAGTGGTGTGGACCCAGCAGTTCGAGAAGCCGTGCATCGTCTTTGAAGACCTCAAAGAGATGCGCGACTCGATTGACTACGGTACGCGTATGAACCGACGCTTGCACCACCTCCCGTTCCGCACCCTCCAATACTACACGTCGTACAAAGCGTCATTTGAGGGGATTCCGACCTCATGGATTAACCCCGAGTACACGAGTCAGCGATGTCCTATGTGTGGATACACAGAGAGAGCGAATCGCAACAAGAAGCGATTTAAGTGCCGGTCATGCTCCCACCAAGACCACGCCGACCGTGGTGCAAGTGTCAACATCGCTGTGAAAGGCATCGAGAAACATCAGAACTGGAATGTGCCTGCTCTCAACAGTCTTCCCATTGTTAGGAAGGTGCGACGGCAGGCATCGGGAGCTGTGGACGCTCCGACCGTGACCCACGACACCGTTCGAGGTTATCAGACCGATGGTGCCGCGGGGGTACCTGACTAATCCACGGGAAGTCACGGGTCACCGGAAGACGGTACTTTCCGGGATGACGAGACGCATTCGCGTCTCGAACTGGTTGACCCCGAGACGGTTCACCTCCCGCTACTCTCCTGAAAACTACACACCTAAGCGGCGTCTCTTGTCCCGCCGCGACGACGTGTTTGTCTGGGAATTGCATCAGGTAGTTTGAAAGAGAAAACCGAGCGTAGCGAGGTTCGTTTTGTTCAAACCTCCCTCTTGCTATTCCCAATTACTTTCGTGGGGTGGAAAAGGCATTTCAGCAAACATGATTATCTCATGTAGTATGGATTGATTCATGAGTGTCGACAGTTTCAGTGAAGAAGAGATTCTAATAAGAATCTGGTCTGCTTCGTTTTCGGCATTCATAGCCGTATTTGCAGTATACCTCCTTATCTGGCTCTCCATCGGTGTGAGTATATTCGTACCCGGTGGGGTTGTTGGGCCAGTGATTGTCAGTTTAGTGCTAGGTTATACCATCTTTGACTGGTTGTCGAGGCAGAGCCATAGCCTCGTGTCGGACTTTTTTTCTGTAACTCGGTCCAAATCCAACGAATTAGTTTCAAGCAATACTTGGAAAGAGATCCTCCTGATGGGGCTCATATCTACTTGTTTTTTATATTTCCCCGTTGTTGTTCCGTTATTCTCTACACAAATTGGAGTTCTTCCTAACCGAAACTGGATCTCTATTTTATTGAGCCCACATTATGCTCCCCAGACTCGGTTACTATCTATATTTGGGTATTTACTGGGTGTGGCTGGCCTTCTAATGGCCATCTCTGGCTTGGGTTTCTCTTACTATCGTGCTCGGAATAAAATCAGAGATAGTTCACCCTAAAGATCATCCACTTCCGAAGGTGATTTTCCACCCCACTCCAACCTCACCCCAATGAGCGACTTGGAACGAATCTGTGGTGTCGACGACGTTCCCGAGGACACGACGTTCCTCTTTCGCGTCCGCGACGACGACGGGGAAGAACGTGAGGCCGTCCTCGTGCGGACCGACAGCGACATTCACGGGTGGTTGAACTACTGCATGCACCTGACGCACATCAAACTCGACAAGGGGTCGGGTGCGGAGATGCGCAACGGCGAGATAATCTGCGAGAACCACGGTGCGTACTTCGAAGCGGACTCTGGGTACTGCAACTACGGCCCGTGTCAGGGTGCCGTCCTCGAAGACTTGGACCTCACTATCGACGGCGACCACGTGTTCCTCTCCGACGACGACTTCTCGTTCGAAGGAACCGGCGCGATAGAGACCGACCCCGCAGACCGCAGTTCGAAGTCGAACGTCGAATTCTGAGTCAGTCGCGATTACTCGGATGCGACACTGTCGTCGCGCGACTCCTCGTAGTGCTGTCGCTCCACGTAATCGTCGTAGAGGCGTGAGAGGAGCTTCGTCACGGGACCGTCGCCGACCGAGATGCCATCGACCGTCTCGATGGGGCGGAGTTCCCACGTCGAGTTCGTGAGGAACGCCTCGTCTGCGTCGCGCACGTCGTCCGGGGTGAAGCGTCGTTCGCGAATCGGGATGCCCTCCTGTCGAGCGAGGTCCAAGACGACTCGTCTGGTGATACCCGGCAAGACGGGACCGTCGAGACTCGGCGTGCAGAGGGCGTTGTCGGCGACGAAAAACAGGTTGCTCGTCGCGCCTTCGGTGACGTATCCATCCGAATCGAGCATGAGCGCTTCGTCAGCGCCCGTGACGCGGAGTTCGACGCGCGCGAGGATTCCATTAAGGTAGTTGTGAGTCTTCGCCCGTGCGGGGATGGCCCGGTCAGGGATTCGGCGGGTTCTGACCGTCTGGACAGTCGCCGGGCCGTCCCAGACTGGGTCCGAATTGCGACCACCGCGCGATAGGGGTTCGACGATGACGACGACTCGCGGGTCGACGTCTTCGGCGGGTGTGAGTCGCCCCGGTTGTGACCCGCGGGTAATCGAGAGTCTGACGTACGCGTCTTCGAGGCCGTTGGCTGCGAGTGTCTCGTCGATTCGTGCTCGGAGGTCGTCGTCCGAGAGGCCGTGGTCCATCCCGAGGACGTCGCACGTCTCGGCGAGGCGGTCCGCGTGGGGCTCCCAGTGGAACACGTCGCCACCGTAGGCACGGAGCGTCTCGAAGGCGGCGTCGCCGTAGAGGAACCCGCGGTCGGTGACTGGAATCGACGCCTCGTCCGCCGGGACGAGTTCGCCGTCGACGTAGTACCGCCGTACTGCGTCGTCGTCACTCATGATTCGCCCCCCGCACTTGCCACGTATCTGCGACTGGTGACTCCCCAGCGGCGAGGGCGACGAAGTTGCGGACGATGGCTTTGCCCGACTCGGTCAGGATACTCTCGGGGTGGAACTGCACGCCGACGTGCGGCTTTTCGCGGTGGCGGACGCCCATCACGACCTGCGTGCCGTCGGCTCCGACGGCCGATTCAGTGTCGGTCTCGTCCTCGTCACCGACCGTGGACGCGGTGACGACCAACTCGTCGGGAATGTCGTCCAGCTCGACGGCGAGTGAGTGGTAGCGACCGACTTCGATTCGGTCGGGGAGGCCGGTGAAGACGCCCTTGCCGTCGTGTTCGACGAGCGATGGCTTTCCGTGGACGACTTCGGGCGCGTGGCCGACGTGGGCACCGAGGGCCGCACAGAGCGACTGGTGGCCGAGACAGACCCCGAGTGTCGGGTAGTCGAGGTCACGGAACGTGGGGATAGAGATTCCGGCGTCCGCGGGGGTTCCCGGCCCCGGTGAGATGACGATTCCGTCGGGGTCGATGTCGCGGATGTCGTCGGTCGTCAGGGCGTCGTTTCGGTACACGTCCACCTCGTCTGCGAACTCGCCGACGTACTGGACGAGGTTGTAGGCGAACGAGTCGTAGTTGTCGACGACGAGGATGCGCGTCATCGGTCCGCACCCACGGTCATCTTCGCGCGTTCGCCGAGTGCCTCGTCGATTGCAGTGACGAGTGCGCGGGCCTTCGCCAACGTCTCGTCGTACTCACTGTTCGGGTCGGAGTCGTGGACGATACCCGCGCCGACGCGGAGGTGGTACTCGTCGCGGTAGCGCACGAGTGTCCGGATGACGATGTTCAACACCGCGCTGTCGTCGAATCCGATGGCGAACATGCTCCCGGTGTAGGGTCCACGACGAGTCGATTCGAGTTCGTCGATAATCTCCATCGTCCGGGGCTTGGGTGCACCGGTGATTGTCCCGCCGGGGAACACCGCCGCGATGGCGTCTGCGAGCGTCGTGCCTTCGCGCCGCTGCCCTTCGACGAGCGACACGAGATGCATGACCTCGGAGTAGCGGTCGACACGGCGGTACTCGGTCACGTCGACTGACCCGTACTCCGAGACCTTTCCGAGGTCGTTTCGCTCTAGGTCCACGAGCATGGCGTGCTCGGCCCGCTCTTTTTCGTCCGTCGTCAGGTCGGCTTCGAGTCGCTGGTCTTCCTCCGGCGTCGCCCCTCTGGGCCGGGTTCCGGCGATGGGTTCCGTGACGAGTCGGTCGTCGTCGATTCGAAGGAGCAGTTCGGGACTGGCACTCACGAGGTCGAGGTCGGGGAGTTCGAGGAGACCCGAGTACGGCGCGGGGTTGACCGCGCGGAGTGCCGCATACGCATCCACGGGATGAACCGCCGCAGGTGCGACGAGTCGCTGTGAGAGGTTCGCTTGGAAGGTGTCGCCGTCGCGGATGTACTGTTTCGCCGCGCGAACACGGTCGGCGAACACCTCGCGCCCGCATTCACTTTCGAACTGCGCTTCGTGAGACGCGACGGGCGCGTCGACCGGTCTGGGTGTCCCGTCCACTGCGTCCTGTGCGAGTCCCATCGCGCGCTGGCGTGCTGTGTCGTACACCTCGTCGAGGTCCGACCCCGTGGGAATTCGGGGACAACAGGTGATTCGCAGGAACGTGTCGTCGCCGTCGTCGGGACGCGGTTCTTCCCACGAGGCGACGAGGTCGTACACGCCAAGTTGCAGGTGTGGGAGGTGTCGGTCGTCGGTCGTGTGGTCGGAGAGCGCTTCGAGTTCGCGGGCCACGTCGTACGAAAGCCAGCCAAACAGGCCACAGGGGTACGGAACGTCGCACTCGCCGCGGACGAGTGTCTCGGCGTCGACGAGTCCTTCGAGCGCGGCGAGCGTCGGCGCAGTATCGTCTCTGGAGACGGCGTCCGACCCAACAGTGAGACGTTCGACGGGGTCGACGCCGAACGCGCCCCACCCGGATTGGCCGCCGGTCGTCTCGTAGAAGAAGCCACCAGCGTCCCGTCGGCTACGCCGATAGGCGTCGAAGGGGTCCGAGACGCGGACCCGAACTTCGACGGGGACGCGCGCGCCGTCGGGGGCCGACGCCGCAGTCGCGCGAAAGTCGTCGCGGTCGGTGACGACGGTCGGTGCGGTCATTACTCGCACCAATCGGCGCGTCGGGTAAACGGTTTCGTGACGTGTCAGCGGTCCTGCTTACGCGTCGCTCGCGCGGTCGATCCAGCGTTGGACTCGCTTCGGAGATACGTCGATTGCGTCACCGACGTCGTCTGCGTCGGCGGCGACGAGGTCCGAAACGGTCTCGATTCCGATGTCGGAGAGTCGCTCTGCGTAGGCCGGACCGATGCCGCGAATCGTATCGACGGACGGCGATTCGGTCTCGTCTTCGGCTTCAGGTTCGTCGGCTTCGTCGGCTTCGTTTGCGTCTGGCTCTGCTGCCTCGGGTTCTTCGGCGTCTTCAGCGTCTTCAGTGTCTTCCTC
Organism: Haloferax profundi; assembly: GCF_001469865.1. GTDB lineage: Archaea > Halobacteriota > Halobacteria > Halobacteriales > Haloferacaceae > Haloferax > Haloferax profundi. The sequence goes on from NZ_LOPV01000277.1 coordinate 20,837, forward strand.
TTTCACTTCGGCTTCTTCAGCCGGTTCTGGTTCGGCTTCTTCAGCCGGTTCTGGTTCGGCTTCTTCAGCGTCTTCAGCCACGTCCTCGGCGTCTTCAGCCTCGTCGACGACAGCGGCGTCCGCTTCTTCTGTTACTGCCTCCGGCTCGGCCTCTTCGATGGTCGCTTCGGTTTCGTCTTCGGTCGCTTCTGGCTCGGGTTCCGGTGTCTCTTCGACCGGTTCTTTCACCGCCGCTTCCGTCTCGACGTTCGCTTCCTCGCGTTCGGCGCGCGTGTCTCGTTCGACCGTAACGGTCGCCGATTCGTCACGTTCGTCGCGCGAAGCAGACGAGGAGTCGCCACCAAGGAGCGATTTCAAGAAGGACGAGATACTGTCAAGCAAGCCCATATTAGTTTGTCATATGCAATCCGGTTATTTAAAAACCGGCGGCCTCAGCCATCAGCGAGGTGCGCGCGGAGGGCGGCGTTCATCTCGTCGACGGGTGCGTCGAGACCAGTCCATCGCTCGAACGCCTCCACACCCTGGAGGAGGAGCATCCAGGCACCGTCGACGGTAACCGCACCCACGTCGGCCGCTTCGCGGAGCAATCGCGTTTCGAGGGGTGCGTACACCGCGTCGAGGACGGCGAGGTCCGCGTGGAGGTACGACGCCGGAACCGGCGTCTCGTCGGGTGCATCCATCCCCACGCTGGTCGCGTTGACGAGGATGTCTGCGTCTTCTACTCGTTCGAGCGTGTCTAACCCACCGCCAGTCGCGCCGGGGACGACAGCGGCCAGTGTGGTCGCTTTCTCTGCTGTCCTGTTGGCGACGTGGACCGATGCACCACTATCGGAGAGTGCGAACGCGGCAGCACGGCCCGCACCGCCGGCACCGACCACGACTGCGCTCCCCCCGTCGATTTCCACGCCGTGTCGTTCGAGTGACCGTGTGACGCCGGCGGCGTCCGTGTTGTAGCCTACCGGGCCATCTGGGCCGAAGTCGATGGTGTTGACCGCACCGATTCGTTCGGCCAGTGGGTCCGGTTCGACGAGGTCCAGTACGTCCTGTTTGAACGGAATCGTGACGTTCAGGCCGGCGACACCGAGTGCGTCCGCGCCGGCGATAGCGTCGGCGATGGCGTCCAGTTCGGGTTCGAAGGTGACGTATCGCGCGTCGACCCCTGTCGCCTCGTAGGCCGCCTCGTGCATCGGTGGCGACAACGAGTGCCCGACGGGGTTGCCGACGAGACCATAGACTTCCATGGCCGGGTGGAGTCTCGCCGGTGATATAATTCGCCCGTCTGTGTCGGATTCCGCCGCGACTTTGTTCGGCGGCGACGCGGCGACGAAGCCACCGTGATTCACGCGTGAACAGTCACCGCCTCTAACAGTGACGCCTCAGTATGTCAATCGATAGCGACCGCACGGTGTACCGGCGTACTTTTGGTCTCCCATCGGTCACTCCCGCGTATGTCGGCACTCGCAACCCTGCTTTCCTTCGATACCGCCCTCTTGGTGGCTGGTATCGTCGCACTCTATCTCGGGGCCGAGGCACTCGTCGAGGGTGCCTCACGCCTCGCTATCGGTCTGGGTCTCCGGGCGGCAATCGTCGGTGTGACCATCGTCGCGTTCGCGACGACGACGCCAGAACTGTTCGTCGCCGTGTTGAGCGGACTGGGCTACAGTTCTGACCTCGGACTGGGCGCAATCGTCGGGTCGAACATCGCCAACATTGGTCTCGTGTTGGGTATCTCCGCGCTCATCCAACCGATGGGCGTCTCGACAGCAACGCTCCGTCGCCACGTCCCCTTCATGATTGCAGCAGCAGTGGCACTCGTCGCCCTCGGGATGGACGGGAACCTCAGCGCACTCGACGGCGGTATCCTCCTCGTCATCCTCGTGGTGTTCACTGCGTTCCTGCTCTACCGTGCACGCTCCGCGAAGGCCGACGCGATTGGAACCGACGAAATCGACATCGAGGACGAAGACACGGTCTCTGCCCAGTTCAAAGACGTGCTCTACCTCGGTGTCGGCCTGCTCCTCTTGTTCATCGGGTCGAACTGGCTCATCCAAGGCGGGAAGGGCCTCCTCGAAGCCTACGGTTTCAGTACGCGCTTTATCGGTCTCACCATTCTCGCGTTCGGTACCTCTCTGCCCGAACTCGCGGCGTCGGTCATCAGCGCCGTCCGCGGCGAATCCGAGTTCAGTATCGGCAACGTCGTCGGGTCGAACATCTACAACGTCGTCGCCGTCCTCGGTATTCTCGCCATCATGGTTCCGGTGAACGTTCCCGCGAGTACGATTTCGCTCGACTTCCCCGCACTCCTCGCGTTCACGTTCGGTGTCATCCTCTTGATGCTCCGCAATCGAGACGTGTCCCGCCTCGACGGCGGGATTCTGGTAGGCGGCTATCTCGTCTTCTTCTGGCTCATCCTCCCGTAACGCCGAACCTGTCGGCGGAGGGAGAAATTCTTCTCGGGCGATTGAAACGCAAGAGCTACCGGCCCCCCAGACGCTAGTGTAGGCACGATGGTACGACGACGATTCAGCCACCCACTGGTCGCAGTGTTCGGTGCTGCCCTCCTCACCGTGCCGTGGTTGGGGCTCCACTCACTCTTCGGTATCGAGCTCCAGACTGGTGTCACCGTCGCACTGAGCGGTGTCGCCGTCCTCGGTGCGTCGTTCCTCCTCGCGTGGGGTGCCGAGACGGCGGAAGCGGACGTGCCGCGCGCATTCGCCTTGGCTATCCTCGCTGTCCTCGCAGTCGCTCCCGAATACGCCGTCGACGCACTCTACGCGTGGGAGGCGGGTATCAACCCGGGGTCGCCCGAATCTGCCGAGGCTGCCAGTCTCGCCGTCGCCAACATGACGGGGGCGAACCGCATCCTCATCGGCATCGGCTGGTCTGCAATCGCGCTCTTCACCGTCTTCAGAGCGCGTGAGACCGGGGACGAGGCTGTCGAGAACCGCCCCGGATTCCTCGCCGACGCCGTCCGACTGGACAAAGGCATCTCCACGGAGATTCTGTTCCTCTTCGTGGCGACGATGTTCGCGTTCTTCGTCCCACTCGGCGACGGAATCGGCGCGTTCGACATGTTCGTCCTCGTCGGCCTCTACGTCTCGTACATCCTCGTGGCGCTGAACTCACCGCACGAACACCAAGAACAGATTGGTGTCCCCGCGTATCTTCAATCGTACGTCAAACCGAAGCGCATCGCCACGACGCTCTCGTTGTTCCTCTTTTCTGGATTCGTCATCCTCGTCGCCGTCGAACCCTTCGCCCACGGCCTCGAAGAACTCGGAACCGCCGTCGGCGTCCCGCCGTTCTTGATGATTCAGTGGGTCGCACCGCTCGCCAGTGAGAGTCCCGAACTCATCGTCGTCGCCTACCTCGTCAACAAGGCCCGGTCGACGGCCGGATTCAACGCGCTCATCTCGTCGAAACTCAACCAGTGGACGCTCCTCATCGGGACGCTCGTCCTCGTCTACAGTCTCTCGCTCGGCTACTACGGTCCGCTCCCACTCGACAGCCATCAGGCGGGCGAAATCTGGCTCACCGCCGCGCAGAGTTACTTCGCAATCGCCATCCTCATCTCGCTCACGATTAGCGTTCGCGAAGCGCTGGTCCTCCTCGGCCTGTTCTTCGCGCAGTTCGTCTACGCCGTCACGGGGGCGGCAGTCACGCTTCCCCTCCCCGGTCTCGGCCTCGTCACGCTCGACGGGACGACGTCGCTCTTCGCCTTCTCTGTCGTCTACATGGCGCTCGGGACGGGGCTGTTCGTCGTCCGCTGGCGCGAACTGCGCTCGGTCGCCAAGCGGTCCATCCGACGGGTGCGCGGCGACTTCACCGAGGACGCCGCCGAGGAACCCGTCGCTGCCGCCGAGGACTGAACGCGCCCGAACTGTCCGATTTCAGTCGCTCCGACTGCACGTCTCTTCGCCGTTTCCGACGCCCTTTTCGCCACCGTCGGCGACCCTCGAATCGTGATTGGAATCGTCGTCAGCCGCGCCGACAGCGCATCGGTCCACATCGGCGAACACCTCCTCGACATCGCCGAGTGGGACGTACAGACCGACGAGGGCCGACCGGACGCCGACGGTGGCGGCACGTTCTATCGCCGTGAGGGGTTCGAACTCCGCGAGTTCGACGACCTCCACATCTACCTCGACGACCCCGCCGAGGCGTTCGACGCGGACCTCGACCTCCTCGCCGTCGTCTCTCGGCACTCTGGCGAGACGGGGCCACTCTTGACCGCACACTTCACCGGAAACTTCGGCCCCGCCGACTACGGCGGTGAATCGGGGCACTTCGCCCGCGCCTGCCCGAACGCCCAACGCGCCGTCGTCGCGGCCCTCCGTGACCACGCACCCGACGGTTACGACGTCGGTATCGAGGCGACACACCACGGGCCGACGCGGACCACAGTCCCGTCGATGTTCGTCGAACTCGGGAGTGGCGAAGACGAGTGGAAAGACCCTGACGGGGCACGCGCCGTGGCGGCCGCCGTCCTCGACATCGAGGGTGTCGACGCCGACACAGACCGACAACTCGTCGGATTCGGTGGCGGTCACTACGCGCCGCGGTTCCTCCGCGTCCTCGACGACACCGACTGGTGTGTGGGGCACATCGCGGCCGATTGGCAACTGAAGGCGATGGGCTCGCCCGACGCGAACCGTGATGTGCTTCGCCGCGCGTTCGAAGCGTCGGCGGCCGACGTCGCACTCGTCGACGGCGACCGCGACGGCCTCGCCGCCGTCCTCGACGAGGAGGGTTACCGTGTCGTCTCCGAGACGTGGGTCCGCGAGACCGCTGGCGTCCCACTCGCGCGGGTCCGAGAACTCGAATCGGATATCACGCGCATCGAAGACGGACTCCGATTCGGAGCGCACATCGACGCAGACTCGTACAGCGTCGTCTCGCTCCCCGATGGACTCCTCGGCGAAGCACAGGGCGTCGACCTCGACGCGTCTCTCGACGCCGTCGCGGAGACGACAGTCGCGTTCCACACGACCGAGGGTGGGACGCGCGCGATTGGTCGTGCTGCGGTCGCCGGAGCGGGATACGACGAACTCGTCGAGCGTCTCTGTGAGATTTTACGCCAGAAGTACGACTCGGTCGTCCGCGAGAACGGTGCCGTCACGGCCCGCGTCAGTGCGTTCGACCCCGCCGCAGCACGCGAGTTAGGCGTTCCAGAGGGCCCGGCGTTCGGGAAACTTTCGGCCGGACAGGCAGTCGAAGTCGACGGAGAGACTATCGACCCCGCGCACGTCTCGCGCGAGCGAGTTGTCGAGTTCACAGTGTGACGCAGTTAGGTATCAATTAACTGCGATTGTCATATTTCTCGTATATTATGTCAGAATTGAATTATTAAACGACCCAAATATCGGCATCGTCAGACGGTCGTCTGACACAAGGGGGAAAGATAATTAGTCATCCTCCGTAAACCGTCTGCACAAATATGGACTCTATCGTCGACGACGCAATCGATGAGGCCGAGGACATGGGGGATGGGACGACCGAAGTCGGCGGCCCGGACAACATCAACCGGTCTGGCACGATGACTGACGACGAACTGAAAGCGGTTCTCAAAGACCTTCAGACCAACATCACGGTGGTCGGGTGCGGTGGTGCGGGTGGCAACACCGTCAACCGGATGCACCAAGAGGGAATCAAGGGAGCCAAACTCGTCGCTGCGAACACCGACGTGCAGCACCTCGTCGAAATCGGTGCTGACACGAAGATTCTCATGGGCGAGCAGAAGACACAGGGCCGTGGTGCCGGGTCCCTCCCGCAGGTGGGTGAAGAGGCGGCACTCGAGTCGCAAGAAGAGATTTACGACGCCATCGAAGGCTCTGACATGGTGTTCGTGACGGCCGGTCTGGGTGGCGGCACTGGGACGGGGTCCGCGCCCGTCGTCGCGAAGGCGGCACGCGAATCCGGCGCACTCACCATCGCTATCGTCACGACCCCCTTCACGGCCGAGGGTGAGGTCCGACGAACCAACGCCGAAGCGGGTCTGGAACGCCTCCGCGACGTCTCCGACACGGTCATCGTCGTTCCGAACGACCGTCTCCTCGACGCCGTCGGGAAACTCCCCGTCCGGCAAGCGTTCAAAGTCTCCGACGAAGTGCTGATGCGCTCTGTCAAGGGCATCACCGAACTCATCACCAAACCCGGCCTCGTCAACCTCGACTTCGCCGACGTGAAGACGGTCATGGAACGTGGTGGCGTCGCCATGATTGGCCTCGGCGAGTCCGATTCGGAGTCCAAGGCCCAAGAGTCGGTCAAATCCGCGCTTCGCTCGCCGCTCCTCGACGTGGACATCTCCGGCGCGAACTCCGCACTCGTCAACGTCACCGGTGGGTCGGACATGAGCATCGAAGAGGCGGAAGGTGTGGTAGAGGAGATTTACGACCGCATCGACCCCGACGCGCGTATCATCTGGGGAACTTCCGTCGACGACGAACTCGAAGGCATGATGCGGACGATGATCGTCGTCACGGGCGTCGAATCGCCGCAAATCTACGGCCGCAACGGGCAGGTCCAGGAAGCCGCACAGGAACGCCTCGAAGACATCGACTACGTCGAGTAATCGGACTCGGTGCGACTCCGGTGGGTCGTTCCGTTCGAACTCGCGTCGTCGGCCGTCTGTGCCGGGCACGACGACATCCACTTTTATTGCCGGCGTGGGACGCACAGACGTGTCGCTTCGGAGCGACGAGCATCAATAGATAGAAAAAGCCGGCCGTCTTAGCCCCCACCAACATGGACGTCAAATACGACCTCAACAGCTACGTTCGCGTGCTGAAACTCGCGAGCACGCCCTCTTGGCAGGAGTTCTCACAAATCTCCAAGATTGCCGGCGCGGGCATCTTCCTGGTCGGACTGCTCGGATTCATCATCTTCGCGGTCATGAGTTTCCTCCCCGGAGGCGTCTGAGATGCCAATCTTCGCCGTAAAGACGACCGCTCGTCAAGAGCGAACGGTCGCGGACATGATCGCGACGAAGGAGTTCGCCCAGATTCACGCTGTGTTGGCTCCCGACTCGCTCACGAGTTACGTGATGGTCGAAGCCGACGACGACGGCATCGTCACCCGTGTCCTCGAAGAGATTCCACACGCCCGTGGTCTCGTCGAGAGTGGCGGGATGGTCGGCACGTCCAGCATGGCGGAAGTCGAACACTTCCTGTCGCCGACGCCCGACGTCGAAGGCATCGCCGAGGGAGACATCGTCGAACTCATCGCCGGGCCGTTCAAAGGCGAGAAGGCGCGCGTCCAGCGTATCGACGAGACGAAAGACCAGGTCACCGTCGAACTCTACGAGGCGACGGTTCCGATTCCGGTCACCGTCCGCGGCGACCAGATTCGCGTCCTCGACTCCGAAGAGCGGTAAGCACCGCTCGTCACGTCTTTTCTTCTCTCTCGACGTTCGTTCCCCGTACTGTCGAGTTCGTCGTTTCGAAGTGCCTACCGAGTTCGGCATTTCGAGGTTCCCACCGGCTTCGTGACCACACTCGGACAGTACTCTTCCCTACAGCGCGCCCTTCTTGCGAAGTTTCTGGACGACGCTGTTGAGGTCCGCTTCGTCTTCGACGGCGTCTTTGACGTCTTCACGGATGCGGACCGCCGTGGAGTCTGCTTCGTACGCGCGGACGAACTCCGCGCGAGTGTGTTCGTCGAAGGCGTGGCGAATCGCGAAGTACCCCTCGGGGACGATGGTCCCACACACCTTACACTCGTGTCGTTCGTGTTCCGTCGTCTGGTGGATGATGACACTTTCGACGTCTTCGAAGCGTCCACCACACCCTTCGACACCGCACTTCCACCTAGGCATGTTCGACCCGACGGACGTGGGGGACTAAACCGTTTCTTCGGACCCTTGTCGTCTCAGAAATAGCAACCACTAACTATCGTCTACCCCGACGTGGTCGTGTGACCGCGAGCACGACGACACGGGTAGACATGCACGTGAAGATTCTCGACGAGCGAGTCGTCTCTCGTGCGAAAGCCCGCGGTATCGACGTGCTCGTCTACGCCCCGCACTTCGTCCGCCTCCCCGACATTCGTGCTCGCGCGGAGCGTTTTTCCGACGACGACCTGCTGGTCGTTCCGGCCCGTGAGGTGTTCACGGGGTCGTGGCGGGACCGAAAACACCTCCTCGCAGTCGGCCTCGACGACCCTGTCCCCGACTTCATCTCACTCGACGGTGCACTCGACGAGTTCGCCCGACAGGAGGCAGCGACCCTCGTCCCGCACCCTGAACTGCTGACGGTCAGCCTTACTCTCGACGACATCCACCAGCACCGCGACGCCATCCACGCCGTCGAGACGTACAACGCCAAAGCGTTCTCCCGACACAATCGCCGCGGGCGCGAAATCGCTCGTGAGACGTCCCTTCCCGGATTTGGGTCGTCCTACGCGCACCTCCGCGGGAGCATCGGCGAAGCGTGGACCGAGTTCGACCGTGACATCGACTCGGAGGCCGACCTCGTCGACGCACTCCGAAACGGTGACGAGCGACACGTGATGCGCCGGTCTGGACTCTCACACACGCTTCGCGGTGCGGTCGAATTCGCCCACCTCGGCTACGAGAACTCGTGGGGGAAGGTCGACAGACTCCTCCTCTCTGGGATGGAACCGACCCATCCGAACCACATCGCCTACGACGGCGCGTTCGACGACGTGAGCGTCTACTGAATCGCTCGCACGGAACGTCGCACCGCTTCAGAGTATCGCCGTGAACGACGCCGCCGCGTCCGCGAGCGACACGTCGAGCGAGAAGAGGTAGTAGTGGATACCGGCGAGGACGCCGAGTTCTGCGCCGGTCACGAGAAGCGTGACCGCGTCAGCGTATTTCGAACTCGTCGCCACACCCGTCGGCAGGTCGTACTCCTGTGGTGACAGCGGGTAGAACAGGGCGATGCCGCGCTTCGACCCGACCATGTCGAGGACGTAGTGCGTGGCGACGCCAATCCAGACGAAGTGGAGGTTGTCGAAGACGAGCGGGAAGACGAGGAACGCAATCAACACCGGGAGGTTGTGGAGCGTCTTGCGGTGCTTTCCGAAGGCAGTGTCTACGTCCGGGAAGAGTGCGCCGAGGACGACCGGGAGGGACAACTGGCCGATTTTCTGGACGAGGAGGAACGCGGAGTCAGTCGTCGGTTCGAACGTCCGCGGGTCGATAGTGAGAATGACACCGAGCCCGAGCGCAAGCAAGATGGCGTTGAGCACGTGCCCCTTCTTGTTCATGCGCTGAGACTGGCCTGCCGGGATACAAAGCTTTCCCACGAAACCGACCGACTGCGCTCGCCCACCGCCGCGTTCGGTCGGCCTGCCGGGTGGCGTCTGTGGCGTCTCAATCGTCCGCGTTCTCGTTCACCGACTCGATTTCTTCACGGAGCAGTCCCAGCGCTCCACGCGCAATCTGTTCTTTCACCTGCGTCCGCGACCCGTCGTACTCGAATCGCTCGACGCGCGTGTACGACTCTTCTGACCCCCACGGGGCGGCGAACGCGATACCGACGAAGACGGTGCCGACCGGCTTTCCGGGGAGCGCACCGCCCGGCCCTGCGATACCCGTCGTCGCCACACCCCACGTCGTGTCGGCCACGTCGCGGACGGCGGCGGCCATCTCGCGGGCGACGGGTTCTGAGACAGCACCGTACTCGTCGAGGCTCTCGCGTGAGACGGCCAGTTCGTGGCGTTTCGCGTCGTACGAGTAGGTGACGAGTGAGCGGTCGAAGTAGTCGCTCGACCCCGGCACGTCGGTGAGGAGCGACCCGATGAGGCCGCCGGTACAGGACTCGGCGACGGCGACGGTGTGGCCCGCGTCTCGGAGGGCGTCCCCGACGCGTTCTTCTGCTGGTGGGTCGGATGCGAACTCGCGCATGTGACAGACGACGGCCGGATGGGACAAAAATCCGGTCGGCGAGGCGGTGGTGGTCACCATCGCCCCGTCTCCCGCGACACTGCTGTGAGGTTCGGAGACCGAGAAGTACACAAAGCCTGGCCGTTTGGGGTCCGACATGGACATCGACGTCGAGCCGACCGAATCCTCCCACGACGACGCAGACGACGCTGGCGACGACGGTCCAGCGGAGATAGAAGTCGAAGTCACCGACCGTGAGGAAGCGACGACCACGGACCACGCAGACCTCCCGCGTGGTATCGACGCGCCGGACTACGTCCTCTACGGCGGGAAAGGCGGCGTCGGAAAGACCACGATGGCCGCGGCGACGGCACTCGCCAGTGCAGCAGACGGGACGGCGACGCTCGTCGTCTCGACGGACCCTGCACACTCGTTGTCGGATACTCTCGGTACGTCGCTCCCCGCCGAACCGACGCGCATCCGCGAGGACATCCCCCTCTACGCGGCGGAAATCGACCCCGATTCGGTGATGGAAGGGCCGTTCGCGGGCGGCGGAGACGCTCCTGCGGACGACGAGACGGCCTACGACACGAGCGAGTACGACGACGACAACCCGTTCGTCGGCGACGACGGTGGGGCATCTCCGTTCGGCGGTATGGGCGATGCGATGGGTGGATTCGAGGACCTGCTCGGCGGCGACGGTCCGATGGGGATGGGCGGTCCGATGCCCGGGGCGGACGAGGCGGCGGCGATGCAGCAACTCCTCGAATATCTCGACGACCCGCGATTCGAGCGTGTCGTCATCGACACCGCGCCGACCGGCCACACACTCCGCCTCCTCGAACTCCCGGAGATGATGGACTCGATGCTCGGTCGAATCGTCCGCATGCGCGAACGGTTCTCGGGGATGATGGACAGCGTCAAAGGGATGTTCGGTGCCGGCCCGGACGACCCGCAAGCGGGGATGGCCGACCTCGACGAACTCCGCGAGCGAATCGAGCGTCTCCGTGCCGTCCTCCGTGACCCCTCGAAGACGGACTTCCGTGTCGTCATGATTCCCGAAGAGATGAGCGTGGTCGAGTCGAAGCGCCTCGTCGCCCGTCTCGACGAGTTCGGCATCCCGGTGCAGACGCTCGTCGTCAATCGCGTCATGGAGCAGGTAGACGACGTGGCCGACGTGGACTCCTCGTGGTTCGAATCGCCGGACCTCGAACACTGTGGATTCTGTCAGCGTCGCTGGAAAGTTCAGCAAGAGGCACTTCGGTCCGCGACGGACCTCTTCCGCGGCCGTGACGTGAAACGGGTTCCGCTCCTCGCAGACCAGGTGCAGGGCGAGGACGCACTTCGCGTCGTCGCGTCCTGTCTGGAGTAAGGAACTCGGGACGCGTTCGATACCGGATTACGGGAGTTTGCGTGCGAACCCGAACAGGGTATCGCGCCACGAATCAGGCAGGAAGCGACCGAGAACACCGATTTGGGCGACTGTTCCGGGCTGATACCGCGCGCGTGGTTTCGTCGAACTCGCCGCGTTGACGATGTCTTCTGCGACTCGCTCTGGGGGAATCGCACCGGGGCCGGTGCCGCCGAGCGCTTCTGTATCGTCGAAGAGTTTGTAGAACTTCTCGTAGGCACCCGACCGCTCGATACCGTTGGTCTCGTCGCCCCCGTTGACCTGGTCTTCGACGCGGTCTGAGAACTGTGTCTCGACCGGGCCGGGTTCGACCAGCACGGCGTCGATACCGTACTCTTCGACCTCCGCGCGGAGCGCGTCGGTCATCGCTTCGAGTGCGAACTTCGACCCCGCGTAGACGCCGCCGCCGGGGAAGGAGACGCGCCCAACGACGCTGGAGACGTTGACGATGGTCCCGTCGCCCTGCGACCGCATGTGGGGGAGGACGGCGCGCGTGAGGCGGTGTGGTCCGTAGACGTTCACGTCGAACTGTTTGTGAACCATCTCCGTCGGCACGTCCTCGATTGGACCCATCTGGCCGTAGCCAGCGTTGTTGACGAGACAGTCGATGCGACCCTGTTCGTCGAGGATGCGGTCGACGACGCGGTCGACGTCACTCTGGTCGGTCACGTCGAGCGTCGCGATGTTCGCACCGCGGTCACCCAGCGTCTGAACGTCTGCCGGGTTTCGGGCGGTGGCGTAGACCTCCCACTCCTCGTCGAGGAAGTCGAGCGCCGTGGCACGCCCGATTCCCGAGGAACAACCGGTGATGAGGACCGTCTTTTGATGCACGTCGGTAGGTCGAACCGTGCGCTGTTAAGTGTTTTTGGGCGCTATGTCCCTCTCCTCAAGGGGCAATGCAGGGACCGAAGCGACCGAGTAGCGTAAACGAGAGCAAATTACTTGTATGCAAATTACGTAAGTTATGACGTGGCAACGCGAAAGACAATCTCCATCCGCGACGACCAAGAGGAATGGATTCAGGACAACCACCTGAGCCTCTCCTCGTTCGTCCAAGAGAAATTGGACGAACTCATCGAGGAACGAGAATCATAGATGCACTACAACTACAAGTATCGACTCGACCCACCGGAAGCCCTCACCGAGACGCTTCTGCACCATGTCGATACTTGTAGACAACTCTACAACCACGTTCTCTACAAACTCAACGAGACAGACGACATTCCAGCCCGATACAAGGTACAGGGGACACTACCCGGCCTCAAATCGTGGTGGAACGACCTGAACGACATTCACTCGAAAGTGTTACAGATGGTCGTCAAGCGCGTCTACGACAATCTCTCCACCCTCAAAGCGCAGAAGGAAAACGGACGTGCGGTTGGAATGCTCAAGTGGAAACCGCCTCGGGAGTATCGGTCGCTCACCTACAACCAGTCCAGCTTCAAACTCAAAAATACGAGTGGTCGGCCTGTCCTGTGGTTGAGCAAAATCGGTGAGATACCCATCGCTCTCCACCGAGATGTTCCTGAGAACGCGACCATCAAACAGGTCACGGTCAAGCAAGAACCCACGGGCGAGTGGTTCGCTACCTTCGGCATTGACATGGACGAAGACACTCCCGAGAAGCCGGAGAATCCAGAGCGAGTCGTCGGAATCGACGTTGGCATCCTGAAGTACGCACATGATACGGACGGAACTGCTGTCGAGTCACCAGACCTCTCCGACGAGCGTAAACGGTTGGGACGTGCCCAACGCGAACTCTCTCGGAAAGAACACGGCTCGAACAACTGGGAGAACAACGCAAGACCGTCGCTCGGCGCTATGCCGACCTGAAGCGCAAGCGCCGAGACTTCCTCCACAAGTTGTCGAACTATTACGCCCGTGAGTACGACCTTGTAGCGGTCGAGGACTTGGACGTGAAGGGACTGGTCGAACTACCGGGTAACTCTCGAAATAGAGCCGGTGCCTCGTGGGGAATATTTCTCCGAATGCTCGAATACAAGTGCGAACGGGAAGGAACGCACTTTGTCGCCGTAGACCCACGAGGAACGACCAAAGAGTGCGCGTCGTGTGGTGTCGAGACGAATAAACCGCTGTGGGTTCGAGAGCATTCGTGTCCGTCGTGTGGATTCGAGGCGGACAGAGACGCGAATGCGTCGTGGAACATCCTTTCTCGCGGTCTCAAAGATGTAGGAGTGGGACACTCCGAATCAACGCCTGCGGAGACTGCACTCCCTACAGACACCGATTCAGTGTCTGCAAAGCGCGTCATGGAAACAGGAAGCCCCATCACCAGAAGTCACAAACTTCTGGTTAGTAGTCAGAACTCTGGGAGTTCTGACGACACCCTCAAGAAGCGAACCACGTCAGCGGTTAGCGAGTAGGGTGGGGTAGTTCACGTGTACGCGATTCGTCTACGATATCGCACGAGCGACATCACTCGTACTGCGCTTTCGCCTCGTCGGCGTACTTGTCTGCGAGACGTGTCGGTTCGGGGAGTTTGTAGTCCCCGGAGAGGCGTGAGACGAGGTCGACTGCCGTCTCCGCCGAGAGTCGGTGACCGGGGCTGACGTACAGCGGATTCACGATTGGCCGCGAGTCGTACTGCCGCGACTGAAATGCGTATCCTATCGTCGTCTCGGGCGTAGCCGGATGCCCACCGACAGAATCGACCGAGTCGTCCGCGCGAACCGGCGTCCGCCAACCCTCAGGTCGGCCGTCTACGGCTTCGTCGGGAGTCCCGCAGAGCAGTGACTTCGCGACGCCGATACTCGGCACGTCGCAGACGACGCCGAGATGTGTGGCGAGTCCGGCCTGCCGGAAGTGGATGCGACCCGACCCGTCGAAGACGAGGAGGTCCGGGTCACTGTCGAGTTTGGCGAGTGCGTCGAGGATGGGTCCACCTTCGCGGAACGAGAGGAGACCGGGTACGTACGGCAAGTCGAGTTCGGAGACGGCGTGGACGCGTTCGACCACCTCGCCGCCGCGCAGGACGACGACGGCGCTCAGGGCGTGGTCGTCGAGGAACGACTGGTCGATGCCGGCGACGAGTGGCGGGTTAGAGACGCCCGAGAGCGTCGTCTCCGCAGGGTCACCCAGCGAAACACTCGTCGGGTCGAACGACAGGTCGTCTTCGAAGACGGCCGTCTCCGCGACACGCCGTTGGAGAGACTCCATGTCGGCGCGGGAGAGGCCGGGTCGCGGCGCGAGTTCGGGATGGACCTGCTGCATCGACTCTCAGAAGCGGCCGCCACCGCCGGGGCCACGACGCATTCCGCCGCCGAGCGACATCTCACTGGGGACGTTCCGCTTGCCTTTCACGCGTTGGCCGTAGGCGAGGCCGATGACGAGGCCGACGAGGTGAGCGAAGTGCGCGACGTTCCCTTGCCCGGCCGTCGCGGCCGTCCCCGGCGAGAGGAAGAACACGACAGAGAGGGCCGCGAACCCGAAGGTAAAGAGCCACAGTGGGATGGGGATGAGGAAGTACAGGTAGATACGGAGCCCGGGGTTTAGAACCGTGAGGACGCCGAGGACGGCGAAGACAGCACCCGACGCTCCGAGAACCGACGTGGTGACGCCCGGCGTCAAGATAAGGGCGCTCCCGACGTGTGAGAGTCCAGCGAGTGCGCCAGCGCCGACGAACAAGAGGGCGAACTTCCGGGACCCGATGTACCGTTCGACCGGCGGGCCGAAGAAGTACAGCACGATGCTGTTCCCGACGATGTGGTAGAACGAGAACGGACTGTGCGAGAACACCGAGGTGACCCACGTCCAGACGTACAGCGGGTTCTGTGTGCTCAGCGTGAAGAGCGCGCTGAACGTTCCGAATGGAAGCAGTCCGTTTTGCATCCCCAGAATCACGAGCCACTCGAAGAGGAACATCACCCACATGATTGCGAGGAACAGGTAGGCCATGTTGCCCCGGAAGTAGCCGAGGAACCCACCTGTACTCGTCAGTGAGTCCAGAATCCCGCTGGTCCGACGCTTCTCCGTCCGAACAGAGTCGTCGAAGTTACTCTCGAAGATACCAGAGGGGTCGTCCCACTCCGAGAGCCCCGGGCAGTCGTGGTTCTCGGGAAGTCGGTGTTCAGCACAGAACGTGCCGCCACACCGCGAACAACGGTACGGCAGG
>NZ_LOPV01000278.1 GCF_001469865.1 Haloferax profundi
AATACAGAGTCGAAGTCCAGTCTGAGGTTCCTAATGGAGACTCGATTTCCATCGATGTTGCGAAGTATCGTGCACAGGTTGTTATCCCAGATTGGTCCGAGCGATTCCCAAACGAAACCGTGCCATTCGGTGGCACTGTTGTTGGTCAGAATGGATCACCAGTGGCGAATGAATCGATAGAAGTTCGCATCGTAAACGAGAGCGAAGTCACGGTCACAACGAAGAACGTTACGACAAATTCTGGTGGTCAGTTCGAAACGACCTGGGATACACCAGAGACGATACCGGAGGATTACACGGACTTCTACGTCCGCCTTGAGACAGCAGATGGAGAGTACATCGCAAACAACGGTGAGTTCGAGGTTGAGTTCCGGAACAGAGGAGACGAGCCAGACAGTACCGACACACCACCAGCCAGTGTAGACATCGAGACAGACAACTGGGCCTATGGTCCCAGTAGCACAGTTAATGCAACCATCTCAGTAGAAGAAAACGGGGGCTCTGTTGCCAACAAGGATGTCTCAGTCTTTGTGCGTCAAGATTGGAATGGGCCGCCGCTTGAGCAACAAACACTTACTACTGACGAAAATGGAACCGCAACGTTCCAAATGACCACACCCTCTCAGGGTGAGATGGTCCAAGACCAAGAGATCAGTATCCGTGTGGTTACGACTGTCAATGGTACCGTTGTGACTGATCGAGCGTCTCCCAGGTTCACTGTTTCCGAGACTGATTTAGACACGAATTGGACAGTGACTGCAGGGACAACAGAGAGAGTCTCAGTAAGTGTCAATGACAATCAAGGGAATCCTATCGAAGGGTTCCATGCTCCACTTATCGGGTCTCGAATGGGTCTCCACGCTGGAACATTCTTCATTGGTACCGGGACCACTGATGCGTCCGGACAGGTAAACTACACTGTGGATCTGCCATCGGATCTGCAGAACGAGATTGCGTATGTCACTAACACGCCTGATCGACGGTTCAATCATCTCTCAACGCCCGACGTCAAACAGTTTGATGTTAACCTCCATATCGGATCGGACCATGATAGCTACTATTCAACTGCACCAGGCGAAGAGGTCAAATTAAATTACACGACAGATCGCAGTGATGTTGAATCAGCGTTGGTCACCGTCCACACGTGGGAACGTAACCGTGAGCAGAATATCCTCCTGGGAACACGCCTAAAGCCAGG
>NZ_LOPV01000279.1 GCF_001469865.1 Haloferax profundi
TCACTACCCCAAGTTACTGAAGATACGTACTACTCTGTCGAAGTCACCGCAGTGACTTCAGACGGAAAGCTTGCCCGAGGGTCTGGAAGCATCCGTGCTGACCTCGATCAGGTTGACCCAATCACTGTCTCCGGTAGGTTCGAAGAGGCAGACGGGACGCCCGCAGCGAACGATACAATCGTCCTTCGCCCCGAGTCTGGAGACGCGTATGACTTCTTGACCACGACGAACGAAACAGGGGCGTACAGTATTGACGCGTGGCCGGACCGCGCACACAGCATTGGCTACTACCAGTTCAATGTGAGCGAGAACAAGAGTACAGAACCACGGTTCCCACGCGATGGGTCCGTCGACATCTACGCAGCGACGTACTTCTCGAGCAGTACGGACTACACGTTCTCTGACAGCGTTCCGAACGGGTCGGTGCTTGACGTGACTATCGTCGATGAAAACCAGACCCCTGTCAAGAACGCGTCTGTGAGATACCGCCACCACAACGGGGAAGCATACACAGATTGGTATGAATTGACGAATGATGCAGGTAAAGTAGCCAGTAGCAGTGATGGTACTGGTCTAGAAGTCACAGGGAACGTCACTATCGAAGTCGAGCCCCCTGAAAATAGCACTCGGTTCGCGAACACAACGATTACCGAGAA
The DNA here is from genome assembly GCF_001469865.1 of Haloferax profundi. GTDB lineage: Archaea > Halobacteriota > Halobacteria > Halobacteriales > Haloferacaceae > Haloferax > Haloferax profundi. The sequence continues at coordinate 657 of NZ_LOPV01000279.1, forward strand.
CGTCACTGTAACTGATGACACGTCGTTCAATATCACGCTGCCGAACGGCACGAGTGACACGACGACGCCTAGCGTGGATATCACGCAATACGAAGTCGTTGAAGACAACGGGACGGTGATGGTCGAGCTCAGCGCTGACGACCAACTCGAAAACATCACCGTTGAGGCCACCAACACCTCAACTGGCGCGGTCGTTAACGAACTGAACCGATCCAACTTCACTGCGAGTCAGACCAGTAGCGGAGTGACGTACCGTGCGAACATCTCGTCGCTCGATGACGGTCAGTACAACGTCACGCTTGTCGATGCAGATGGGTTCGATGCACCTGTTAATGGTCTCCCACTGACTCGTACCGTCGATGTAACCCGCCCGATTGAGGGTGTTTCGCTTACACTCGTTCCACGGGTCGCAAGCGGCGATGTCCGTTCGAATCTCACTGTTGCCCTCGTGGCTGATGGGTTCGACGATGGTGTCGGCACCTTTGAGGTGAACACCTCGATTGCTAACAGCTCTATTGCATCGATTGAGTCTGTGAACGTCACGGGATCCCCAGAAGGTTCTGACATACAATACGGGCCAAACGGAAGTTCGGTAAACGTGGCTGCGTTTGGAATGGATACGAACCAGACCGGCCCGGTAACGATTGCTGAATTCACCGTCAGAATCGAATCTGAGGGGAGTACTGAACTGACTCTCTCAGACCCGGTAGTCGGCTCAGAAAACGCCTCTCAGTATAACCTCTCTTCGGTTGGAGACACATCGATTTCCGGAGCCAATGTCACCCCTGTTGGTGATTTCACGTCGCCTCCTGCTGATATCGACGGAGATGGCCAATACATGGACATCAATGGTGACGGGGAGGTTACAGTCTCTGACGTCCAAGCAATGTTCACTCACCGAGAGAGTGATGTCTTCGAGAACAACGTTGACAAATTCGACTACACTGGAAACGGTGAGGTCAATATCGTTGATATCCAGCGGCTGTTCGTGACGGCATCAGCCTAAGAGATCGCTGGATCAACATTCCTATATTTTTCATCTCGAAGAGTCGCAGCTACGTAGTTTGATATAACGACCATATTATTGTTACACACTTGTTTCGAATATACTGGTTAACCAATAAATATAATTGGTATGAATAACTGTCTCCAGTCGTGTGATTAGCCGACTGCATCGAGTAGCGGCCAAAATTATCGAATTGAGCAACAGTGTTTAATAAATGACAAGATCTGAACTACACGTACAGTTTGGGGTAGTTTGCTTTGCGCTCTTCCTCATTACAAGCTCAGTATTTGCACCACTTGCAGGGGCCATACAGACATCTCAACCTGCTCATTCTGGTGATTCCTCAGGTGTGGCACCGTCGAGTGTTGAGATAGAACAACAACAGAATACGACCACACTTTCTGGAGCAGTCAAGTATCAACTCTCACAGGCAGAAGATGGGGATAAAATCCCTGTGATCCTCGTATTCGACAAGCAACCACAGGCTT
>NZ_LOPV01000280.1 GCF_001469865.1 Haloferax profundi
GGACTAAGCCCATCAGCGAAACGGCAACGAATGCAGTCGTTTACTGCGGACGTACAAACGGACGCTCGAGAGTTCCTCAAAGCACGTCAGGCAGACGGCAAAGCAGCAGAGATCAAATCATTTTGGGTCCAAAACGCGATGGCTGTTGAGGCGACTCCTGAGACGATTCGAACCCTCGCAACCTATCCAGAGGTTTCGGAGATTATCTACGACCAGCCAGTTCACGCAGCAGACTCTACTTCGC
>NZ_LOPV01000281.1 GCF_001469865.1 Haloferax profundi
CGCTTTCAAAATACGGTGAGACAGTCGATCCAACTGGATTTGAACGTGCAACAAGTGGGACACAGACATGGAGTGCGGAGTATATCGGTGCAGATGACGTCCAAGAGCGAGGAGTCAGCGGTTCGGGCGTCAACGTAAGTGTTGTTGACTCGGGAATCGACGATAGTCACCCAGCATTACAGGGCCAAGTTACACTGTGGAAAGATTTCGCCGGTGACTTTTCCCAACCGGCTGACCCACGAGGTCACGGAACTCACGTGGCTGGAACAATCGCTGGACGCACTGACGCAAAACGAGCAGTTGGTGTTGCACCCGATGTGTCCTTGTTCGGTGCACGCGTACTCGACGAGAGTGGGTCAGGGAGTACGTCAGACGCCATGTCTGGTATGGAGTGG
>NZ_LOPV01000282.1 GCF_001469865.1 Haloferax profundi
AACCGCCAGCAGGTCGCCGAGAACGCAGGACCGCGGACGAAAGCACCCGCACCGAAAGTCACTGGTATCGCCCCGAACGACCAGGAAACGTGGCTCGGCGACGCGTACGACTCCTTCGAGAGTTACGGCATGGCGGAGTCTCAGACGGACAAAGCCGCTGCGCTCCTTCGTGAGGCTGGGTACTCGAAGGAAGGCGGCACGTGGAAACACAGTAGTG
>NZ_LOPV01000283.1 GCF_001469865.1 Haloferax profundi
GTGGCTGGGGAATCCGTTTGACGTCAGGAAAAACCGCATACAACGTCAGTGGCAATCGGGGGGTGTGGATCGAACGGACGAGCGGACGTGCAGTGCTCGTCGGGACCCAGCACGCTGAGGAGTTCGCCAGAGCCATCGACGAAGCAATACGGTAGCCTCTTCGCGAGCTTTCCTCTTGATCAGAACTCGCTTATCCTGGGTGGTGAGTTTCTGCGTCTCGTATCGCGACGAGGTACTTGCCGCTGTCTTCCACATTAAACGCAGTAACTCGCGTCGCTGCGAACTTTCCGAGTCAGTCTCGTTCGTCGTCCTCGTCGGGGAGTTGACGGACCGCCTTCTCCCATCTCTCTTTGGCCGCCTGCCCGGGGTCTGCGAACGGATCGTACGTGATGTCTTCGAGTCTACCGAGATGTGTGAACC
>NZ_LOPV01000284.1 GCF_001469865.1 Haloferax profundi
ACCAGTCAACTTTCGCCACACCCCCACTACCGTCACTACCATCAGCGACCCAATTAATAGAGCTAGCGCAAAACTGGCGGTGCCATTGAAGCGAAACACTACGGAGAGTAGGACCACTAATAGCGCAGCCAGTTGGGACGCATAGAGGATGTAACTGAGCGAGTCGCCCGAAATCTCGAAATTCTTCCCCATCTATTCATTACAAATTGCTATAGCAGCCGGATAATACTTCCTAAGCAGCGCTCTTTTGGATGAATTTCAGCAGGTGCACAAAATACAGTGTGTTAGCAGGGAGTACAGTCTCGGGAAAATTGAGGTCAATCTCGGTTACGATAGTGATCTGCGAACATTTCGGCGAAGATACCAAGTGCTGGAATGAGATTGGCGATAGCTCCAGTGAAGTCACTCAAAGAGACAAGCTGGAACAAGGCCCGACTCCCACCTCCAGCAGTTAGTAAAAAACCAGCAATTACTGTGAGTCTATACTCGAAACCAAACAGATAGAATCTCGAGAGCCCCAAATAACCAATATAAACGGAACCGACCAATACAGGATTGACTTTACCCATGGAAAAATCGTGGATAACCAGGCGACGAGGAGTACTCCAACGAGGACACTCAGAAGACGTCCAGCAGGATTGGACATCAACGCTCGTCCGTATCCAGCTACATCCATATCTACACTCCCAAAGGAAGAGTTGTAAAGTAAAGACACCGTATAGGAGCGCGACAATAGTTGTCCCTTGAGTGCCAGTCAGTTTGAGTCCCAATAGCAGAAGAAGGACGCAACGACGAAGAGTGACATCTCATTGGAGAGCGCCCCACTCACGAGTGACTAAACCAATCACTTGTGAGGAAGTTAATTACAACAATATTATTGTAATGGGGTGGAGAGTTGTGTAGTTCGGATATAATTACTGCCAGGATGTTATTATAGGAGAATTTATATAACTCCTCTATTAGGTCAATAGTGGATGGTCCCTAGACGAAATCACGTCCCTCGAGCTCTCTTCATCGGACTTGTTATCCTCCTTGCAGGGTGCATTGGAGTTCCGAGTGGCTCGATATCAGATGCAGAATCTGTTGGAGAACAGGTACAGACACGGTACGACGCTATCGACCGATACGAAGCAACAGTAACGAAGACAGTCGAGACTGAACGGAATACAGCTACCGTCCATGCTACCGTGACTGTTGACAAATCAAACTTCACCCGCATTGCATACCACAGCGGGCCACGTGCAGGAACAGTGACGGAGATGCCCGCGTCGGCAAGTTCGAGCATGCAGCCAATGCTTGCAACGAGTATGC
>NZ_LOPV01000285.1 GCF_001469865.1 Haloferax profundi
CGGGCGAGTCCCGTCGTACGGTATGCTTGCTGCGGAACTTGTGCGGACGAACAACGTTAGCGTCGAGCGAACTGCAGTGATCGACGAGAGGAAAACCGTTGTCGTGGCCCTCACACCACACCAGAACGAAACGACCGCGAAAGATGTGGCCGTGGAACGCCACCTCTGGGTCGACACGGAAAGAATGATCCCACTCAAAATAGTGACTACGTGGACGGCGAGTGACGGGCAGACTGTGACTGAAACCGTTCGCTACTCGAACGTCACAATCGACGAATCCACCGAAGCACAGTCCACCACGAAGTCTCGAGGTGTGAGTGCGTGAACCGGCGTCGACTATCTCGATTTGGGCGGTTACTGGTGATTTGTGGTATTGCTGGTCTCGTTGTCGGTGCAGCTGATAT
>NZ_LOPV01000286.1 GCF_001469865.1 Haloferax profundi
TGCCCCAACAGTTTGGGAGCGGGCAACCGGCCCAGATGGAACTGTCGCCGTCATTGAGATGCACGGTACGATTACAGGTGATACCGCGACAGTTGTCGTTGATAACCTTCGTGAGGCGCGACAAAACGACTCAATTGAGGCTGTAGTCCTGGACATAAACAGTCCAGGCGGTGCCGCCTCAGCGAGCGAACAGCTCTATCTCGCGGTTAAACGCACACAACAGGAGATGCCCGTCGTGACTAGCGTAACGGGCATGGCCGCATCAGGTGGGTACTACATGACGGCTCCTGCAGACCACATTTACGTCACACCTGCCAGTAACCG
>NZ_LOPV01000287.1 GCF_001469865.1 Haloferax profundi
CGAGACCTGGCGGCGTACTCATAGTACGATTCCGTAGGTTGGCATACTGTTTGGGTGGAAGCACGGGGGAGACTTCGTGTGGACCGAGCAGCAACGAAAATCATGGTCTCAGTAGCAGCGAGAGTCGGGTGTGAGCCCCGACGGCCTTACGCGCAAGGGTTCCTCGGCACTGCTAATCAGCCGAGGGTTAGTCGATCCTAAGTCTAACCGTAATTCGAATTAGATGAAAGGGAAACTGGTTAATATTCCAGTACTATCTTGCACCAAAAGTCGACGCTTTAGGAAACACCGAGCGGGGTCTTCGCCCCGTCGAATCGCCGAACTTCGTGGAAGCCGTAATGGCACGAAGCGAAAGAATGGCGAGATAGGGAAACTCGGCGGTACCTAGAGCCCGTGAAAAGACGAGCAAGATAATCGTACCGAGATCCGACACAGGTGCGCTGGCAGAGCAAGCCAAGGTCTG
>NZ_LOPV01000288.1 GCF_001469865.1 Haloferax profundi
TGCCGTCCGCAAACGTCGCAGGTAGCCATTACTCACGAGTTGCAGCGACGAGATAAAAAGGGGTTGCCTCGCGCGCGTGTCGATCGCACACCTCACCCGAAATGTCTGTCTCTGGTCACCGTGTGCGCCGCAGTCGGTATAGACGTGTGTGCGCCGCAGTTGGTCTCGGCGGCGAGAGACGTCACTACCCGGGGCGAACGGCGGGAGAGAATCCGAAACTTAAGCGTCGTCGTCGCTCTCTTCGTCGGCGTCTGGGTTCGCCTCAGTCGGGGGCGTGAAGTTCGTCGGAACGACGGTTGGGTGGTTAAGCCCGAGACGTGGTTGCTTCGCTGCCATACTCAGGTGTACCTACGGGAAGGACAGACAAATAATTACTCATGCGCATAATTTATGTGCGGGCAGGTGAGGATAACTGCAGGGTATCTCCCCCCGTGCAGTCGGTCGATTCACTCGGCATCACGCCACGCTCGTCAGCGAGACTCACAGGTGGGAAGAGAGTGCTTCCGCTCTAACCTGACGGCGCGAAAAAGGACAGTGGTGACGTCGCTTACGCGAAGTTCTCTTCGTAGAGGTCCATCGCGTGCTCGATGGCGTCCTTCGCGGCCTGCTTGTCTTCCCAGCCGAGGGTCTCGACTTCTTTGCCCGCTTCGAGGTTCTTGTACGTCGAGAAGAACTCGTCAATCTCGTCGCGAAGCTGCTGTGGGATGTCTTCGAGGTCCTCGATGTGGTCGTAGCGTGGGTCCTCGGTAGGGACGGCGATGACCTTGTCGTCCTGCTCGCCGTCGTCGTCCATCTTCATGAGGGCAACGGGGCGTGCCTCGATGACGCACCCAGGGAACGTCTGGTCTTCGACGAGGACGAGCACGTCGAAGGGGTCTTCGTCGTCGTAGTACGTCTGCGGCATGAACCCGTAGTCAGATGGGTAGTGGACGTTCGAGTGGAGCACACGGTCGAGGACGACGCCGGGGATGTCCTTGTCGTACTCGTACTTGTTGCGCTCGCCTTTGAGACACTCGACAACTGCGTAGATTTCGTCCGGCGCGTTGGGGCCGGTCTCCATGTCTTCCCAGAGATTCGCCATATTGAACCCATCCTCGAAACGGGCAAAAGTCCTTTCGGCATCGGTCTCGTAGCTTCGCTCCAGCCTGGCCCTTCGGCGGCGACACTACGTACCCACTTTTAGATATATTCTCCAGAGATTCCTCCCAGAATCGTACAGGTATCCGTGAGGTATTCCCTGGGTATGCTATCGATTCCGCGTATCCTCGTGGAATTGATACTCACGGACGAATGAATCTGTCCGAAAATCGGCAGACATGTGCGTCTTCTCGGTGATTCCCGCTATACTACGGGTGCCCGGATACCCGAAACCGATTGCGCGTTGACAAAGTTTAAATAGGTAGGTGACATTTCCATATGCATGTCAGAGGCACAAACTATTGGCAACAAATCCGGTGCGGCTCGGGACCTCACCGCGTTCCAACAGAACATCCTCGTCATCCTCGCCGAGGAACCGATGTACGGTCTTGCAATCAAGCGCCACCTCGAAGAGTACTACGACACCGAAGTCAATCACGGGCGTCTGTACCCCAACCTCGACGACCTCGTCGAGATGGACCTCGTCGAGAAGAGCGAACTCGACAAGCGCACCAACCAGTACGAACTGACCGACGATGGTCTCCAGGCCGTCCTCGACCGCTTCGACTGGATGCTCTCGAAGTTCGTCACCGACGACGAGCGCGCCGAGATGGTCTCGGACCTCATCGAAGCCAAGCTGTAATCACACGAAACCCCGGTTCGCTCACCTGTATTCGGGCACTTCGGCGCCTACGGCGTCGAATATCAGTTCGAGCGACTCCGAAAGTAACGACTGCTGTTCAGTAGTCGGCCACGCATTGCGTGGATAATATTCTTCGACGAACTCGCGTACCTCGGGAGCGCCTGCCGTCTCTATCTTCCGAACGTAGTGATTGCCGAGGAAGTCTGCGAACGCGCGAGCGTTTGCGGCGTGCACCTCACCGTGTTCGTCGGCGACAGCCTCCACGACGGCAGCGTTGTGTTCTTCGACGGCGCTCCACTCGTGTTCTTCACCAGTCCCCGAGAGCGGGCGTTCTATCCCGCGGTCGACGTCGTCGATTTGCGACGGGCGGACGGTTCCATCGTCGTCGACCCACTCGGCAGGGTGGAGGACGAGCGTCTCGTCTTCGTCGCGGAGACGGGCCACGAAGTCGTGCGGTTCGACGAGTTCGTCTCGCGCCGACAGATACGTCGCACGCTCGTCTGGGTCGATGGCGTCGCGTGCCAACCGAGTCAATCGCTCTGCTTCTTGCAATACCTCTTCGGGGAGTTCTGGGTCAGGCATCGTCGAGGGCCTCGTTGGCTAGAGAGTCGGCGCGGTCGTTTATCTCTCGCGGTACGTGTTCGAGCGACCAACGGTCGAACGCAGCGAGGAGTTCGTTGGCCTTCACACGTCGTTCACGGAGGCCGGGGTCGTTCGTCTTCCATTCGCCGCGAACCTGCTTGACGATGAGTTGAGAGTCACCGCGAACGTCGACTTCGTCGTACCCGTAGTCTTTGGCGACCGAGAGGGCCTCGATGAGTGCTTCGTACTCCGCGCGGTTGTTGGTCGTCTCTCCGATGCGTTTGGAGCCTTCGGCGACGATACCGTTGCTCGTCACGATTGCCCATCCGATGGCCGCAGGGCCGGGGTTCCCGCGACTCGCACCGTCGAAGTAGACGTGTGCCCGCCCTCCCTTTGGTTGTAGGATAGTCAGTAAGTCGGCCGGGTTGGCACCCTGAACGACGACTTTGTCGTCGTAGGCGACGGCGCTGGCGTCGCCACGCTCGGCGCGCCAGCGCTCGTACTCCGTGTTGCCGGATTTGACCGATACGCCTGCCTCTTCGAGTCGTCGTCTGGCATCGTCGGGGTCACACTCGACCGTCGGCATACCACCACCTCGCTGGGGACTCGGTATAGGCGCTCCGTTCGCCGCCGCGTTCTCCCTGACTGTCACTCTCACGGGGAAAACTTTCAAGCATCAGGCCATAGACACTATAAAAATGCGATGAAACGGCCCACCCGCCAGCGGGAGCGCGAGTACGACCGGACTCGATGGGGAGACGAGTCGGAAGGCGACGAAGCGACAGACGAAGACGAGATTGACCTCGACAACCTCGACCCGGACGAAGTCGTTCGGACTGCAGACGGTGAGTTAATCCACGAAGAGACGGGAATCATCATCGAAGAAGAGCGAATCGATCCCGGCCCGGAGTGGCGCGCGTTCAACCACTCCGAACGGCAGTCGAAGTCGCGTGTTGGTGCGCCGACCACCAAGACGATGCACGACAAAGGCCTGACGACGACTATCGACTGGAAGGACAAAGACGCCTACGGCAGGTCGATTTCGTCGGAGAAGCGGTCGCAGATGCACCGCCTCCGAAAGTGGCAAGAGCGCATTCGGACCAAAGACGCCGGCGAGCGGAACCTGCAGTTCGCCCTCAGCGAAATCGACCGTATGGCGTCCGCACTCGGCGTCCCACGTTCGGTCCGCGAAGTCGCGTCGGTCATCTATCGACGTGCACTCAACGAAGACCTGATTCGGGGACGCTCCATCGAGGGCGTCGCCACCGCGACGCTCTACGCCGCCTGTCGAAAAGAGGGGATTCCACGCTCACTCGAAGAGATTGCCGAAGTCTCGCGCGTCGAGCGAAAGGAGATTGGTCGAACCTACCGGTACGTCTCCCAAGAACTCGGCTTGGAGATGCGTCCGGTCGACCCGAAGAAGTACGTCCCTCGGTTCTCGTCGGAACTCGACCTCTCGAAGGAAGTCCAGTCGAAGGCGAACGAGATTATCGAGACGACGGCAGAGCAAGGCCTGCTCTCGGGCAAGTCGCCGACTGGGTTCGCCGCCGCCGCAATCTACGCCGCCTCGCTGCTCTGTAACGAGAAGAAGACCCAGCGCGAAGTCGCCGACGTGGCGCAGGTGACGGAAGTCACCATCCGGAATCGCTATCAAGAACAAATCGAAGCGATGGGCATCCACGCCTGATTGGTCTCAGCCCCCTGAATTGGCACGGTTTCCAACAGAACCGTCGCGACACCCACCGTGGGTGCTGACACACTTCGTTTTCACCGCTGTCCCGACGACGCCGTCGCCGAAGGTTCATACCCGAGGGCGACCCACATCCGGTGATGCGGCTCGACGAGTTCATGGACATCGAGCGGGACGAACGCGCCGAGCGACGGCGTCTCGCCGAAGAGAAGTCCTACGGCATCCTCGACCACCTCGAGACGTTTCAAGACCGATTCGAGGAGACGGTCCAAGGCGACTCGCTCTACGGCGGCGTCTCGCCGTCCATCTTCGTCGGACGGTCGAACTATCCGCGCGTCTCGACGGGCATTCTCTCGCCTGTCGGCCACGACGAGGACGCCGACACGTTCGAGACGAGTGCTGCCTGGTACGACGAGGGCGTGAGTATCTCGGACGTGTTCCAGCGCCGCACGTCACTTCTCAACTCGAACCGCGGCACGAAGGTGACGAACGTCGCAGACTCGTGGGACGGATTCCTCGGCACCCAGCGCGAAGTCGCCATCGCCGATAGGCCCGTCACGGTCGAAATCGGCCTCGACGGGAAACCCGAGTTGGACCTCGACGCCCACTCTGACGACGTGGCGACGCCGGTCGGACCCCGTGCCCGTGCTCGGTCTGCTGACCTCGCCGAGAACCCACACGTCCCGCGGGCGGTAGAAAAGACGCTCGAAGACGACGACTGGAACGCCCAGGGAGCGATGACGTACCTCTACCGGCGCGGGTTCGACGTGTACGACATCAACACGATTCTCTCGGCGGGTGCACTCGGTCAGACCCAACAGCGCCGTCTCGTGCCGACGCGCTGGTCGATTACCGCCGTCGACGACACGCTCGGGAAGTACCTCCGCGGGACGGTCAAGCACGCAGAGACCATCGACGGCGTCGAAATCTACCGCAACGAGTTCCTCGGAAACGCCTTCTGGGTCATCCTCGCGCCGGGTCGCTGGGAGTTCGAGTTGGTCGAGATGAAAGCGCCGGGAAGCGTCTGGAACCCCGACCCGGACGCGGGGATGTACCTCGCCGCGGACAGCGAAGGGTACGAGGGGCGCACCTCGTACGTGAACGAGACGGCCGGCGCGTACCACGCCTCTCGGTTGGGCGTCCTCGAACACCTCCACGACAGAGGGCGACAGGCGAAGGCACTCGTCCTCCGGCACGTCTCCGACGAGTACTGGGGACCGGTCGGCGTCTGGCAGATTCGCGAGTCGATTCGTCACGCCTTCGAAGGCGAGAAAGCAGAGGCGGAGACGTTCGGTGGGGCGGTCCGCGACGTGACGAACTACCTGCCCGTCTCGTTGGGTGACCTCCGCCGGAAGTCCACGATGGCCGCCGGTCTCCAGACCAACATCTTCGACTTCGGTCAGTAACACCTATCTGACACCCCTGTGACACGTACTCGTATGGTCCCACTCCAGATACCCGGCGGTCCGGAACTGCTCATCATCTTCCTCATCTACGGCGTCCTCGGCCTCCTGCCGATTGCGGCGGCGCTCGTGGGGATGTACCTCCTGTACAAGATTCGCAACGATATCGGCCGAATCGCAGACGCTCTCGAAGAGAGTGAGTCGGTGTAGGCGGGGCGAACCCGGTCGGTTCAGAACTGTTTCGGCCGCTCAGGCCTCGACGGCGTCGAGGTTGGCAAGCGCTTTTTCGACGAGTTCGCCCGTATCGGCGATGATGTCCGCCATCTCCTCGTTGTCCGGCGCGATGCCGATGAGGCGAGCGACGCGCATGATGCTCAGGTGGTAGACGACCTGTTTCCCGGGTTCTTCCTCCCAGATGACCACGTTGCACGGGAAGAGGCCACCCATCTTGTTGTCGGTGGCGGTGAGCGCACGGTCCGCCATCGTGGGGTTGCAGGCACCGAGGACGTAGTACGGGTCCCGGCCGGCGTCGACTTTCTCGTTGAGCATCTCCGACGGCGAAAATTCGGTCGCGACACCGAACCCGGCGTCCGTGAAGGCTTCGCGGACGTGTTCGATTGCCTCCTCGTGGTCCATGTCGAGGACGACGCGTTCCTCACCGATGTCTTCCGGTTCGATGGCGGTCGGGTCGATTGGGAGTGCCATGACGATTCGTAGTCGCTCCGGCGTGGAAAAGGTACCTGTATTGTGTGGGTCGCGCACGAAGGGTGCGGCACTCTTCCCGCGGTGGTCAGTCCGAATCGCAGTCGTCGAGGACCGACTGGACGAAGGCCGATTTGGCGTCGGTGTACGCTTCGCGTTCGTCCGCGTGGGCCTCGGCCAACGCCCGTTTCTGGCGTTCGTACTCCGCTGCAAGGTCAGGGTCGGCCCGCAGTGCGTCTCGGAACGACACCTGGTCGCGGTGACAGTCGCTCCCGCGTTCGGTCACAGAGAGGTAGTGCGTGCGACACGACGATGGCCCGCGGGCGAAGAAGCGTCGGTCCGGAACTGCGTCGTTCGGCCGTTCTTCGTACCCCGCGTCGGTGAGCACGCGGGCCACCTCGTCCGTCTCGTCGAGGTGCGCGACGAGAACGAGCACGTCCACGATTGGCTTCGCGGCGAGTCCCGGAACCGCGGTACTGCCGACGTGTTCGAACCCAACGACGTGTGGCCCGAGGCGTGGCCGGAGACGTTCGACTTCGCGTTCGTACGCGTCGTGCCACGACGGGTCGTGAGAGACGAGTTCGACTGTTCCGCGAGCGAGTCCGAGTCCCGAGTCGTCGGCCGCTACGTGGGCCGAGTCGTCGTCTTCCGAGTCGGTCATAGCGGAATCGGAAGCCACTGCAACGCGGCGGCGACATCTTCCGGTGGGAACAACGGTGGGTGCAGGACCAACCAGTCGAGAAGAATGAGGCCGAACCCGTGGGCGACGATAGACGGGAGAATCGAGTTACTCTCGTAGTCGACGAGGCCGAACAGCACGTCGGTTGGGGCCGACAGCAGGAGTTCTATCGGTGGTTTCCCGACGTGGTGGAACGCGTAGAGAATCGGGCTGATGAGTGCGCTCTTGCGCCCGATTTCGCGGATACCAACACAGAGCAAGCCACGGTAGTACGTCTCGGCGGCGACGACGACGAGCAGTTGCTGTGCGGCGTGTGGGAGGAAGTCGGCGAGCGCCGTCGACGTGTGCCACATCGGGTAGTAGGTCCGAATCGTCGGGAGCGACGACCCGACGAGGTAGAACGGGAGGACGAAGAGTGCGAGGAGGACAGTGTTGCGGAGTGCGTTGCGGTCGACGGTCCACCCGAGGTTCTTCCCGTGTGCGAGCGCGAGCGCTCCGGGGACGAGGATAAACAGGAGGGCGTCGTGGACCGCGCGGTAGGTGAGGTCGCCGGCGGGAAGAGACCAGAGACTCCACGCGGCACCGACCACGCCTCCGACGAGGAGGGCACGGTAGAGCCACGGGAGTCGCGTGAACCGGCGACGGAGCACCGCTATTCGGTCGCGACCGGACCGCGACCAACGACGTCGAGTACGTCGTTGACGAAGGTCTGGCGCGTGTCGAAGTACGTCTCGTCGACGTCGGCGAGGACGTCTTCGAGGGTCTGCGGACCGCTCGGCGTGCGGATGACCGCGTCGCCTTCTTTCTTCAGAATGCTACTCTTCTCCTGGGGCCACGTCAGTCGAGAGGCGACGCGCGCGAGGGGCGCACCTTCGACGGACTCTCCCTCGCCCAGTTCGACGACGGGTGCCTCGTCTGCTTCCTCGTCAGCCATGGGCGAGGGTTAGCCACCGCGCATGATAATCCCTTCGAGATTCGTATGTGGTCCCGCGACGACCCGAGACCGACAGCCCGCGACGTGTCGAAAAACAGACAATCGTCTGACGCATCGTTTTAGGGACTGGTTTCGTAGGCACGGCTATGACCAGTCTTTCGGAGGCGTATCACGGTGGCCGCGGTGGGCCGAGTCTCCGACGACTTTCCCTGGGCTTCGGGGTGTTCATCGCCGGCGCATTGCTCGTCATCGCGGGCATCGTGGTCACGACCACCGACGTGTACACGTCGGGTGGTGCCACACTTGGCGAAGCACGCGAACTCGGGGGTATCCTCGGTGGCATCGGCGTTCCCGCCGTCTTCCTCGGCGTGTTCGCCGTGCTGCCAGCAAGTCGTCGGACTCGTGCCGCGGCAGTCATCGGTGCGAGTATCGCCGTCCTCGGTGTCGGACTGTTCTCCCACGCGTACCCCTGTCAGTGGACCGGTGCGACGTGCGGTGCAGGCCTGACAGACTTGACCCTGGAGACCGTCGGCGTCTACTTCTTCGGCACCATCACCACCTTCTGGTGTCTGTTCGTCGGCGTCGCCAACTTCAAGACACGAAACGACCCCGGTGGCACGGCGACGGTTCAGGTGACCAAGAAGGGCGAAACCCGCATCGTCGAAGTCGAAAAGACGGTTCGCGGTGGACTCAGCGGCATCGGATTCCTCGGCGGAACGCCCGATGGCGACGTCGAGACGCAGACGAACAAGCCGTCTGGGTCGGGGATGGGCGGCACCGCAGGTGCCACCGACGGTGGTGCCTCGTCGAACACGATTACACCACTCGACCTCGAACCGACTGAGGCCCCGAAATCCACGCAGTCCGCACAGACGGCACAGCGTGCTGGCGGTTCGTCGTCCGCCACTCGCGGCCCCTCCGATGCGACCGAACACCCTGCCGCGGAACGACCGAAGACTGCCACGGTCGGTGACCGATACTGTGGAAACTGCACGTACTTCGAGTACGTCCGCACCTCGGAGGGTCTCCAACCGTACTGTGCGGCCCACGACGAGATGATGCAGGACATGGAAGAGTGCGACGAGTGGTTCCCCCGAAGTCGCTACTGACCCGATAGCCCCCACCTTCTCTCGCTTACAACTCGTTCACCCGCGACTCGACGTCTCGCCAGTGGCTTCCCCGCCAGAACACCTGTCCGCAGTCACGACACCGCCACAACGTCGTCTCGCTCGGGTCTGGCGCGTATTCGGGGACGGAGTCGTCGTCTTCGAGCACGTCGAGGAGTCCGTTGCACGCACTACACCGTGCAGGGAACTCGCCGAGCGAGATGGTGAACCCGGCCGACTCGAGTTCCCGGAGTTGGTCGAGCGGGTTTCGGCCCGCGACGAGGACGCTTCGCGGTGCCTGTTCTGCGAGCGAGATATCACGGGTCAGGAGGACACGGTGCTCCTCACTCACGCGATTCAACAGGACTTCGTCACCGGGGTCACCCCCGCCGCCATCCATCGCGTACGCGGTATCGTACCCGCACATCCGCAGATACGTAGCCAGTTTTCCGAGCATCACGTCGAGGAGGAGTGCGGTGTCGTCTGGCGAGGCCGACTCGACGCCGGATGCGACCGTTCCGGGGTGGTCAGGCCCGGTACCGCTGAGTGGTCGGTTCTCGTCGGTCAATGCAGGAAGTCGGTGAGGTCGTCGAGAGACCACGTGTTTATCACGTCGGCCGTCTCGACCCACCCACGTCGGGCCGTGTGGACACCGTAGCGGGCGTGGTCGAGTTCGGCCGGTCGATGGGCGTCTGTGTCTATCGCGATGGTCGCCCCTGCTTCGACGGCGATTTTGAGCGCTTCGCCGTTCAGGTCCAGACGGAACGGACTGGCGTTGAGTTCGAGTGCGACGCCGTTTTCGACGGCGGCCTCGGCGAGTCGTTCGTAATCGAGTGGGAGGCCGGGGCGGCGGTTGATGAGGCGGCCGGTCGGGTGGCCGAGAACGTCGACGGCGGGGTGTTCCATGGCTCGAACGAGTCGTTCGGTGGCCGTCTCGCGGTCCTGGTCGAGGGCGCTGTGCGGTGAGGCGACGACCACGTCGAGTTGGTCGAGTACGTCGTCGGCGACGGAGAGGCCGCCTTCCGCGTCGATGTTCGCCTCGACGCCGGTGAAGACAGTGATGCTCGCATCTTCGGCGACGGCCCGAACTTCGTCTATCTGTTCGAGGAGTTCGTCGTCGTCGACGCCGACGCCACCGACCATCCCCGGCCCCGTGGCGTGGTCCGAGACGACGTGGAACTCGTAGCCTCGTTCTTCCGCCGCAGCGACCATCTCCGCGATGGTGTTGTCGCCATCGGACCAGTTCGTGTGCGTGTGGAGGTCACCGCGAATCTCGCCTTCGTCTATGAGGTCGGGGAGCGACCCGTCTGCTGCCACTTCGATTTCGCCGGTGTCTTCGCGCATCTCCGGCGTGATGAGTGGTAAGTCGAGCGCAGCGTACATCGACGCTTCCGTCTCACCGGCGACACGTCTCCCGATGCGAGGGCCGCCGTCCGGGTCGTCGACGTCCGAGATGTCGAACATCCCGTACTCGTTCATCTTGAGGCCGCGGTCGATTGCGATGTTCCGCAGGTGGACGTTGTGGTCCTTGCTCCCCGTGAAGTACTGGAGGGCAGCGCCGTACTCGGATGGGTCGACGACGCGCAGGTCGACGCGCATCGCGTTGACTCGGGTACTCGCTTTCTGTGCGCCTGCCTCGATGGTGTCGTCGACGAGGTCCCACGCGAGGAAGTGGTCGATGACTGCGGAGGGGTCGTCGCTCTCGACGAGGATGTCGATGTCGCCGACCGTCTCTCGCCAGCGTCGCATCGACCCCGCGGGTTCTGCACGGCCGACTGCGTCGTGGTCGCCGAGGTACGCCAGCAGGTCGTCGGCGACGGGTCGGGCCTTCCCGAGGAGTTCTCGACCCGTGGCCTCGCGAGCGAACTCGATGCCCTCGAGGATGTTCGCTTCAGTCTTCGCGCCGAAGCCTTTGACCTCCTGAATCTGCCCGTCGCGGGCGGCGGCCTCCAGTTCGTCGAGGTCGGTGATACCGAGTTCCTCGTAGAGTGTGCCGACCGTCTTCGGCCCGACGCCTTCGACGCTGGTCAGGCCGGCCATATCTACGGGCAATTCGTCTCGCAGGTCGTCTAACTCTTCGATGTGTCCCGTCTCGACGTACTCGACGATTTTCGAGGCGATAGCGTCGCCGACGCGGTCTATCTCTTTGACGGCGTCTTCTCCCTCCTCGGCGAGTTCTTCGACTGGGTTGGGGTACTCGCGGACGTTCTCTGCCGCACGGCGGTAACTCGACGGCTTGTACGCCACGTCCTTCGCGTCGAGCAGGTCGGCGAACTCTTCGAGGAGGGTCGCAATCTCGTCGTTTCGGCTCATCGGCCTCCTCGCTTGCTCTTGCCACTGTCACGACCGAGCGCCTTCTTCAGGAAGTTCATCCAGCGCTTCTGGTCGGCGGCGTTCTGGAGTTTCGCCTCCTGTTCGAGGTCCGCGGGTCGGAGTTGTTCGAGCGCGTTCAGCGCCCGGTCGATACCGATGATGTCGTCGACGAGTTGGCGGCCTTCTTCGTAGCTTATCTCGCCCTCTTCGATTGGCTCGAGCCGTTCGAGGCGCTCACGACGGAGGTTTCGCTTCGCCTGGTCGACTCGTTCACGCTCGCCCGCCGGAATCGTGTCACGGCGCTTAATCTCGAAGACGAACTGTTTGAGGTCGATATCTTCACCCTGGACCTCGATTCGCTCGGGAATCTGGACGCCGACTGTCGCCCCCTCCCGATTGACTCGTTCCAGGAGTTGTTTGCGCTCGAACTCCTTCACGCTCTGACGTTACCTCGCGTGACACTTCGCTCCTTCGCCCCGTCTCTCCGTCGGGTTGTCCGTCGTCGCCGAGTACGTCACATCGTCGGGAATCGGTCCGAGAATCGCGAAAAACGGTTATCTCGTCATCTAGCGTACGTTCTCCCACAACTATGTCGCTTGGTACCAATAGACACACTAGTGGGGACGACGAATCGGCGATGACGACGTTCAGACGTGTCCGCCTGTACGCGTTCTACCTCCTCGCGTTGGTGACGCTTGGAATGGCCGCGGCGTTCGTCTCAGAACTGCTCGCGTTCGCCATCACCGGGTGGGGTG
Source organism: Haloferax profundi (assembly GCF_001469865.1). Lineage (GTDB taxonomy): Archaea > Halobacteriota > Halobacteria > Halobacteriales > Haloferacaceae > Haloferax > Haloferax profundi. Next base: position 11,945 of record NZ_LOPV01000288.1, read on the forward strand.
TCGGTGGCGAAGTTCTCGCAGAACACCGACTCCACGTGATGGTCATCGCGGCGAACGTCTGGATAATCATCCTCGGCGTCGCGAGTCAACTGTACCGCCCACTCAAGCGGGTTGCGCTGATGCAAGTCGCGTTCCTCGTAACGACGCTCGTCCTCGTTGGAACCATCGTCGGCGGTGGACCAGTCGAAGAAGTCGTTCCGTTCTTCATCCTCACGGGCCTCATGGCGCTGTTCCACCCCGCAGGTCGAGAGATACTCTCTCTCGGCGACGACTACAGTCCAGCACTGCTCGGCCTCGTCGCGGTGGCGGCCATCCCTGTCCTCGCGTTCGCAGCCAATCAGTTCGCCCTCCAGGGGTCGGGTGACGTTCACGCCGTCGCCGGTCACTACATGGAGATGACGACGATGTCCATCGGCTTGTTGCTCCTCGGCCTCATCGCGGCCGCAGGTGCACCGGGACACCGTCTCGTCGCGTGGTTGACCGCTGGTCTCGCCATCTACTTCGGGGCTATCTCGCTCGTCTTCCCGACGCAGATTTCGAGCGTGGGTACGATGTGGGCTATCGCGCTCGTCCTGTGGGGACTGGCGTTCGTCGCGGTGAGCGAACTTCGTGTGAGCGGTCGGACCACCGTCTCGGCGGAACGTCCGCTCAGGATACGTGGCTCGCCGCGGGCCTGAACACGCAGACAGAGTACACTGCCCCTCTCGCCGCTCGGCGGTGAATCTCGCCGCCGACTCGGACACACGCGCACATCCGTCGTACGTTGGCGCAAACACGCGTAGAGAGACGAACCTTCTTATGGCTCTCTTTGGTACCGGGACGTATGGGTTTGTTCGACCGACTCCGCGGCAAGGACCACCCCCGCGTCGCCTTCATCGGCATCGACGGGGTCCCATTTAGTCTCCTCTCTGAGCACCCCGAAGAGTTCCCCAACTTCGCGGCGCTCGCAGACGATGGTGCAGCAGGTTCTATCGACAGCATCGTCCCACCGGAATCCAGCGCGTGTTGGCCGGCGCTCACCACTGGCGTCAACCCCGGTGAGACGGGTGTCTACGGGTTCCAAGACCGCGAAGTCGGGTCGTACGACACGTACGTCCCGATGGGCCGCGACGTGCAGGCCACGCGCCTCTGGGACCGCGTGACCGACGCCGGCCGGAAGGCCACCGTGATGAACGTCCCCGTGACGTTCCCACCCCAGCGAAACATCCAGCGGATGGTCTCCGGATTCCTCTCGCCCGGCGTCGACAAAGCCGCCTACCCCGACGACTTCCGCGACCACCTCGAAGGGATGGGCTACAAGATCGACGTGAACGCCAAACTCGGCCACGACGACGACAAGTCCGCGTTCATGGACGACGCCCACGAGACCTTAGACAAGCGGTACGAAGCCTTCTCGCACTACCTCCAGGAGGACGACTGGGACCTCTTCTTCGGCGTCTTCATGACTACCGACCGGGTCAACCACTTCCTGTTCAAAGACTACGAACGCGACGGGAAGAACAAAGACGCGTTCGTGGAGTTCTATCGCAAGGTCGACGAGTACATCGGGAACATCCGTGAGATGCTCCCCGAAGACGTGACGCTCGTCGTCGCCTCCGACCACGGGTTCACCTCGCTCGACTACGAGGTCCACTGTAACACGTGGCTCGAACAGGAAGGGTGGCTCTCGTACGAATCGGACGACCACGACTCACTGTCCGACATCGACGGCGACTCGAAGGCCTACTCGCTCATCCCCGGGCGCTTTTTCATCAACCTCGAAGGCCGCGAACCGCGTGGCTCCGTCCCACAAGACGAGTACGAGGAAGTCCGCGACGAACTCAAAGCGGAACTCGAAGCACTCGAAGGCCCCGACGGCAAGAACGTCGCAGAACGCGTCGTCGTCAAGGAAGAGGCCTTCCGCGGCAACCACGACGATATCGCGCCTGACCTCGTCGTCATCCCGAACCACGGCTTCGACCTGAAGTCCGGATTCAAGGGCCACGACGACGTGTTCGGCACCGGCCCGCGCAACGGGATGCACTCGTTCGACAACGCCACGCTCTACGTCGACGACCCCGACGCGGAGATAGAAGACGCCGACCTCTACGATATCGCGCCGACGATTCTCGACCTGATGGAACTCGACTACGCCCGCACCGAACTCGACGGTGCGAGTCTCGTCCACCAGTAGACGAGTCTCATAGACCGACCCTCGCTTCGAAAAATCACGCGGTGGCCGGTGCGAACGACGTCGCTTCGGCCGCGCTTTCGTCGCTCGTCGCTGACTCCTCCCAGAGCAGTGTCACTCTCGTTTCGTCGAGCAGTGCGGCGCCTACAACAGGTCGTCTAGTTCGTCGTTGTGCCACATCTCCTTGGGGTCTTCCCGCTCTTCGGTCGCTGCGTGCTCGATTGCTTCCCGAGCGCGTTCCATGAACGCCTCGACGCGGTCTGAGCGTTCGACGCCACCGAGGAGGATGAGCGACGCGATTCGACCGCTCTCCAGTGGGAAGTCGCCGCCGCGAACCTGCATACTCCCGGTTTCGTCTTCGACCCAGCGGCGGGCGCGTTCGACACCTTTTCTGGGGATGGTGTCCGGTTTCCCGGCGATGATGACGAGTGCCGAGTCGGCGTCGCTCGCATCTGGAAGGCTGGTCCCCGTCAGGAGTGAGCGACGTGTCGTACTCATCACGGCGTTGATGTTCTCCTCTGCGACTTCGGAGGCCTCGGCGCTGGCGTAGCCGAGTGCTGCGATTCCACCGGCACGGAGCGTGTTGATGACTTCTGAGCTATCGACGACACTCTCGCCGACGCCTTCGACTGCTTCGCCTGCAGCGAGGAGTAACCCGACGCGCCGAGCGATGGCGTCGTTGATGGCGTCGAAGCCTTCGCTCATCGACTCACCGGACGAGCGGAACGCGTCGTTGTCGACGAGGAGGACGGCGTCGGACTCTCGGGCGACGGTCTTGAGCGACCGACCGGCGTTGACCTGATACATCGCGCCTTCGTCCTGTCCGGGGAGGATACCGAGTACGTAGACAGGGATGTCGTAGACGCGTCTGAGAGCCTTGGCGAGGACGGGCGCCCCACCGGACCCAGACCCACCACCGAGACCGGCGACGACGAATATCGACTCCGTCTGCGCCGTGATTCGGCCGTCGAGCGCCGACATGACTTCTGTCTTGTCTGCTTGCATCACTTCAGCGCCGAGTTCGTTGTCGCCACCGACGCCGTGTCCGTTGACACGGTCTTGGCCGATGAGAACGGTCTCGAATGGGAGCGACTGGAGGTCGGTCTTTGCGGTGTTGACCCCGATGGCACCGAGGACCGCACCGAATCCCATCTGTTGGTCGAACGACTGGAGGGCGGCGGTGAGTTTCCCACCTGCTTGACCTACACCAATCAGGACGGTCTTCATGCGACAACACACTCTTGGCCCCGTCTTGAACGTTCCCCACGAACGAGTGTACGGGCGGCCGGTTGCGCGATTTCGACCGCCGGACGTTTATGTACGATGACGGCTCCAACCGGGGCTATGACTCCCGACACTTCCGCGGAGACTCACGACGGATTTGCACACGCGGCCGACAGAACGGACGAACTGGCTTCTCGACTCGAAGCAGTCGAACGGACCGTCACGGGGACCGACACCGACGTCTCTTCGCTCGAAGACGTCGCGGCAATCGAGGACCGACTCTCCACTGTCGAATCGACAGTCGAGTCACTCTCCGAGCGTCTCGACGAAGTCGACGCGGCGACACAGGCGGTTCGTGGCTATCTCGGTGGTGTTCGCACCGTCAACGAAGACGTGGAACGACGGGCGAACGCGGCACTGGCCAAAGCTGAATCACTCGAATCTGCGCTCGTAGACGAGTCTGAGATGACGTTCGAGTCGGCAGCACCCGAGCAGCAGAGTGGCCCAGACGCTGAACCGCCTCAGCACAGACGGTCCCGGTCCGACGGCCAGCATTCCCGCACCCGACCCGACGGTCAGCACAGTCCCAACCACCTCGACGACCAGCATTCCCGCAACCACATCGACGACCAGCACACGTCTGCCGAGAGTACCCGCGGACTGGCGGCGCGTCTCCGTGACGTACTGTGATTCGCGTCGTCCTCACGTGTCTCCTCACGGTGGCAATCGCGGGCGTCGCGTTCCCGGCAGTCGACGCCGCGCGGGCAGATGCGACGACTGTCGCAGTCGGGACGATGGCGGACGACATCGCCCACGCCGCCGCCTCGCTCGCGACTACAGAAGACCCACCGCCTACTGGTCTCGCTGGTGCGCGCCGACACGTCGTCCTCGACGTTCCGTCTGGGTCGTGGCGGGCGAGTGGCGTCTCACGGCTCACGATTCGCGGGGGAGATGGTGTCGAACTCGCGGCGACGACGGCGTCGGGGACGACTATCGTCCGTCGTGTCGGTGGTCCACGGGTTCACGTCGTCGGTGAGCGACTGGTCTTCGGCCCCGGCGAACAGCGACTTCGGTTGACGCTGGCGGCGAACACCGCCGGTCCCGTGGTCGTCGTCGCGCCAGCGTGACCGATGGTCGCCGCAGTTCGACACGGGTGGGTGACTCCGTAGGTTCAAGTAGTCGAACGGGACCACCCCACCGCATGCCCCTCGACTTCGACCGTTCGTCGGTCTCTACGTTCACTCGCGAATCACTCCCCGAGACGCTCACCAGTGCGCTCGTTGCGGTCGGTGCTGGCCGACTGATAGAAGACGACACCTCCGAAACCTGCCGGTGTACGGCCTCGATTACGACCCCGACGGACCGTCTGGACGACGATGCGGCCACGCTCGTCGTCGATGCTGCCGACTGTCCGAACGGAGGGTCGCTCGCAACCGCGCCGGCGTGCCGTGCGACTGTCGTCGGCACGCTAGAGGACCGTGACGTGGACGCCGTTGTCGTCAGAACCGACGGTGTGGAGCGTCGATTCGACGACGGTGCAGTCGGCCTCCTCGTCGCCGCCGGCCGGTTCGCCGAGCGAGTCGGGTTCTACGACGACCGATTGGCCGAACGCGCCCGCCACGACCCGTTGGGTGCCGCCCACGAAGCGACTGGGCGTGCGGGACCGATACGACGTGCGGCAGTCGAAACCGGACTCGCAGCGGGGGCGAGTGACGCCGAGGGCTACCGTGACGCACTCCGGGCAGTCGTCGGGCCGACGCTCGCACGCTCACGTATCGACCCGCACCCGCCGGCAGACGCTCGACTCGTCGCGAGTACCGACCTCGAGACGGGAGCAGTCGCGCGTCGGTACGAGACTCGGGACGGCCCTCACTACCATCTCGACCCGCCGGAGTCGAATCTCGCCCCGTCCGCGGCGCAGACGCTCGCGGCGGCACACGATGCACTCGCTCGCGGCGCCGTCGATGCCGGGCCACGGGCACCTGGCCGTGCTGTTCGCCTCGTCGCCGACGCGGACGACCCGGTGGACACACTCGTCGCGATTCTCAGAAAACACACCCACGGCCACGGTGTCCTCGACGACCTGTTCTCCGACGCTCACGTCTCAGACGTGTACGTCTCGACACCCGCCGACGAGAATCCGATTCGCGTCGTCGTCGACGGCGAGTCGATGCCGACGAACGTGCGCCTCACACCCGGTGGTGCTGCGTCGCTCGCTTCGCGTCTCCGTCGTGTGAGTGGTGCCTCGTTCTCGCGTGCGGACCCGACGCTCGACACCGTCGTCGACGCGGGTGGCACGAGTATTCGCGTCGCAGGTGTCACCGAACCCGCGAGTGACGGACTTGGATTCGCGTTCCGCCGACACGACGAGACGCCGCTGACACTCCCCGCACTGGTGCGAAACGGGACGCTCTCGGCTGACGCCGCGGCCCTCTGTTCGCTCGCCGTCGAACGCGGAGCCTCCATTCTCGTCGCCGGGGCGCGCGGTGCTGGCAAGACCACGTTCCTCGAATCGCTCCTGTGGGAACTCCCGAGCGACGTTCGGACGGTCCTCATCGAAGACACACCAGAACTCCCGGCAACGAGTCTCCGAGACGCCGGGCGAGACGTGCAGACGCTCCGAACCGACACCACGGGTGGCCCCGAACCGACGCCACAGGAGGCGCTTCACGCCGCACTCCGCTTGGGTGACGGAGCACTCGCTGTCGGCGAAGTCCGCGGCGACGAGGCAGCGGTCCTCTACGAAGCGATGCGCGTCGGCGCAAACGCCAGCGCCGTCCTCGGGACGATTCACGGCGACGGTGCGACCGACGTTCGAGAGCGCGTGGTCTCCGATTTGGGAGTCCCCGCGTCGTCGTTCGCCGCGACTGACCTCGTCGTCACCTGCCAGCGTGCGGACTCGCACCGTGTCGCTCGCGTCGAAGAAGTCCGGCCGACGGCGGGAGACGCGACGTTCGAGACGTTGTTCGCCCACGACGGCGCTTCGCTCGTACCGACTGGAGCGGTCGAACGAGGTGACAGTCTCGCAATCGAGTCGATTTCGAATCCCGGTGAATCGTACGCCGACGTTCTCGACGTGCTCGATACTCGGTCGAGACGACTCGCGACGCTCGCCGAGACTGGTCGGACGGACCCTGCCGACCGCACCGAACTGCGTTCGGACGGTGGTTCTGGATGCTGACCACCGTCGCCCACACGCTGACGCCGATGCTCGCACGACTCGCGCCGACGTCTGCCGACCCGAGCGACGAGTTACGACGTGCGCTCGCGTTCCTCGGTTCCGAGACGGACCCCGAGGTGGTCGTCGAGGCTGGATACGGGGCTGCGATTCCCGCCGCGCTTCTCGCGTGGGCTCTCGCGACTGTCGCTCGACTGCCGACGCTGACGGTCCTCGTGGTTGCACTCGCCGCAGCGCTCGGGTCTGCCCACGCGATTCACACCGCACCCATCTGGGTGGCGACACTTCGCCGAACCCGCGCACTCGGCAGCGCACCCGAACTCGTCGGTCGAATCGCGCTCCGAATGCGAATCGAACCATCCGTCGAACGTGCGGTGGCGTTCGCTGCCCACGCGGACGACGGACCGCTCTCTTCCTCGCTCGCCGCACACACAGAACGCGCTCGGGGGACGCCGACGTCTGGCCTCGGCGCGTTCGCGACTGCGTGGCGCTCGTGGTTCCCCGCGCTCGACCGGTCGGCGGCGTTGCTCCAGACTGCCGCCGACGTTCCCGCAGGTGAACGTGACCGAGCACTCGACAGAGCGCACGAAGTCGTCCGCGAGGGGACGCGTGACCGCCTCGCCGACTTCGTCGGTGAGATTCGCGGCCCGGTCACCGCTGTCTACGCGTTCGGCGTCTTACTCCCGCTTGCACTCGTCGGCGCGCTTCCTGCTGCACGAGTCGCTGGTGTCGGCATCTCCACCGGACACGTCGTCTTCCTGTACGATTTCGTCCTCCCAGCAGGACTCCTCACGACAGTCGCGTGGGTACTCGTTCGTCGCCCCGTCGCGTTCGCCCCACTCTCGATAGACGCCACCAATCCGGCGGTTTCCGACCATCGACGACGTGCCGCACTCACTGGTCTCGTCGTCGCCGCCGGGTGCTTCGTCGCTGCCGACGCCGTCGTCGCCCCGTGGTCGGCACCGCTCGCGGCGGTCGGTGCTGGCGTCGGAACCGCGTTGTACGTCGCCGCCCGGCCCATGATGACGCTCCGTGTTCGTGTGCGAGCGGTCGAAGACAGTCTCTCAGACGTCCTCTACCTCGTTGGTCGCGCCGTCGGCGAAGGCGAAGCAGTCGAGTCGGCACTCGCCCGTGCCGCCGAGTCGGTTCCCGGCGAAGCGGGTACACTCCTCGGCGACGCGGTTGGCGTCCAGCGCCGACTTCGGGTGGGCGTCGTCGAGTCGTTTTGCGGTGACTACGGCGTCCTCGACTCGGTCCCCAGTCCTCGGGTCGAAGGCGTCGTCACCTTACTCGGACTCGCCGCCAGTGAGGGCCGTCCCGCGGGACGGGCTATCGTCTCGATGGCCGACCAACTCGCCGCACTCTCTCGCCTCGATGCCGAGTCACGTCGCGAACTCGCCTCGGTCACGGAGACGCTCTCGAACACGGCGGCCATCTTCGGCCCACTCGTCGCAGGCGCAACTGTCGCACTCGCGGACGGGATGACGCCGGCACGGACACTGGACGAAGCTGCTGTCGCCGCCCCGATGGCGACCAGTGACCTCGGTGTCGCCGTCGGCGTCTACGTTCTCGTCTCGGCCGTCGTCCTCACCACGCTGGCCGTCGGTATCGCCGACGGACTCGACAGACACCTCGTCGCGTCGCGTGTCGGGAGCGCACTCGTCTCGTCGACAGTGACGTTTCTCATCGCATTCGTCGCCGCAGGCGCGTTGTTCTGACCGGGCTGAGGTTTAAATACTCGAACGGGACCACCCCGGTCTATGTTCGACGCACCGCTCGAATCGCTGTACATCTGGACCGCACTCTCTGTCGCTGCGACGGTCCTCCTCGGTGTCGTCGCCGGGATACCGACGACGCCAGCACCCGACGCGTCCGGCGTCGCAGATACTGTCGATGGCGTCGCCGTCGCCGACTACGACGTGACGGCCGAACGCTCGCTAAATGCCGATTCCATCCGTCTCGACGCCCAACGTATCGGTCTCCGAAACGAGGGCGGTGCCGCACACGCGACGTTCGCGTTCGGTCCAATCGTGCCGACGACACCCGGGACGCGTCTCGGTGCTGTCGCGGCGGGGTCGCCCCCGAGCGACGTGTTCGAGTCGCCTGCGGCGTTCCGCTCGGCCGTCGCGGACGCTCACCAGACCAACTCGTCGTGGCGACCTGCCGCTGAATCGCTCGCTGTCCGACACGTCTCGTGGGAGGGAACGGATGTCACCGTCGTCTCGGCGTAGAGCACAGACGTCCCCGGTCGCCGCGCTCACAGCACTCGTCGTCGTCTTCACCGCGCTCTCGGGGTACGCGACGGTTCTGGACCGGGCGCACCCGACTGCCGACAGAGACCTCGATTCGGCGACACTCACTGCCGTCGAATCTGCCCTCACCGACGAGACGGGCGTCGTCGAACTCTCTCGACTCTCGGACGCCCGGTCGGCCTGTCCCGACGGATACTCCTGTCGTATCGTCGTCGCCGTCGACGACGTTCGGCGAGTCGCTGGGCCTCCCTCTCCGACAGGTGCGGACAGTTCGGTGACTCGGGTCAGCGTCCGTACCGAACCCGGTCGTGTCGGATTCGGCAAACTCCGTGTGGTGGTGTGGTCGTGACCGACCTCGTCTTCGACGTGACGCTCTGTCTGCTTCTCGTCGGTGCGAGTGTCGGACTGGTCGTCACCGCCGACGCGGGTGCAGTCGACGGAGGGGCGGTCGGCGCGGGTCGACCAACCCCCGACGCCGACGGCATCGCGGCGTCGCTGGCGACGAGTACGGCGACGGTGCAGTACGACCTCGAACCCGGTGTCGACGCGGCCGACCCGTCGCTCCTCGGTGCCGACGGCGTCGACTCTCGCGAACTCGATCGAACTGCGCATGGAAGTCTCGCTGGGTTGCTCGCTCGGGCGACCCTCGGAGCGACCACCGTCGATGGTGTTCGCCTCACGCACGCACGGGACGACTTGCGTCGACAGGTTGCCACGCGAGTCGCGTCGGAACTTCCAGCACGCGGCGTCCAGATTGCAGTTCACTGGTCGCCGTATCCCAGTGCACCGATTCGTGCCACCGATACACTCGGCCCGACGCCGCCGTCGTCTGCGACGGTCCATGCCGCCACCATCGACGTGCCGAGCGGATTTCCGTCCGCGCGTGACGACGCTCTCGCCGCCAGCGACGACGGATTCGACGCCGTCGCCGGCGTCGTCGCAAACCGGACCGTCGCTGGACTGTTTCCACCGACACTCGCACGTCTCGCACTGCGCGGCGACGAACCAGTTTCGACGTTGATGCGCCATCGGTACGAGCGAGCAGGGTCGCTGGTCGGTGCATCCGTCGCCCCGGAAGTCGCCCGCGAGGAGACTCGCGCCGCGAACGCTGACCTCGGGGCGGCGCTCGCACCGCGACTCGCCGCCGATATGCGAACCCGGTACGACGACCCAGAGAGCGCGGCCGACGCTGTCGCTGTTGGGCGCGTCACCATCGTCGTCAGGACGTGGTCACCGTGAGACTCGCCGAAGACGACCTGGGGCGGGTCCCGTTCGCCCTACTCGGGGTTCTCCTCCTCGTCGGGAGTGCGACGTTCTCGGGGGCGCTCTCGACCCACGACCCCGTCACGGACCGACGAGTCGAAGACGCAGTCGAGCGAGCGACTGCACAGACCGACGCAGCAGTTCGAGCAGCAGTCCGCGACGCGGCGCGTGAGGTCGCCGCGAATCCCGTGACGACGCCGGCGAACACGACGGTCGGTCGGGTTCTCTCGGAGAACCAGACCTTCCGCGACTATCTCCGTCTCCGAATCGCACTCGCCACCGAAGAACGGCTTCGGGCACTCTCCGCTCGACGCGGCGACGTCCACGCGACGGCCTCGATTCTGCGGCCGACGAACGAATCGACCCTTCGCAGCGCGATGGACCGCGTCTCTCTCGAAGGACGGGAGAACGGAACGATGCTCGTCGTCACCGTCGAAAATATCACAGTCAAAGCGCAACGAGACGGTGCTCGCGTCGCCGACGAGTCGGTCACGACGACGGTCGGCGTCCGAACACCAGTCCTCGCACTCCACAACCGGACGGAGACCTTCGAACGGCGTCTCGACGCGGGCGCGACGAACGGCGGCACGCTGGACGCGACAGTCACGACGGCGCTCTGGGCCGCAGCGTGGACTCGTGGGTGGAGTCAGTACGCCGGTGCACCCATCGAAAACGTCGTCTCGAACGAGCACGCCGCGTTGGCGACGAACGCCGGTGTCCTCCTCACAGAACAGCAGACGTTCGGGAGTACCGATGCCGACGCCCGCCATGCGGTCGGCCGTGCTGCCGTCAGAACCGGTGTTCGAAGCCTCCTGGCACAGACCGGCGCGACCGGCGCACCTGCACTGGCAGACGCACTCCCAGCCCCGAACGAAGTAGACGGCCCCCCTTTACCGACTGTCTCGACAGACCGAACCATCGAGGCGTCCGTCGGTTCTGCGGCGGACCATGGACTCGTCTCACTCCTCGATGGCACCGATGGCGACTCACTCGACGACGTGGTCGCCGACACACACCGGGCGACGGTCTCGGTCGAATCCAACGTTCACGTCGTCCAGCACACGAGCGACCCACCAGTCGACGCTGGTTCCGACTGGAGACTCGTAGCGACGACGACCGAGACGAATTCGTCGGTTACGACGCTGCCTACCCGAGCGCCCGCCGTCGCTCCAGATACCGCTGTCGCGGCGGTGGCCTCTCGGATGGTGACGACCCGTGAGCAGACCACGAAGACGTGGCGACTCGGAAACGAGACCTTCGAATCGGAGGAACAGACAGTGAAGAAGACGCGCGTCGACGTCGCGGTGGTGGTCGAACCGAACGCTGTCCCCGGTCCAGCGCGTCCCATCGACCCATTGCTCACGCCGGGTGGTCAACTCGACGGCGAGAACGTCGCCGCCGCGGCGAGCGTCGCTGACGACATCGTCTCCACTCGCGGCGGGTTCGACGGACTCGCCCGCGACGTGGCCGAGGGTGACGTGCCGTCGCCCGAGTCGGTCGTCGCACCTCGGCCGTCTGGTCTCGACGCGTGGATTCGTGCCGACCTCGTCAGTCTCCACCAGCGAGTCCGCAACCGAAGTCTGACCGTCTCGGCCCGTGCAGTCGCCGCTGGCGAGGTGAACCCAGCGGCTGAACTCGCCGCAGACCTCCGCTCCGACCGGGACGAACTGGTCGGTGCACCTGCTGCCTACGACGGCGTCGCCGACAGAGCACGTGTCGCGGTTCGCGCCGCGTATCTGGACCGCGTGCTGGTGGAACTCGACCACCGCGCCAATCAAACCGCCGCCGCGACTGGCGCGGCAGACGAGGCGGCGCAGGATGCGAACGTCGGGTCGCTCTCGTCGGCAGTCGCTGCCGAACGGACTGCTCGGCAGGTCCTGGAGACGACGCGGCCAGCACAGCAACCCGGTCGTCCCGGTGGTGTCCGGTTCGTTCCCGACGCGGACCCGATGTACCTCTCACTCGGCGGACTCTCGGGGGCCGCAGTTCCGTCCGTCGACCGCGCAGGGACGTACCATCCGCTCGTCGCCCGCAACACCAACCTGTTCACCGTTCCCTACGGGGACGCGACAGACACCGTCCTCGAACCCGTCTTCGGCGCTCGTCGTCGCGTCTCATTGCGCGTTGCGGCCCACGCACTTCTCGCTGCGGACGATACGTTGGCGGCGTCGAACGGAACCGACGACACCCTCCGTGAACGCCACGACGAACTCGAACTCGCCGTCGTCCGCGCGACGGTTCCGGCCGAAGAAGCGGCCCGCGACACGCTCACTACGCACACCGACCTCGGCGTCACTGAACGACAGCAAGTACTGGAATCGACGCTCGGCCGATGGGACGACCCGGCACACAGAGCGCTGGCGGTTACGAACGGGTCTGCCGCACGTGCTATCGCCGTCTCTGCAACTACACCGAGAACCGTCGAAGCGGACCTCCTCGAACTCCGTCTCGACGACGCCTTCCGGTCTGTCCGCCGGAGCCAGTCGACGACGGTTCCACAACGGCTCACGAACCGAACCGTCGAATCGACGCGAACCGCCAGACAGGACGTCGTCGCGTCCGCGACGACTGACGTGGTGAGGAACGCGACTGAAGACGCCGTCGAGGAACGCATCGACGACACGCTTGATTCGCGATTCGACCGCTCGTTCCGTCGCGTCCCGGCCGGGATGCCAGTCGCTCCCGTTCCCGGGTACTGGTACGCGACAGTCAACGTGTGGGACGTCGCTGTCGCCGGCGAGTTCGCACAGTTCCGTGTCCACGCCCGCGGCGGCGAAACGGAGTCGCTGACCTACGCCCGCGATGGGTCCGCCGTCGCATTCGACTGGGACCGAGATGGGACGCGGGAGACAGTCGGCCGCGGCGAGCGTGTCACGTTCGACGTGGAGACAGCCATCGTCGTCGCCGTCCCGCCGTCGGGAATCGGCGTCGGTGACGTAGACGGTGACGCCGACGAACGCTCTGCCGGGTGGGAAGGAGGCGCGGGATGTACCGTCGCAACCGATTGTCGGGCACTGTGACGACGCGACGACTGTCGGAACCGACGACGACACGCACTGTCGTTGCGGGCGAACTCGTGTCGAGTGACAACCGTTTTGCCGCCCGACTACCCAATCCTCGGTATATGTTGTACGACGCCGTCGCGCGCCCCGGCACCGTGTCGCCCGACGAACTTCGGGCCGCCTACGAGGACGAAGTCCGTGCCGCAGTCGATGCCGCTGGCGTAGACGCCGCCGCGGACGTTGCCGATGTCTCCGAAGATATCCTCTCGAACGGCGTGTTGGAGTTGACGCTCGAACAGGCCGCCTCGATTCTCGCACTCACCGACGGCAACCCGGACGCCGACGCCATCGCGTGGGAGTTCCGCGACCACCTCCTCATGGGCATGACCACCGGCATCCTCGACGTAGACACACTCGCCGCCGAAGTCGAACTCGACCTTTCGGGCCAAGAGATTCAACAGGCCATCGAGGGCCGAACTGCGGCGACGCTCTCCGAACTCGCGGCCATCCACCACGCCATCGCCGTCCGAAACGAGCGATGAGGGTCGCCATCCTCGGATGCGGATACGTCGGCCTCGAACTCGCCCGGCAACTCGTCGCCGACGGGCACGACGTGTGGGGCGTTCGACGCTCTGACGCGGGCCTCGACGCCGTCGCCGACACGGGTGCTGAAGCGGTGCGTGCCGACGTGACGGACGCGGAGCGTCTCGCCGCGATTCCCGACGTCGACCACGTCGTCTTCGCAGCGAGTTCCGGTGGCCGGGGGGCCGACGCCGCGCGCACTGTCTTCGTCGACGGTCTACGGACCGCTATCGACCACTTCGCCGCACGCGACGACCCGCCGGAGCGAGTCGTCTACACGTCGAGCACGGGCGTCTACGGCGACCACGACGGCGCCTTCGTCGACGAGTCGACACCGCTCGACCCGACGACAGACAAGACGCGCGTCTTGGCCGAAGCGGAACGTGTCGCACGCGAGCACGCCGCCGAGCAGGGACTCGACGGAACTGTCGCGCGATTCGCGGGTCTCTACGGTCCTGACCGCTACCGCCTCGAACGATATCTCGACGGCCCAGTCACGGAGGGGTATCTCAACATGGTCCACCGTGACGACGCCGCTGGTGCCGTCGCGTACCTCCTCGAAACCGACCGTGCACGCGACGACACGGTCCTCGTCGTCGACGACGAACCCGTCTCGAAACACGAGTTCGCCGATTGGTTGGCCGACGAGTGTGGCGTCCCGCGTCCAGAAAAGCGGACGAAACAGGACCGACTCGATGCGGGTGACCTCTCGGAGGCGGCCCGGCGTCGCATCCTCACGAGCAAGCGGTGTTCGAACGACTACCTCCACGAACTCGGCTATGAGTTCACTCACCCGACGTATCAGTCGGGCTATCGGGCGGCAATCGACGCCTTTCGGGCGAATCGCTCCTGAGCGTTTCCCCGACCAGATAGGTTGAGGGGTCGGATGTTCTGTCAATTGAGAACGACCGATTAGGGGGAATATTCATACCATTCCCCTTGGACTTCTTGTGTATGGTCGGCTCGGTGGGACAGTTCGACTCGGGAGAGGTGTTCGAGTCGGTGGGGTCGTTCGTCAGCACACACCCGGAGCTAGCGGCGGCTATCGTCGTCGGCCTCGGAACGGTTGCACTCGCCCTCTACGCGGCGATTCGGTTCAAGCGCCCGATGGGCGCGCGCTTCGCCGAGGCTCTCGAAGACGTCGAGGAAGTGGCTATCCTCATGCACCCGAACCCGGACCCCGACGCGATGGCCACCGCAATCGGGGTCGCGTGTCTCGCCGAACAGGTCGGCACGAAACCGACGATTCAGTTCGCTGGCCAGATTCGACATCAGGAAAACCGGGCGTTTCGGACCGTTTTGGACCTCGATTTAGACGCTATCGACCACGTGAGTGACCTCGCCGCCGAGGCGGTCATCCTCGTGGACCACAACACCCCACGTGGCTTTGCGGGGGCAGAGGGCGTCCTCCCGTACGCAGTCGTCGACCACCACCCGGGCGACGGCACAGGCGAGGCGTTCACGGACGTGCGAACCGACTACGGTGCCTGTTCGAGCATCATCGCGGAGTACTTCCGTGACCTCGGGGCGAACCCGGTGCCGCCGGACATGCACGCGAGCGAGGTAAACTCGACGTACACCGTCCCCTCACAGGTCGCGACGGGTCTCGTCTACGGCATCCTCACCGACACCAAGCACCTGACCGCCGGGTGTTCGTCGGCGGACTTCGACGCCGCAGGGTATCTGTTCCCCGGCGTGAACGAAGACCACTTAGACCGCATCGCGAACCCCGAAGTCTCCCGCGAGGTGCTCGAAGCCAAGGCCCGCGCAATCGCCGGACGCGACGTGCGCGGCCCGTTCGCCGTCGCCGACATCGGGACGCTCTCGAACGTCGATGCGATTCCGCAGGCGGCGGACGAACTCATCCAACTCGAAGGCGTCACCGCCGCCGTCGTCTGCGGCGAACGCGACGGCAACGTCTACCTCTCGGGTCGCTCTCGCGACGACAGAGTCCACATGGGCCGAACGCTGGAAGCGGCACTGACGGACTACCGCGGGTCGAGCGCGGGCGGACACGCTCGTATGGGCGGCGGACAGATTCTCCGCCCCGAAACCGTCACCGACGGCGGGAACGGCGGTGGTATCGTCCGCGACGAACTCGTCGAACGCGTCTTCGAGGCGCTTCAAGGCGACATCTGAGCAGTTCGCTTCTGGATTCGAGTTCCCCACCGCGCGACCGGTGGCCCTTAACCGCCGGGTGTCTTAGCCCCAGATATGGCTACTGGACGGGGAACGTGGGCCTACCGTGACCGCTTCGGCGACAGTTTCGGCCGGACCTTCTTCCGCCGATTCGGACCCGGCGTCGTTTCGAGTATCGGCATCGGGACGTATCTCGGTGACCCGAGCGACGAGGTAGACGACAGATACCGCGAGTCGCTCGTCTTCGCACTGGAGAGCGGCATCAACCTCGTCGACACGGCGTCGAACTACCGCCACGGTCGGTCGGAACGCGTCGTCGGCGACGCACTCCGCGAGGCGGATATCGACCGAGAGGCCGTCGTCGTCGCCTCGAAAGCAGGGTTCGTCCCCTTCGACCGGTCGCGCCCCGAGAACCCTGGGCAGTACGTCCGCGAGACGGTCCTCGACGCGGGACTCGCGGAGGCAGACGAACTCGCCCACGGCAGTCACACCATCGCGCCGACGTTCGTCGACGAGATGGTCGACCGCTCGCTCGACCTGACTGGCCTCGACCACATCGATCTCTACTACCTCCACAACCCCGAGACGCAGTTGGCTATCGCCGACCGCGAGACAGTCTACGACCGCATCGAAGCGGCCTTCGAAGTGCTCGAACGGCGAGTCGCCGCGGACGATATCGGACGATACGGCGTCGCCACGTGGGAAGCGTTCCGCGTCGCGCCCGACGACGAGGCGTACCTCTCGCTCCCGGAAGTCGTCCGCCGGGCCGAACGCGCGGCCGAGACGGTTGGAAACGAGGAGTCGTCACTCGACGCGATTCAACTGCCGTTCAACGTCGTGATGGCCGACGCGTTCTCTGTCGACGCCCACGAGACGGCCGACGGCGAGACGACGAGTGCGCTGTGGTACGCTCACGAACACGGCTTGCACGTCTTCACCAGCGCGAGTCTCGCACAGGGTGACCTCGCCGCGCAGATTCCTGAGGTGGTCGACGACGTCCTCTCCGGAGAGACGTCCGCTCAGCGTGCGCTCAACTTCTCTCGGAGTGCACCGGGTGTCACTGCCGCGTTAGTCGGTGCGTCGTCGCCAGAACACGTCGCAGAGAACGTCGCTGCCGGCACGTTCGACCCACTCGGAGCGCGGGCGTTCGATTCCGTCTTCGAGTGAGGTCGGTCGCCGACTGGGAGGGCGTTCGTCGACCGGTGTCAGTTTGCCGTCGAATCGGGTGGTTCGCGGGAGCGGCCGACAGGGTTATCTGAGTTCTTTCCACTCGGTTCCGCAATCTGGGCAGATTCGAAGCGCGAACACTTCGTCGGGGTCGTTCTTCTTCTTGAGTGACTCGCCGCACGTCGAACACGTCAGTCGACCGTACGTATCTTTGTCCAATTCGCCGTCTCGAAGGCCCTTCCGCGTTGTCTTCATAAACGGTCGTTTGTGTAACGAACATAAAAACCCGCCGGCGACCCGGCAACCGTCTCTCGGTTCGAAAGTGTTGTCACTACGGGGTGCGCGCTTTCGAGCGTGTCACGTGGCCGCCTCTTTGGAACCCTCTGCGGGATGGTGCTACTCGTCAATCTCGCCCGTGTCGTCTTCGCGCCCCTCCTCGGCGAGTTCATCACCTTCTTCGACGTCAACCGCGCGACGGTCGGACTCGTCGCGACACTCGTGTGGCTTGGCAGCGCCAGCCTTCGCGTCCCGACGGGGTGGCTTCTGACGCGGGTTCCCCGTCACCACGTCGTCCTCGGAACCGGCGTCATCCTCGTCGCCGCCTCGATACTGACCGCGAGCGCAGAGTCCATCGAGATGCTGATGGTCGGTGCCGCCTCGATGGGTCTCGCCTCGGGTGCGTACTTCGTCGCCGCCAACCCGTTAGTGAGCGAACTCTACCCCGAACGCGTCGGCCGCGCGATGGGTATCCACGGCACTGCGAGCCAACTCGCGGCCGTCGGCGTCGCTCCCTTCGTCACGCTCGTTCTCGCCGTCGGCCCCTCCGTGACCCCCCGACTTGGGTTCGTCTCCGCGTCGTGGCAACTCGTCTTCGTCTGTGTCGGCATCGCCGCCGCCGTGGTCACGCTTGCGCTCTTTTTCACGTCGCGGTCGACAGACCTCCCCGACGCGGGCGCGGCGGACCGTGACCTCCTCGGGGCCGTCCGTAAGGAGTGGCGCATCATCCTCACCGGCGTCGTCATCCTCGGGTTCACGGGATTCGTCTGGCAGGGCCTCTTCAACTTCTACGAACTCTACATGGTGACGAAAGGCCTCCCCGCGGCGACGGCGCGGAACATGCTCACCGTCGTCTTCGGCGCGGGCGTGCCGGCGTTCTTCTTCTCTGGCCGCCTCGCCGACAGACTCCCGCGCGTCCCCTACATCCTCGGCGTCCTCGTCGCCTTCGTCGTCTCGGTGTTCGTCCTCACGCAGACGACCGGACTCCTCGCGTTGCTCGTCGTCACGGCCATCGTGGGGTACGTCATCCACAGTCTGTTTCCGGCGCTCGACGCCTACTTGCTCGATACCCTCCCCGACGAGAGTCGCGGCAGCGCGTACTCGGTGTACTCGTTCGGGATGATGATTTTCCAGGCCAGTGGGTCGGGCGCAGTCGGATATTTGACCGACGTGGGCTACACGTTCGACCAAGTGTTCGTCGGATTCGCGCTCGGTCTGAGCGCCGTCGTCACCGGACTCGTCGTCTTCCAGCGTGCCGGTCGGTTACCAAACTGAGTCCCGGACACCCCTCTCTTCTCGCCGCACTTTTGCTCACCCAGTCCAACCACCGTACTGATGGAGTACGTACAAGAGCGGGTCACGACGCTCCACGACCTCTCGGGGACGGTCCCCGACGCACCCACGGACCGTGCGGCCGTGGTCGTCCCCATGACCGAACGAGAGTACGCCGGCCTCGCCGCAGAGCGCGTCCTCTCGACGCTGGAGTCGCTCTCGCCCGCCCGCGTCGTCGTCCCACTTCGCGCCCCCGCCGACCGTGTCGTCCCCTTCGTCGACTGGTTAGCCGACTTCGACCTCCCGCTCGACGTGTTGTGGTGCGACGGCCCCCGTGTCGCTGACTTACTCGAAGAGAGCGGTCTCGAGGGAACACGGGGCAAGGGCCGCGACGTATGGCTTGCACTCGGGGTCGCCGCCGACGAAGACTACGTCGTCGTCCACGACGCGGACACCAAGACCTACGACGAGCGGTACGTCTCGCGACTCCTCTTTCCGCTCGCCCACGGCCACGACTTTTCGAAGGGCTACTACGCCCGCGTCGAAGACGGCAACCTGTACGGCCGACTCTTCAGGCTCTTCTACGCGCCACTCGTCCGAACCCTCGCCGACGAGACGGACGCACCAATCGTCCACTACCTCGAATCGTTCCGATACGCGCTCGCCGGCGAGTTCGCCATGACCGGTGACCTCGCGTTGCAGATGCGTTCGCCCCGAGATTGGGGACTGGAGGTCGGGACCCTCGGCGACGCCTTCGCACACGCTGGGTTCGAGCGCAGCGCACAGGTGGACCTCGGCGCGTACGAACACGACCACCGGGCGGTCAGTGGCCCGACGGGGCTCTCGGACATGAGTGAGTCAGTCGGCAGAACGCTCCTCCAGACCGTCGTCGAACACGGCGCCGCACCCGACTTCGAGACACTCGCCGGGCGCTACCGCGACACTGGCTTTCAGTTCGTCGAACAGTACGCCGCCGACGCGGCGTTCAACGACTTCGACTACGACCGGACCGGCGAGCGTGAACAGGTCGAAACGTACGCGCAGGCCGTGGTCGAACCGGGAGACGACACGCGACTTCCGGCGTGGAACGATGCACCACTCTCGCCTGCGGACGTGCTGGCCGCGGCGCGTGCCGATATCGACGCAGTTCGGGGAGGTGACCGTCGATGAGTGAGTCCACCTACGACGACGTGGCCGGAATCGTCGACCTCTTCGGCGCACTCACCCGCGACGAACTCGAACACGCACTCGACGAACTCGCGTTCAAACAGGGCCACGAGACAGACGCCGACGCACTCGCGGACGTCATCTCGGACGCTATCGACGCGTACTATCTCGTCGCCTACGAGACTCCCGACGAAGCGGACGAACTCCTCACCGTCGGCCCGATGGCGTTTCCCACGCTCCCGCCGCGAGCGGAGGACTTGCCGCACATTCTCGACGTCTCCGTCCGCGACGTGCCCCGAAACCAACTCGTCGAACAGGTCGAATCGCGTCTCCGGACGGCGGCGGCCGAGGCGGTCGATTCGGGCGACACCGACGAGATTTCTCACCTCCTCGACGTGACGTACGACCTCGAAGCGTGGGCAGACGCCGACGTGGCCGACATCAGGGACAGACTGGACGCAGCATTGGCCGAAGAGGGGCAGGCCTAAGTCGTGTCATCACTTTACGAATCGTGACGATGGACCTCGCGGGCGTCACCCGACACGAACCGGTGACA
>NZ_LOPV01000289.1 GCF_001469865.1 Haloferax profundi
AGCAGTCGAACGCGAATCAAGTCAAGATCAAGGTCACGCTGAACGAGGAATACGAGATTGAGGTGTCTGGGGAAACGATCATCGAAGGTGAAGACGAGGGTGAGGATACAATAGAGGACGTCACCTTCGATAACCCCGACCACCCACTCGTCGGACATCTCCGCGACAACGACGTCTCGATCTACAAGTTCACTGCCCCACCAGATTACTGGCTTACGACCTTTGAGTATGCTGCACTCTCGTTCGAGACGCCTGATAGAGAGGGGTGGGACAACCTCAACACAGGCGACGTCATCCTCTTTCAC
>NZ_LOPV01000290.1 GCF_001469865.1 Haloferax profundi
GGGACAAACTCACAGAACAGGACAGTGGGCTCATCGGTGGCGGCATTGTTCGAGCGAAGACAACGAAAAGCGAAGACGAGTCGTGGTGGTACGACGAGCACGAAGGGGGACCAAAGGGTGACTCCTTCCCACTGCTCGTTGCGTTCGAACGACTCTTCGTTGCCGGACAGTTGGATGAGATTGACTTCACGAAGCAGGTCATCGAGAAAGGTCCCGATGTGGTCTCAGCTGAATTGGACTCGTTGACCACGAACCTGCTTCCGTTTGATCGTGCCGACGCGCTCTGTCGTGAGGTCTCAGAGACTGGCTTCCCTCGCCATCGCGTTGTGGAGTCACTCGGTGAAAGTAACGAGACCTCGAAGGGTGTTGTCCTCGCAGACGCTCTCGCAAGTCGTGTCGTCGAAGCACCGCCTGTGGCACTGCACAAGTCCTTTGACGGAGAGTTGCCACCATCGATTCTCGACGGGCTATACTTCCCCGATGACGAGGGACGAGCGATCATCGAGCAGATACAGGTGGCACTCCAGACTGGAAAGCATCTCATCCTGAC
>NZ_LOPV01000291.1 GCF_001469865.1 Haloferax profundi
AGACCGAAATCGCACGCCGGGTGTGTGACTATCTCGAATCGGAGTATCCATACCTGTTCTCTGGGTCGCAAGTCACGACTGCCACTGCCGACTGGTCGACCTTCGACACCGTAGGTGGCTACATGCCCAATGGCGAGGGTGGGAGTGGGAACGAACTCGAGTTCTCTCCAGGGTTGATACTCAACCGATTCAAGGATCGCGGAGAGAGTACGCAGTTGAACGAGCCACTCGTCATCGACGAGCTCAATCGCGCTGATATTGACAAAGCGTTCGGCCAGCTTTTCACCGTGCTTTCGGGACAATCAGTCCAGCTCCCCTATACGCGTGATGGCGCAGAGATTGCGTTGGAACCTGCAGACGAGACGGTAAACACGCCAGCGGCACACGAGTACGTCATACCCTCGTCGTGGCCGTTGTTCGCGACGCTGAACACCTACGACAAGACCTCGCTGTATGAGATGAGCTACGCGTTCATGCGACGGTTTGCGTTTATTCGAGTGCC
>NZ_LOPV01000292.1 GCF_001469865.1 Haloferax profundi
CGTCGCTTCCGAGTGATTCTGGGGAGCTTGTTGATGTGATGGAGGCGTACGCAGAGGCGTGGGATATTGATGTGACTCAGACAGCGCTGATGGACGTCGGACAGGTGTGGCGAGCCACGAATACTGCTGTCGAGGATCGCTCGATTGGTCCTGCAGTCGTCAAGGACATCCTCTCGTTTGTTGGAGGCCATTCCACTGGATCGCAGTCAATGTGGCTCACACGGGCTGTCATCAGCTTCATCTGCCCACAGTT
>NZ_LOPV01000293.1 GCF_001469865.1 Haloferax profundi
TCTGTGAGAACCGAACTGAGGATTACGACAGCGGTGAAAATCTGGTGTTGAAGCGGTTGCTTGCGGTTGTGTACTCGACACTATGGGAAGCGGATGAGTACTTAGCTCGTGAGTATGAATGGGTTACCTCAACGTGGAACGAACCACTCGTAAATCAGCTTCGGCGGGTCGTTGAGCGCAACGTCCACGTGCGGCGGATTCGGGATC
>NZ_LOPV01000294.1 GCF_001469865.1 Haloferax profundi
ACGCCAAGCGTTGTATCGTGATGCAGCCTCGTTGATCCAGACGCGACGTCGACTGCGTGAAGGAGATCCTGATGAGTTGCGGCGATTGTTAGATGAGACTGCGATTACGCCCGATGACGAAGATACCCTCTTTGAGCTGTTCGTGCTCTTCCGGCTTGTTTCGACGTTGGAGGAGCTCTCAGGGGAGTCTGCGAGGTTCAGTACAATTCGTTCTGGTCGCCAAGAGGTTGCTCGGATCAACGGTGAGACTGAGTTGGTGTTGTATCACGACAGTTCAGCTCGAGATCGAGACTTGTCGTTCTTGTCTGTGCCTGAAGATCGAGGAGACCTTTCTCGTACGGAGAAGGTACAGACGGTGGCACGGAGTGTGGCGAACGAGTACTTCACTGACCGGACGTTTCAGGATCACACCGGACGCCCTGATTTGATTGTCTTAGAGGTGAATCCAGCTGGGGGTGGGGGGAAAGAGTATCTCATTACCGAGGTGAAGAACAGTACGCGGACGGATACGATCAGACAGGGGATCAAAGAGACACTCGAGTATCTGGCGTTCTTGCGTGTGAATGAAGAGTTCGTGTTTGGGGGTGATGATGGTCAGTACTTCGGCAATGGCTCAAACGGGATGTTGGTGATTCAGGATTTACCTGAGGAGACACTGGATGTGGAAGGGCAGTCAGAGAGCGCGATTACGATTTTGCAGGCGTCTGAGTTGGAAGATGAGTTGGGTAAGGTGTTGGAGGGTGTTTTGAGAGGGTAGTCTGGCCCAGGTCGGTACAGTCATGCCCTCAAGGATTGGTTGTGAGCTTCTGTGTTTAACCCTACAAGGAACTTCACAAATCAGGGGTTATTGGGAACAATGCTTCGTAGAATGTCTCAAGTCTTTTGTTCAAACCCCCACTCAACTCATCTCGCAGCTCGACGTCCAAGGACAAACACAAAGATAGCAATTAGAATAGCTCCCAGTGCTGCTTGGCTGGTGACAAGTAACCGAGCCACTTCAGATACTGGAGATGGTTGGAAGTCGCCAAACCCGAGCGTCGTGAAAGTAAGTGTACTAAAATACAATGCATCAATTGGTCTATTAATAAATTCGCCCCCACTACCCTCAATAACTAAATCAAATTGTAAGTAGAAAAACGCATAGACACACACAAGAAGGGTTCCCCACGCAATGATTCGACCGAGGCTCTCACCGTATTTGAACATACTGCGCGAGATCCAAGCAAATGCCCACTTATCGTACTCTCCCTTGACGCCATATCGCTTGCGTTGCATATCTTGCCGGAGAACGAACATCTCGCTTTGGAGGGAAGGTTTTGCGTTCTCACGGGCTAAAATCTCGAACGACTGGTAGGTTGCTGCGGCCTTTTCAAGCAGATCATTTTCCAATCCATCACTCTCCGCACTGTTGGTCGTCGGGTCATATCCGCACCGTTGGGAAGGAAACAACAACCACCGTTGCCACCAACTTGCATCTTCTTTTCTAATTTCTTTTCTTCGAAATGTGGTTTCG
>NZ_LOPV01000295.1 GCF_001469865.1 Haloferax profundi
TTCTTCGAAATGTGGTTTCGTCGCTGATTTGAACATCCGCAAACGTAGCCCCATGTGGTTTCACATCAGTTAAGTCTGCAGCAAACAGATTTGCGCGGACCAGCAACGCATGTTCAAGATTCGCATCCGAGAGATCGGCATTTTGAAAATTTGTGTCCGAGAGATTGGTATGTGAGAGGTCTGCACCAGAGAGGTTGGCGTTCTTGAGGAATGCATCTGAAAGATTTGCATATGAGAGATCTGCATCGGAGAAGTTGGCTTCTTGGAGACTCAGACCAGAGAGTTGGGCATGTTGAAGACTCGAGTCGGAGAAGTTGGCACGGACGAGGTCTGCCTCCGAAAAATCAGTGTTCGTTAGTATTGCGTCTGTAAAGTCAGCATCAAATAAACACGCAGCTGAAAGTGCGACATTGTTGAAAAACACATCACAGAGGTCTGCATTCTGGAGGTCCGCTTCGGACATGTCAGTGTCCTCTATAATTGCGCCCGAAAGGTTTGTGTCCTGCAATGATGCATTGGTAAGATCTGTGCCTACGAGGGTTGCGTTGGAGAGATCAGCTCCAAAACGGGTCTTATGGGTTTTGTAATCCGACTCTCCAAGGACTGCACCGGAAAGGTCGGCGTCCTTGAGATTCGCATCAGAAAGGTCAGCACCCCTGAGATCCGCATCAGAAAGATCTGCGTGCTTAAGATTCGCACCAGAGAGGTCAACATTCCTGAGGTCTGCATCGGAGAAGTCGGCACTTCGTAGGGAAACACCATTAAAATTGATTTGATCACCAAGCACCATACCAGATAGTTTTACACCATCTAGTAATTCAGTACAGACCCCGTGGGGGAACCTGACAGAGGTTAATTCACGCATTTCAAATGGTGACATCGATTCTTGTAGTTCTTCAGTAGATTTTGGAAATTCGGCTGCTCCAGCGTGCCATACGCAATGTTCTGCCTCAGCTAATGTTTCCCGACAGCAACAATTCTGGCTATCTGGGCGCTCACAACCCTCATAGCCCTTTTGCCATGTATACCCGCACCAACCTTGTGATGACTTGTTCATAGTTGTCCACACTCAATCTGTCACTAATACGTCTACTGAATGTATAGTCTTCATTTGGTGGGACATTTCTGTCGCCCCG
>NZ_LOPV01000296.1 GCF_001469865.1 Haloferax profundi
CAATGTCAAATAAAATCGTACTAGCACATTTCAACCGTTTTGCTACGAAGGCTAAGATACGCTAGTACGAACGTTTCCGAATCCTCTTTTCAAAGTGGGTGAGTCTACCCTGTAGTAGCCTTGACGCTCGTTTATTATTCGGCCTTGTCACCAACTCCGGAAGTACTGTACAAAGGCCAGTCATTCTACAACTGTTCAATCCTCTATTGAACTTTCGTCCATTGGTCGTCAGAAAGCGGTCCGGGTTTCTCTTCAGGTAACTCGCAATCCTTGAAATGGTGATAGTACGAAAGCCACCCATTGGCCTTTATATTCGCCCCACAATGTGGTGAACGTATACTCTCCTATTGTCCTATCAAGAAAGGATATCCGTGACGTATTGCTTCTGGAAATTTTCCTTCGTACAGTGCTGGTGTTTGCAGATTCGGGTTTCTGATATTGACTCTGTCTTTTAGTCTGCTGTGACCCTGCACTCACTGTGGTGAGTTTCACACCTCGATTTTGGGCGACTCCCTGTCCCGGAGTTGTGAATGAACTGGTAGTAACTACTCTAACTTCGTCAATATCATTTCGGGCTAACAGCCCCGAAGCTTTCTGAACTGCCGAACTGCTCACTTTGTTGTCCGTAGCATATCCTTTTGCTTGGACTGCAATCGTTCGCCCACCGTTTTTAAAAGTAGATCGGTGCCATTATTATTCGTCTTTGTGGTTAGATAAACTTCGTATCCTTCTTTTTTGTAATATCTGAAGAGTTGCATTTCAAACCACTCTCCGGCCATAATATGTTTGATTGTTACAGTTCAATAATAATTCCCGCACATATCATGCTAGATGTAGCTCAACATGTTCTGACTACCGTGTTAGGTTTCATGCAGAATTAGTCTGTATACGTATTGACTGTCCACTGAATATTCCCAACGAGGTTAACTAACACTCTCGCCTCAGACACGTCTTTTTGTACTGTGCCGATGATTGACCCCATCTCGTCCTCTTCAAAACCAATCGCATCTGCTGGGTCATTAGTTGACGAATGCATGAAATACGCAATAGCAGTTGCTTCCTTATCAGTGAGATTTGTGTTTGATTTTAATACGTCTCTATAGCACTTCGTACAAAGCCAAAGCGGAGACTCCGAAAATCCTCGTAACCCTTCACTGAACTTAGCGACCACCTCAGGCACAGTAA
>NZ_LOPV01000297.1 GCF_001469865.1 Haloferax profundi
CGAGGCGGGACGGCGGGCGGCGGTCATCGCCCCCGTGTTGTTCCGCGACGAGCGACCGCACGTGCTGTTCACGAAGCGCGCGGACCACCTCGGCGAACACCCCGGTCAGATGAGTTTCCCCGGCGGCGGGCGCGAACCTGCCGACACGGACCTCCGAGCTACCGCGCTCCGCGAGTCGAACGAAGAGATTGGCCTTTACTCCGAAGAAGTCACGTTCTACGGCCAACTCGACGATATCCTCACGATAACGGACTACAGTGTCACGCCGTTCGTCGCGACAATCCCGGACCGCGAGTACGACCCCGACCACCGGGAAGTCGCCGAGATTGCGGCGCTGGCAGTCGACGACTTGACCGACCGGTCGAACTACGAGTCGGAACTCCGCGACCACCCGAAGTACGGCGAGATACGACTCCACTTCTTCCACGTCGACGGCTACACCGTCTGGGGTGCGACCGGTCGGATGCTCGTCCAACTGCTCGAACTCACGACCGAGTGGACCGTCCCGCCAGAAGTCGACCGTGTGGTCGACCCCGACGCCGACTATCCTGTCTGAGCGGTCACGTGCCTCCCCTGTCCGCGCGACGCGACGCTGTCGCTCTCGGTCTGTAGCACGTCGAAAAATGAGTCCCGCCCACCAACCCCATGTCCGCCCGCGGCGGTTCAGCCGAGGAGGTACTTGAGGATGGGGCGTTGTTGGACGAACTCCATCTTCTCGATGATGGCGTCGAGGCCGTAGATGCGGCCCGCGGCGAGGGTGCCGATGAGGGCGAACATCATGAGACCGAAGAGGTCACCGTTGACGTAGCCGTGCGCCCAGTCGGCGTTCCCCAGGTAGAAGAACACCATCAGGAAGCCGCCGAAGAAGGCGGCGAGCCGGGTGAGTGCTCCGATGAGGAGTCCGAGGCCGATGAGGGTCTGGCCGAGCGGAATCATGAAGTTCGTGAATTCGAGCATCCACGGAGTGCTGCCTGCCCACGCGAGGAAGCCGCTGATGGGACCGCTGGAGTTCATCAACCAGCCAGCAGCACTGAACGGTTCCGCCGCGAGGTACTTACCCATCCCCGCGTTGAGGAACCAGTAGCCCGTGATGAGGCGAGTGAGTACGAGTACGTACCCCGTCACGCCCTGCGAGTAGTCGAAGTCCATGCGGTTCCCCAGCATCTCGATTTGTCCGGTTTCGGCCATCTTAGTTCACCTTACATCTGAACCGTCGGGGCGACGTGACATATAAAGGGAGAGTCGTTTTCTAATCCATAGAACTGGGAATCACCGAAACCGGTTCTCAGGCCCTGCTCGCCCCAGAATTCGTTATTTTACTCGGTTAGACAAGTGTGTAAATTTCACAATCCTGTAGGTTAGAGACGTGAACCACCGACTGACGGCACTGTATGCTACTATCGTGTCAGAAGGGACGTCTGGCGGAGTCACCACGACGGGCGTATATAACTCGTGTCTGGCGTGGTCAACGTCGCCGTCACCGACAGGGTTTTGCCCTCATCCGCGCTATCCGCTCTCACATGGTCGCACAGACGATGGATCGCGTTCCGCGACGGTACTGAAATTTTTGTGGTGATAGCATGCTGACCGCCGGACGTGCGGTCTCGAAAGCCGGATTGGACGCTGTCGCACTCAAACCCGCCGAGTGTGACGTGCGTCGAGCGGTCGATATCCCGCTGGATATCGTCGCTATCGACTACGAGGGTCGCCACCGGATGCCCGACCGCGAGGTTCTCGAAACGCTCGCGGGCGAGAAGGAAGTCAGATTGACGACGCCAGTCCGGGCCGATGGCTTCGACCCGCTTGGCGACGACTCACTGTACGAGTGGCTACCCGACGGCATTCGACAGGTGCTCGTCGCGGGCCACCCCGCCTACCTGACCGACGAAGAGAAGGGCCGGCCGGTCGCGCCCCGACTCAAAGCGGCCAGAGAGCGGACCCCCGACGCGTGGGTCGGCACCGAAGGCATCGAGCGCATCGCCCTCGCGGCGGGCGGCACGCAGTACGAACTCCTCTCCCGGTCGACGCGGCGCGACGTTCGCGCCCTTCGCGCCGCCGGGTTCGACGGCGAAGTCGCACTCTACGCGCCGACCGCACTGACGGACGACGACGATGAGATTCTCGACGCCGTCGGGGCTTACATCTCCCGTCGACGTCCCGTCGCGCGGGCACTCCCGGACGACGCACCCACAGACTCGTCTGCGGAGGGTCGCGCGCGAGAGGTACTTCTCAAAGCCGCGCGTGACTACGCGCTCATCGGGTCCGTGACCGACGTTCGCCACCGCATCGACGACCTCCGCGACATCGGTGTCGACCTGGTCGTCGGCTATCCGGCGCGCGGTGTCGACGAGTTCGCGGAGTAACCGACACTCCCACTCGATTCGACTGTTCCCGTTCCTTCAAGTAGTATCACGACCCAGCGCGGGGTATGCAGTCTCCCGACCGAGTCGCCGTCGTCGGCGCGGGTGCCGTTGGCCTGACCGTCGCCGCCGACCTCGCAGCGAACGGCGCGCGGGTCACCCTCTTCGAACGAGACGCGCCCGGGGCAGGGATGACAGGTCGTGCCGCAGGCATCTGTTACGACGCCTACGCCGAAGACATCGACGTGTCTGTCGCCGACCGCGCGATGGTCCGGTTTCGCTCGCTGTCGGGAGATGGAGCGTTCGTCTTCCACGAGACTCCGTACGTCTTCCTCGCTCGGACCGGAGACGACGCGTCGGCGTCCGCGCTCCGGGAGGCAGTCGAACGGATGCAGGTCCACGGCCGCGACGTTTCGACGGTCGCTGCCGACGAACTCGGCGAGCGATTCCCCATCCAGACCGACGACGTTGCCCTCGCTGGCGTCGCCGAGAACGCGGGATGGGCCGACCCCGCGGCGTACGTCGACCTGTTCGTCGAGAGGTGCGAAGACGCGGGCGTAGAGTTCCGCGTCGGCGACGCCGTGTCGGTTCGGTCCGACCCACCGGGCGTCGCCATCGACGACGTGGTAACCGCGCGGTTCGACGCCGTCGTCGTCGCCGCAGGCGTTCACTCGCGTCGTCTCCTCGCCGACGCCGGGCATCCAATCGCGCTCAAACCGTACCGCGTGCAGGCCCTCGTCGGTGAGTGCGAGTACGACGGTCCAATCGTCTACGACGCGACGGACGAGTCCTACCTCCGACCCCACCCGGCGGGTGTCCTCGCGGGCGATGGTGTCGAACCCGTCGAAGCAGACCCGACGGACTGGGACGTGACTGCCGACGACTGGTTCGTCCGCGAGTCGCTCACAGCGACTTCACACCGGACGAAGACGACACCGACCGTGGAACGCGCGTGGGCCGGCCTCTGCGGGGCGACGCCGGACCGAAATCCGCTCGTCGGTGCAGTCGACGACGGCCTCTACGTCGCCGCGGGATGGCACGGTCACGGCTTCATGTGGGCACCAGCGATTGGCGAACTCCTCGCGGGTGCGGTTCTCGGGTCAGCGGACGAGTCGCTCCCACAGCAGTTCGACCCGTGTCGATTCGACGGAGACGAGTCGTTCGCGGTGGTCGACGGCATGACACTCGACGGCGACGGAGAATCGAGAGAGAAGTAGCGTCTGAACGCTGCCTCAGGCGTCGTTGTCGTCGTCGGGTGCGCCGGTGTCTGACGACACGCCACCGTGTTCGTCAGCGCCTTCCTCGCCGTCTTCTTCGGTGACTTCGATGTCGCTGCCGCGGTCGTCTTTGGGAATCTGAATCTGAATCGTCCCGTTCTTCTTGACCGTCGCTGTCCCTTCGGCCGCTTCGACGGCGGCGTCCGAGGGGAGCGTCGCGGTACTGGAGAGGGTGAGGCCACGGCCCGGGAAGCGCATCTCGTAGCCCTCGTGGAACTCGCGGAAGCGGTCGATGCGTATCTCGACTTCCCCTTCGAGGAACCGGACCTGCACGTCTTCGGCACGGGCACCGGGCGCGTCGAAGACGACGAGGTAGGCGTCGTCGGACTCGAGCAGGTCGTGTGCGAGCGGTTTGCGCTCTTGCATCTGACTGACGCCGCGGCCGACCCGTTCGAGAACCGCGTTGGCGGCGGACTCGCCGAACTTTCGAAGGTCGCTCATAGCTGAATCTCCTGTAAGAATTGTCCCTCACCACAGTACGGACAGTCGAAGTCCGCCACCGTCACGTCGTCGGGCATGTCGTAGGTGTAGTGCAACTCGAACATGTCGAGTTCGCAGTCCTCGTTGGTGCACTTGATTTCGAGGGTCGCGGGCATACCCATTTCTTGCGCTCCCACGGTCATAAACGCGCGGGAGGCGGAACCCGCGTTCGCCGAGCAAGCCCCGTCGGGCCGGGACGCGCACGGGCCCACGACGGCGCGTCTCGACCGGTTGCGTTTTCAGCGTCGAACGCGAACCGCGACCGATGACCGACCCCGCCGACCTCACCGTGACTATCGTCGACGGATACGTCGACGAACCGGCGCACTTCGGCGTGCCGCCGTACATCTCGACGTATCCACGATTCACCGCAGGTGCGCTGGTCGACGCGGGCGTCCCCGAGTCCAACGTCGTCTACCACACCATCGACGAACTCCGCGACGACCGACAGAAGTGGCGCGACGTCGCCGACGCGGACCTGATGATATACATCGGCGGCATGACCGTCCCCGGAAAGTACGTAGGCGGGACGCCCGCCGAACCCGACGAAGTCCGCGAACTCGCGTGGGTCGCCGAAGGGACGACGCTCATGGGCGGCCCCATCCGCTTCGGCGTCGGCGACGAGAACGCCGGCGGACAGGACATGCAGCGAAAGGACCTCGACTACGACTTCGTCGCCAAAGGCGACATCGAGGCGGCCGCCTACGATCTCGTCGACAGCGCGCTCGAAGGGTTCGGCAACCGGATGCGCGACAACGAGGAACTCGACCGCTGGGCCGCGAAGGGAGCGTTCGTCGTCGAACAACACCCGAACCACCCCGACCACCTCATCTGCGAGATGGAGACCTCTCGCGGGTGCGCGTACCGGTGTTCGTTCTGTACCGAACCATTGTACGGGAACCCGTCGTTCCGCACCGCCGACTCCGTCGTGAAGGAAGTCGAGAACCTGTACGAACGTGGCGCACGGCACTTCCGCCTCGGCCGTCAGGCAGACATTCTCGCGTTCGGCGGCGACGGCGAAGCGCCGAACCCGGACGCACTCCGTCGCCTCTATGGCGGTATCCGCGAGGTTGCGCCGGACCTCGGAACGCTCCACCTCGACAACGTCAACCCCATCACCATCGTCGAGTGGCCCGAGAAGTCCCGCGAAGCACTGAGCATCATCGCGGAACACAACACGGCGGGCGACACCGCGGCGTTCGGCCTCGAATCGGCTGACCCGGTCGTCCAAGAAGAGAACAACCTCAACGTCTCGGCAGACGAGTGTTTCGAAGCGGTCAAAATCGTCAACGAGGTTGCCGGATGGCGTCCCGGCGACGACCCTGCGGACGCACCTACTCACGGCCCCGGGGCGTCGAATCGCCTCCCGAAACTGCTCCCCGGCATCAACCTCCTCCACGGCCTGAAAGGCGAGTCCAAGGAGACGTTCGAACACAACAAGCGCTTCCTCCAGCGGGTCTACGACGAGGGCCTGATGGTCCGCCGTATCAACATCCGGCAGGTCATGGCCTTCGACGGCACCGACATGTCGGACACCGGCGCGTCTATCGCACAGGACCACAAGCAGTTGTTCAAGAAGTACAAACAGGAGGTTCGCGAGGAAATCGACCGCCCGATGCTCCGTCGCGTCGCTCCGCCGGGAACTGTCCTCCCCGACGTCCACCTGGAGTACCATCAGGATGGCCGTACCTTCGGCCGACAACTCGGTACCTACCCACTACTCGTCGGGATTCCGGGCGAACGCGAACTGGGCCAGACCACAGACATCGTCGTCACGGACCACGGCTATCGCTCTGTCACGGGCGTCCCGTACCCGCTCGACATCAACGAGGCGTCGATGGACGAACTGACGGCGATTCCGGGTATCGGAAAGTCCACTGCCGGCGACATCGTGGTGAACCGCCCGTACGACGACCCGGGCAGCGTCGGCATCGACGCGAATCTGCTGAAGTACGTTCAGTAAACGCTTCAGACGTTCTTCTTTCAGTTTTCACGTGCAAGCGTGCACTCCCGTTCACTCGAAACTGTGGTGGGTCGTTCACTTGCAATCGTGGTCTGTCACGCCGAGACTAGCAGGCTAGTCGGCGGTGACAGCAGCGTTCACCGAGTAGAAAAATCGTGCCGCGTTAGAAGTCGTCTTCGACGACTTCGCCGACTGCGAAGTTGGACTTGACCTCGGTGATTTCGACCTTCACGCGTTCACCGACGTCGGTTCCGGGAACGATGATGACGTACCCGCGTTCGACGCGAGCGATACCGTCACCCTGCTTGCCGATGTCTTCGATTTCCACGTAGCGAAGTTCACCGGTCTCGACCGGGGGTTGTGGTTCGGCGGACGGGGCGGGACCGCCGCTCGGTTCGGTTTCGACGGCTTCGTGTGCCTCGCGAGAGATGAGAGCGACGCGATACGTCTCGCCGGGGTCGATGGCCCCGGTCTCGACTTCGCGGCGAGGAATCTCGACGATATATCGGTCGTCCTCGGTGCGAACGTCAGCATTGAACAGACACAGGAGTTTATCTGAGATTTCCACCGTTAGACCTCCACTATGTGGTCAGCCCGAACTGTTAAAGATGTACCGCCGTCCCTGAGATTCAGCTATGGAACCTCGGTTCCGTCTGGTCGTTTCGCACCCTCGGAGTCGTGGACGACGACCTCTCCCGGCCCGGTTTCGACCGGTTCGTAGACGTCGGAGACGGCGAGTGCTTCGCGTATCTCGCGGACGGCGCGTTCCTTGAGCGCCCGCGCTAATTCCTCTGCATCGTCTCGTGAGATGTCCCGTCCGAGGCCCTCGCACTCGTGTGCGCGGACGACGCCTTCTTCGTCGACGGCGTCGCCCATCGGTTGACTCGTGCCCGCGACGGCGACGCTGAAGGGGTACGTCTCACAGATGAGTGGCCGGTCGTCGTGGACCTGACAGGCACCCAGTCCCGTCTCGTCTTCCTCGTAGAATCGACAGTCGCCGCAGGCAGTCGTCTGGAGTGCCCACTCGAACGTCTCTCCTTCGAGGCCGTCGTCACCCTCGGTGAGTCCGTAGGGCATCGGTCTGGCGACGTCTCTCCATTCCAGCGAGGTCTCCGAGGAGGAGGCTACGGCGACTTCGTCGCCGTCAGCATCGTAGTCGGTTGCGTCTCGAATCGTCCGCACCTCGTCGGGGAAGATGGTCGCCGTGTGCGGTTCTCTCCCGTCGTCGGTGTCGTAGCCCTTGCAGCACGCGCCACAGCGTGTGCACTCGAAGCCAATCGACTCGATGGCGTCGGCCAGTTCCGACACGTCGAGGTCACGGGCCGCTGCGAGTTCGGCTTCGAGGTCCATACTCGGTGTGCGGCCGCGAGCGTCAAGAGACACGCGGTTCGGTCTGTGTGGCGCACTTGGCCGACGCCCCGCGGAGGTGACTCAGATTAGTTCGACCTGTTGGGAATCTGGGTCCCAGCGGACGCGGCCACCGGCGTCGAGTTTCTC
The DNA here is from genome assembly GCF_001469865.1 of Haloferax profundi. GTDB lineage: Archaea > Halobacteriota > Halobacteria > Halobacteriales > Haloferacaceae > Haloferax > Haloferax profundi. The sequence goes on from NZ_LOPV01000297.1 coordinate 7,578, forward strand.
GATGTGGGCGACGACTGTCGCCCGGGCGAGGTCACGGACGGCAGAGATGTCCTTGTCGTACGCGGCGTCGGTCACGGCTTCCGGCGTCGTGTTGCCGGCGCGGATGGCGTCGAGTACCTTCTCCTCGCGGGCGTTTCGGTGCGAGACGAGGCGTTCGAGCGTCGCCCGCGCGTCTGTGATTTCGGGTCCGTGCCCGGGGAGGAGTCGCGCAGGGTCGTGCGCGTGGAGTCGTCTGAGCGCGACGAGGTACGCCCGCAGGTCGCCCTCCGGTGCCCCGACGACGACACTCCCCTCGGCGACTGCGAGGTCACCGGACAGGTAGTCGTCGCCGGCGACGAACGTCGCGTGGTCGCGAGCGTGTCCCGGCGTGTCGAGAACGCTGACTCCGGTTCCGATGGGGATGGTCGTTCCTTCGGTGAACGTCTGGTCCGGTTCGACACTCGTCGCGTCCACGAAGTCTCGTTCTCGCCCGCGACGACACCAGACGGTTGCCCCGGTTTCGTGGGCGTACGCCGCGACAGCGCCGACGTGGTCGGGGTGGGTGTGAGTGACGGCGATGTGGGTGACGTCGTGTCGCTCGACGAGTGAGTCGAGTTCGGCGGTTCGGGCCGCGGGGTCAACGAGCAAACCCTTCGATTCGTCCGCGACGAGGTACGCGTTCGTCGCACCGCTCGGGGCGCGAGTCGAGATAGGAACCGAGACGCGCGTGACGTGCATGACGACGGCTAGGCTCGCGGGTGATTTAGCGGTTCGGCAGAAGTGGTGGCTTGGTCTGCGGGGTGCGCCCCCGCGGGCGGTAGTCGTCTACGGTACGCGGTCGGCGCGTCTACGTGTTGAGGAAGTAGACCTGTTTGCGCGCGTCCTTGAAGGAGTAGCGCGAACCGACGAGGTCCGACTCTTCGAGACGGTTGAGTGCGTAGCGGACGGTCCGGTCGGGAAGCAGCGACTCCTCCGCGAGTTGGCCCTGCGAGAGCGGTGCATCGCTCTCGAGGACTTTGGCGACGAGTTTCGCGCTCGGTGGCAGTTCGCGGAGTCGCTCTCGGAACTCGGCCTCCGAGAGCAGGTCGTCAGTATCAGGCTCTGCAGTGGTGGTGCTCATACCTGTGACAGTAGGTTCCTCTGTGTTAAGAGTTAGCTTCAAGTGTGACAAAACAATGCAGACACCTTATACACATATTATCTCTCTTGACTGGTGTGAGACTTGCCGGACTGCGGCGGTTTCGTCAGGCGTTCTGTAACTTGTCCACCGCAGGCGCACCGACGCGATAGCGACCCATCGGTGCGTGACAGTCGGGACAGTGGACGACGACCCACTCCGCGATGGTGTGGCGCGTCAGTTCTTCGGTCTCGTGCGTCGACCGACAGTTTCGACACGTTGGCATACACCACGCTACGGTCTCTATCGACGAAAGTATATCCCTGTACCGCACCCGACATCCGACGGATATCCAGTACCGTTTTACCGTCGCCCCCGCGAGTATGCGTAGCGTGAAAGGAAAGGAGTGGTACCAGGCCGACGAGGTCGCCCAGGAGTACGACTCGAAGCGGTTCTCCAAGGGTGGTCGGCTCATCGACCGGCGTGAAAAAGAGGCAGTCCTCGCGGCACTCGGCCCTGTCGAGGACAAGAATATCCTCGAAATCGCTTGTGGGACCGGTCGGTTCACCGTGATGCTCGCTCGAGAGGGAGCGAACGTCGTCGGACTGGACATCTCACGGGCGATGATGGTACAGGGGCGGGAGAAAGCCCGAAGCGCGGGCGTCGCAGACCGAATCGAGTTCCTCCGCGGCGACGCTGCACGGCTTCCATTCCCAGACGACCACTTCGACGCGGTGTTCGCGATGCGTTTTTTCCACCTCGCGGACACACCGGCGAAGTTCCTCGCAGAGATGGCACGTGTCTCGAAAGGACAGGTGTTCTTCGACACGTTCAACGACCAGAGTCTGCGCGTCGCGTACAACTGGTTGCTTCCCATGGGGTCTCGACTCTACTCCGAACCGGAGGTCAACCGACTGCTCGACGACGCAGGACTCGAACTCACGGACGCGAAACACGACTTCGTCGTCCCGTTCGGGTTCTACCGGAAGGTGCCGAACGGCATCGCACGGCCGTTCCGGTCGCTCGACCTCACGGTGGGTAACTCACCGGTCGGCGACGACATCGCGTCTGTCTCGTACTGGAACGCGCACGTTCCCGGCGCTGTCGATGCGGAGTCTCGTGCGACGACGCGTGCGAGCGACGCCGAGTGAGACCGCGCGTCACTGTCTCACGATACACTTTCCCACGGTTCTCGATTCACATTTAAGTACGTCCACCGCAAGTGTTTGGTATGGACCTCTCGGTTGTGCTCCCGACCCTCAACGGTCGGGACCGTCTCGTCACCAGCCTCGACGCGCTGGCCGAGTACGCCCCCGACGCCGAGGTCATCGTCGTCAACGGCCCGTCGGCCGACGGAACGACCGGGATGGTGAGAGAGCGCGACGACGTCGACGTTCTGGTCGAGATTTCTGACCGGAACCTCAACGTCGCACGCAACGCAGGTATCGAAGTCGCCAGCGGCGACGTCGTCGCTCTACTCAGATACGACCTCTCTGTCGAACCCTCGTGGCTCACGGCGCTCGAAGACGCTATCGACGACTCGCACGTCGTCACCGGGCCGATGCACCAGACGCTCCGAAACGGGATGACGACCGAGTCCCTCGAAGAGAACACGATTGCTGGTCGCGAAGTGACCTACTTCAACGGTGGCAACGTCGCGTTCCGCCGTTCCGTCATCGACTCTCTGGACGGGTTCGACGAGTACCTGCAGACTGGCGGCGCACGAGACGCGGCGCATCGACTCGCCAGTCTCGACCGAACCGTCGCGTGGGCACCAGAGATGTGTGTCCGCCGAGAATTCGAGGCCGATGGCGGTATCTCGGAGCGCGATTGGGGCTGGAAATATCGGGCCTTGACCTATCGTCTCGTGAAGAACTACGGACTTCGACCCGCCGCAATCGAACGGACCGCGAAACACGCCATCTCAGACGGCGTCGAAGCAGCGTTCGGCGTCCTCAAAGGCGACGTGACGCCGTCTGGATGGGTCGGAACCGGACGTGACGTCATCACCGGTATCGCGACGGGAACGTCCGACGGGATGGTCGCCCGCGCACGTGACCGCTCTCGCTCCCGGAATCCGCACGGCTGTTCTACCCGTGCAGACCGCGCAGTCGCCCGGTACGACTGGCGCTGACTTTCCTGTCCTGACCGCGACGTTCTGCCTACGTTTCTCCCGGGGCGAGCGCCGCGATTACGCGGGCCGCATTCTTCGAGAACGCGCGTGCCAGCGCGTCTTCCGACACGTCGAGTGTCAGAATCTCCATGACGCCGACGTTCGGGTGCGTCTCCGGTGCACCACTCCCGAACAAGACGCGGTCGGGGTGTTCGAGGAGTGCCCGTTCGAGGACGCTCCGGTAGCGGACGAAACTCGTGTCGAGGTACAGGTCGTCGTGGTCGTCGAGCAAGTCGATAGACTGGTGCATCAGGTCTTGGTCGAGTGGATACCCGCCGAAACTCGAGAGAATCACGGGGAATCTCCCCAAGAGCGACTCCGCGACGGCCGACGGTTCGAACGACTGGCCACCGGTGACGAACACCGGGAGACCGACGTCTTCCAGCATCGAGAGCGTCGGTTCGTCGGGGAGACCATCGACCGCAGGGGCGAGACAGAATCCGTGGAATCGGTCGTCGTATGCGTACTGCTCTACGTCGTCTGGGTCGGTGTGGAAGTCCTTCCGCGACGACGTGAGGTTCCGGAGGCGCGCCGACGTTCGCCCACTGGGGTCGCGCGGACCGTTGACGCGGGCGAACGCGAGGAACGGCCTGTCGACGCTCATCCGTGCCACGGCGTTGTTCGGCCGTAGATAACTCTGGTCGCCTGGTTGTGTCCCCGGAGAGACGATTGCTCGGACGACGCCCGCCTGATGCAGTTCGCGCTCTAATCGCTCGGGGCTAATCTCACGTCCGCGCGTCGCAATCGACTGCTTGTCCGGGTCGAGTCGCGCGTTCACGTCGACCACCCTGAACCCGTGTTCCAACTCCAGCATTGTCGAGGTGTCACACGTCCCCGTCAAATAGGTTGTAGAATCGCGTGCGAGTCACAGTAGAACGTGACGTTCATTCCTTCTATACTGTCGAGAGAGAACGTAACGACGCAGTTTTTTGGCCTTCTCTTCCCATCATTCGATGTGTGTCTGATTGCGGAGGTTCTCGTTCCTCTCTCTGCCCTTCCGTTCGGTCGGTCGGTCGAAGAATACGATATCGAACTCGAACTGGAACAGACAATTCCACTCTCGGATAGCGTGACATCGTTCGTCTGGGCACGAGGCCCCGACGCATCGGATTTTCACACCCTCGCCGAACAAGCGTTGGAGACGCACGAAGTCACACTCGTCGCGAGGGTTCCAAACGGTGCACTCTACGGGTCTGACTGGGACCCGGGAACGAGCAGACTGTTCGCGGAACTCCACGACCACGGGACGGTCCTCCTCGAGTGTACGAGCACAGAGAACTACTGGCGACTCCGCCTCCGGGTCCCCTCTCACAGCGTCCTCAGCGACCTCCGAATTCACTGGGCGAACAACGGCATCGAAGCAGAGTTCGACCAGATTACACCGCTCGCCGCCGACGAGGCACCACTAGGTGAGGGCTTGACCGACAGTCAGCGTGAAGCACTGCTCCTCGCACTCGAACTGGGGTACTTCGACGACCACCGACGAACGTCCCTCGACGAACTCGGTGACGAACTCGATATCTCACGGCAGGCAGTCGCGGCACGTCTTCGCCGGGCGTATCGGACGCTCGCAGAGCGGATTCGCGACGAGTCGCCCTGAATTCGGCGGGTTACATAATCAACCCACACTCATACGTACCACACTGCCGTTCGGGGGAGTATGGACGACCAGCGCGATCAGGATGCTGGGTCCGTGGTAACCATCTCCGCCGACCGATACGAAGAGGTAGCCGTTGCGATTACCTCCGCAGTTGCGACGGCATCAGAACTCAGCCCACTCGAACTCCCTCCGCTTGGAGATATCGGCGTGGACCCTGAGGCCCTCGACGCATTATTTGAGTCCTCCCACGACCCCTCTCGACGTCTCACATTTACCTATGCCGGGCTACTCGTCTCGTTGTTCGGTGACGGAACGATTACGGTGAGTCCAACAGAGGATTGACCCCCACGGATTCACATCCGCTACCCCCGTCGAACGCCACCCTGTCGTGCGATTTCCTAGCGCACTTCTGGGCGAAAACTATTTATAGAACTGCAATCGTTGATAGCGCTTGAGGTTTCAACATGGCTTCACGAATGCAGCAACCACTATACATTCTCGCAGAGGGGACGAGCCGAACACGTGGCCGCTCCGCACAGGACTCGAACATCCGCGCCGGAAAGGCCGTCGCCGAGGCTGTACGCACGACGCTCGGCCCGCGCGGGATGGACAAGATGCTCGTCGACTCGTCGGGCGACGTCGTCATCACGAACGACGGGGCGACCATCCTCGAAAAGATGGACATCGAGCACCCCGCCGCGCAGATGATCGTCGAAGTGTCCCAGACCCAAGAAGAGGAAGTCGGTGACGGCACGACCACCGCCGCCGTCCTCACGGGCGAACTGCTCGCCCACGCCGAAGACCTCCTCGACTCCGACCTCCACCCGACGGTCATCGTCGAAGGGTACACCGAGGCCGCCCGCATCGCACAGGATGCGGTCGACGACATGCTCCTCGACGTCGACCTCGACGACGACCTCCTCCAGAAAGTCGCCGAGTCCTCGATGACGGGCAAGGGGACCGGTGACATCACCGCCGACGTCCTCGCGAAGCACGTCGTCAAGGGCGTCCGGATGGTCCACGAAGACGCAGACAGGAAATTCCACCGCGAAGACGTGCGTGTCATGACCCGCACGGGTGCGTCCTCCTCGGCGACCGAACTCGTCGAAGGCGTCGTCCTCGACAAGGAACCCGTCAACGAGAACATGCCCCGCGCCGTCGAAGACGCGACTGTCGCCGTCCTCGATATGAAACTCGACGTTCGCAAGAGCGAGGTCGACACCGAGTACAACATCACCTCTGTCGACCAACTCACCGCCGCCATCGACGCCGAAGACCGCGAACTCCGTGGCTACTCGAAGGCGCTGAAGGACGCCGGTGTCGACGTCGTCTTCTGCACGAAGTCCATCGACGACCGAGTCGCTGGCTTCCTCGCCGACGCGGGTATCCTCGCGTTCAAGAGCGTGAAGAAGTCCGACGCCCGTGCCCTCGCCCGTGCGACTGGCGCGAAGCGTCTCGGGTCGCTCTCCGACGTCGAACAATCCGACCTCGGGCACGTCGACTCCGTCAGCATCCGCAAGTTCGGCGACGACGAACTCACCTTCGTCGAGGGCGGTGCCGCGTCCAAGTCCGTGACGCTGTTCCTCCGCGGTGGCACCGCGCACGTCGTCGACGAACTCGAACGCGCCATCAACGACTCCATCGACGTGGTCGTCGCCGCCATCGACATGGGTGGTGTCGTCCCCGGTGCAGGTGCGACTGAAATCGCAATCGCCGACCGCATCCGGTCTGAAGCCGCCGGTATCGAGGGGCGCAAGCAACTCGCCGTCGAGGCGTACGCCGACGCCGTCGAGGCCCTCCCGCGCACGCTCGCAGAGAACACGGGCATGGACCCCATCGACGCACTCGTCGACCTGCGCGCACGCTACGAGAACGAAGGCATCGCCGGCATCATCTCGACCGGCCGCGCGGGTGAAATCGGTGACCCCGTCGAACACGGCGTCATCGACCCCGTGGCCGTCAAGCGCGAGGCCATCGAGTCAGCGACGGAAGCCGCGACGATGATTGTCCGCATCGACGACGTCATCGCCGCCAAGTAAGTCGCCCCACACGACCGCCCAGTACAGCTAACCGACAGCATCCCACGCTGTCGGGCCACTTCGTGTTGCTTTTGACAGCTCTTTTCACACCTGCGGCAACCGCCACTCGTATCTGAGCGCGAGCATCCGCACCGTGAACACGAGTGCGGCGCACAGTGCCGATGGAACACCAGTCGGTGCGCCGAGTGCGCGGGCGACGAGGAACGCGACACCGCCGACGACTGCCGGCGTCGCGTAGAAGTCGTCGCGGAGGACGACCGGAACCCGTCCGATGAGGATGTCGGCGATAGACCCGCCGCCGACGGCCGTGATGGTGGCGAGGATGACGATGCCGAACGGTGAGACGCCCGCTTGGACGCCGACGAGTGCACCCGTCGCGGCGAACGCCGAGAGGCCGATGGCGTCCGACGTCAAGAACGCCGGGTGGTCGCGGACCTGTCCGTGGAGCGAATGGATGAGGACGAGTGCGAGGCCCACGCCGACGAGTGCGACGCTCATCTCTCCGACGGCGGCCAACGACGCCGGCAGTCGGTCGACGAGCACGTCGCGGGTGGTCCCGCCGCCGAGGGCGGTGACCACGCCGAGGACCCCAACGCCAAAGATGTCGAGACCGGCGTCTGCGGCTTTGAGCGCGCCCGCGATGGCGAACGCCAGCAGTCCCACGACGTTCATCACCGCGAAGGGGTCGACGTCGGCGACGACCATCACGCGACCCGAATCCGGACTGTGTCGCCCGGTTCGAGGCCGAACGCCTCGTCGCCACGGCCGTGGTTCACGTCGCACTCGACGTTGCCGTGACTTCCGACCGTGACCAGTCGCTCACCCCGCGCGACTGCCTCGAACGTGTGGCCGACGGGCGTCGGTTCGCCGTTCACCTCGACGGCGTCGTGGCCGCGGACGATGCCGCCGGGCAAGTTCGTGATACAGTTGCCGAAGTCGTCGACGACGAGGACTTCACCGGTCGCACCCGCGCCGTCCTCGGAGATATCAGGGGTCGGGAATCGGAGGTCGGTGAGCGACTCGGTTGGGATTGCCTCGAATCGCTCGATGGTGTCGAGCGAACCCGGTCCGACCTCGTGTGCGTCCGCCGCGGCGGGGGCGAAGACATCGCGGCCGTGAAACGTCGTGGACGCGGGGTCGGAGACGCGAATCTCGTAGGCGTCTACCGCCGGTTCTCCATCGAGTTCGTCGGCGATGCGGCGTGCTGGGGGCCGGAGCACGCCGTTGTCGGGGCCGACGAGGACGTGGTCGCCGACGCGGACGACGACTGCCCGGCGGTCAGTTCCGACACCGGGGTCGACGACAACGAGGTGGACCGCAGGGGGGAAGTACGGAAGGGTCTCGCGCAGCCAGAATGCTGCTGCACGAACGTCCTGTCGCGGCAGGTCGTGTGCGACGTCGACGAGTCGGGCGTCGCTCCGCGAGAGGATGACGCCCTTCATCGCGGCGGGGTACGCCGACCCGAAGTCAGACGCGAGGGTAATCATCTCAACAGGGGTTCGAGTCGTCCTGGTCGTCGCTGCGCCCACGCTCCGAGCGGTCCGTGGCGGTGATACGCTGGATTCGCTCGATGCCGCCGATTTCGTGGACTACGTCGGCGACTTCGTCGGGGACGAGTGCTTCCCAGTCGCGGTCTTCTATCATCCGCTGGCGGACCTCGGTACCCTCCAGCACCTCGCGGTTGAACATGGGTGACTGTCGGACCTCGACGCCCGCCTCTTTGAACAGTTGGATGACGAGTGGGTTGTTCGAGTAGGCGACTTCGAACGCCGGCGACATCGACTGGACGTGGCTGACCCAGACGGAGTTCCGGTCCAGGTCTTCGATGGGAACCGCGTACGTCGTGATGTCGAAGTTCGAGACGGCCTTGTTGACCATCATGATTCGCTCGCCTGCCGTAAACGGGTTCCGCGGCGAGTGTGAGTCGCCGGCGGACCCGATACCGAGGACGAGTTCGTCGACCTCGGAGGCAATCTCTTCGACCATTCTGTGGTGGCCGTTGTGGTACGGTTGGAAACGGCCGATGTAGAACCCCCGCATCGCTCGGGCGTTAGGTCGGACTACTTATAAATACGCCGAGTCGACGTAATTCCGGTATTCTGGTGGTAGGAGCGTCGAAACCCAACGATACGGCAAGGTACGCACGATGCAACCGGGGAGAAAGTATATCAGGCGCAGGGCCCACATTAGAAGTAGCGACGACAGTTCTATGAGTAACGATACGAATACCGACGACAGCCTCCCGGAGCAGGAGGACTCGCCCGCCGAGACCCCGTTCGACGGGGATATCGACGACGGGTCGGGTCTCCAGCGCGAGGAGGCCGAAGAGGTCGATAAGAAGACTATCGACGACCTCGGGAGCGACGTCGAAATCGAGGCCGACGTGGCCGACGACGTGGACGAAGACGACCTGCTCGGTGGTCTCCAGATAGAGTCCTCCGAAGAGATCACTGTCCCAGACCGACTCGTCGACCAGGTCATCGGACAGGAACACGCCCGCGACGTCATCATGAAGGCGGCCAAACAGCGCCGCCACGTCATGATGATTGGCTCCCCGGGGACGGGGAAGTCGATGCTCGCGAAGGCGATGTCTGAACTCCTTCCCCGTGAAGAGTTACAGGACGTTCTCGTCTACCACAACCCCGACGACGGCAACGCCCCGAAGGTCCGCACTGTCCCCGCGGGCAAGGGTGACCAGATTGTCGAGGCCCACAAAGAAGAGGCACGCAAGCGCAACCAGATGCGCTCGTTCCTCATGTGGATCATCATCGCAGTCGTGCTGGGCTACTCCCTCATCATCGCCCAGCAGGTCCTCCTGGGTATCCTCGCTGCGGGTATCATCTATCTTGCATTCCGCTATGGTTCCCGCGGCAGCGACGCGATGGTCCCGAACCTCATCGTGAACAACGCCGACCAGAAGGCCGCGCCGTTCCAGGACGCGACCGGTGCCCACGCGGGTGCCCTGCTCGGTGACGTCCGTCACGACCCCTTCCAGTCCGGTGGGATGGAGACGCCGAGCCACGACCGTGTGGAACCCGGTGCCATCCACAAGGCAAACAAGGGCGTCCTGTTCATCGACGAGATCAACACGCTCGACGTGCGCAGCCAGCAGCACCTGATGACGGCGATTCAGGAAGGCGAGTTCGGCATCACCGGCCAGTCCGAGCGTTCCTCGGGTGCGATGGTCCAGACCGAACCCGTCCCGACTGACTTCATCATGATTGCGGCGGGTAACCTCGACGCGATGGAGAACATGCACCCCGCACTCCGGTCCCGTATCAAAGGGTACGGGTACGAGGTGTACATGGACGACACCATCGAGGACTCCCCCGAGATGCGCCGCAAGTACGCACGCTTCGTGGCGCAGGAAGTCTCGAACGACGGCCGTCTCCCGCACTTCACCGAAGAGGCAATCGAGGAGGTCATCCTCGAAGCCCGTCGGCGTGCCGGCCGCAAGGGTCACCTGACCCTCGAATTCCGTAACCTCGGTGGGCTGGTCCGCGTCGCAGGCGACATCGCCCGCGGCGAGAACGCGGAGTACACCACCCGCGACCACGTGCTGCAAGCCAAGCGCCGTGCGCGCTCCATCGAGCAGCAGATTGCCGACCAGTACATCCAGCGCCGCAAGGACTACGAACTCTCGGTCAACGACGGGTTCGTCACCGGCCGTGTCAACGGCCTCGCCGTCATGGGCGAGGACTCCGGTATCATGCTCCCCGTGATGGCAGAAGTCACGCCATCGCAAGGACCGGGTCGCGTCATCGCGACCGGCCAACTCAAGGAGATGGCCGAAGAGTCCGTCCAGAACGTGTCCGCCATCATCAAGAAGTTCTCCAACCAGGACCTCTCCGAGATGGACGTGCACGTGCAGTTCGTCCAGACCGGCCAGCAAGGTGTCGACGGCGACTCCGCGTCCATCACGGTCGCGACCGCCGTCATCTCCGCGCTGGAAGACATCCCCATCGACCAGTCGGTCGCCATGACCGGTTCGCTGTCGGTGCGCGGTGACGTGCTTCCCGTCGGCGGTGTCACCCACAAGATCGAAGCCGCCGCGAAGGCTGGCTGTGACACGGTCATCATCCCTGCTGCCAACGAGCAGGACGTGATGATCGAAGACGAGTACAAGGAGATGATCGACATCATCCCCGTCTCGCACATCAGCGAGGTTCTCGAAGTCGCCCTCGAAGGCGAACCCGAGAAGGATTCGCTCGTCGACCGCCTCAAGAGCATCACTGGCTCGGCCCTCAACAAGGGCAAGGGCGTCGGGCCCTCGAGCCCCAGCCCGCAGTAACGCGGGATGACCGACTGGGCGGCGTTTACGGGCTTCACTGGCCTCGTTCTCGTCGTCCTTCTCTCTTTCGCATACGTCTCACGAGGCGTTCCTCACGGAGACGGTGCGTCGGTTTCTTTCGACGACAACCCCGACCGAGAGACGTCGCTGGACGGGTCTCGGAACGATGTCGAACTCGACGGCGACGAATTAGTCTCGGCAGCGACCACCGAGAACGTCGTCGACGGGGTGTCGTCCACACCGATAGTCCCGACACCCGACTCGGCGGCCGTCTCTTCGGACCTCCCGACGCACCTTCTCATCGCCAACGTCGCCGTCTCACAGGCGCTGTTGGGCGCGTTCTTGGCACTCGGTGCGTGGTACGCTGAAATCCCGTCAGCAGCCCTCGGCATCTCTGCCGGCGACGTTCCGACGAAACTCGGTGTTGGACTCGCCCTCGGACTCGGCCTGTACGCGGCGAATCGCGTCGGGTCGTCGCTCAGTCGGCAGTTCGGCTTCACTCCCGACGAGGCGCTTCGGGAGTCGCTCACGCCAGAGTCACGGGCAGGGTGGGTGTTGCTGCTCTTCGTCGCTCTGCCACTCATCGCTGGGTTCGAAGAACTGCTGTTCCGTGGGGCACTCGTCGGTGCCGTCGCCGTCGGGTTCGACGTGTCGCCGTGGCTGATGGCGGCCGTGTCGTCGGCGGCGTTCGGGGCCGGACACAGTGCACAGGGCCGACTCGGTATCGTCGTCACTGGCCTCCTCGGATTCGTCCTCGCAGCGGCGTTCGTCCTCACACAAAGCCTCCTCGTGGTCGTCGTCGCTCACTATCTGGTGAACGCGCTGGAGTTCGTGGGGAACGAACTCTTCGGCTGGTAGTCATCGACTGAACTCTCTCGGCCCCTCCGCGGGGATGCGTTCAAGTGTGCAGGCCACACGTATCCAGTATGGACATCGACACGAGGGTGCTGACGCAGGCGGGACTCATCGGCTATCTCGTCCTCGTCGTCGCATCGCTACTCACGGGGAACCCGACACTGCAGTTCGCGGCAGACGCCGCCTTCGGTGTCGTCGCTATCCTCCTCGGCATCGTCACGCTCCAGATTCCGGTGAGCGGACAGCTAAAGTACATCGCCGGTGGCGGGTTCCTGCTCGCCGGCATCGCGCAGTTCGTCGAACTCGCGACGGGGCTCCAATCGATTGCCTTCGCGAGTACGTTGTTCCTCCTCGCTGGCCTACTCGGCTATCTCGCACTTCGGCGGCAGACCGACGCGGCACCGTTCTAAGTCTATCTTTCGCTCTCTGAGAAGACGTGTGTGAGGGGCAGTGAGACGCTCTCGATTTAGAGTCCCTCTGCGCGGCGGAGGGCCTCGGCAACGTCGTCGGGTGCGGCACTCGGGCCGTCTCGAATGCGGTGGTCGGGGATGACGACGGGAATCGGATTCGCCGCGAGTGCCCGCCGAGCCGTCTCTTTCGACTCGTCGTCTTCGGGGTCTAATCCGGCCATCCGAACGAGCAGTCCGAGGTCGACCGTCTCGCCTCGGGGGACGTTTCGGACTGCTTCGAGCACGCGTCGCTGGTCCGTAGGGACGGTGAGACCGATTGGAATCCCGGAAAGGTCCACCTCCACCCCGTCTATCGCGTCGAGAACTGCATCCAGATGTGCGTTGTCGTGTTCGGCATCGTCTGGGATTTCGTCCGGGAACGAGACGCTGATGAGTTTCCCGCTGACGACGCCCACCTGTACCACTCGGTTGAGCGTCGACGATTCGCGAGCGTAGATTCCAGAGACGTCCATGTATTCGGGTGTTCACGCCGGACGCTTGACCCTTCCGGCGAGTCCTCGGTCTGTCGGCCCGCAGTCTGCTGGTTTCCCTGTCCCGCGGGCGCGTACGCGAGAGAAGGTGAGTGTCCCCGCCGACGCAAGCCTTATGTACAGATGAGTTCGTTAGTGTACATCAATGAACGCTAGCGGAGACGAATTAGCTCCCGAAGTGCGTGCCATCTTAGACGCCGCACAGGAGCGACCGGGCGGCGACACGCGCGTCTCGGTCGATGCGCGGTCGTTCCCTGACGCCGTCGAGGAGACGGTGGCCGACGGTCGAATCCCGGTCATCGCCGAAGTGAAACCGACCAGTCCGACGACCGAGGGTGTCCGCGACGACGACCCGGTCGAACTGGCCCGCGAGATGGTCGCCGGCGGGGCGACAGCGCTGTCGGTTCTCACCGAACCCGAACACTTCGGGGGAACGACCGACTCGCTTCGCCGTATTCGCGACGCGGTGGACGTTCCCGTCCTCCGGAAGGACTTCGTCGTGCGCGAGGAACAACTCGACGCGGTCGAATCTGACCTCGTGCTTCTCATCGCTCGGTTCGTTGGTGACGACCTCTCAGACCTCGTCGAAGCGGCCCGCGAACGCGGGTTCCAACCCCTCGTCGAAGTCCACACCCGCGACGAACTCGTCGCGGCCCTCGCGGCGGGTGCGGACATCGTCGGAATCAACAACCGTGACCTCGGCAAACTCGACGTCGACCTCGGCACGTTCGAAGAACTCGCACCCGAAGTCCCCGACGACGTGCTCCTCGTCGCAGAGAGCGGCGTGAAGACCACAGACGACGTTCGGCGGATGCGCGAGGCCGGTGCCGATGCCCTCCTCGTCGGGACGGCCATCATGGACGGCGACGTGCGACAGAACACACACGCTCTTTCCACACCAACATGAGTACAGACGGAAAATTCGGCGACTACGGCGGACAGTACGTTCCCGAGGCCCTGATGCCGGCCATCGAGGAACTCGAAGACGCGTACGAACGATACGTCCTGGGGAACGAAGACGGGTTCATGGACGAGTTCCGCACGCGACTCCGGGAGTTCGGCGGGCGACCCACGCCGCTCCAACGTGCGGACCGTCTCTCGGAGCGATACGACCGCGAGGTGTACCTCAAGCGCGAGGACCTCGTCCACGGCGGGGCCCACAAACTCAACAACGCTCTCGGGCAGGTCTTGCTCGCGAAGTACATGGGGAAAGACCGCATCATCGCCGAGACGGGTGCCGGCCAACACGGGACGGCGACGGCGATGGCGTGCGCGCACCTCGACGTGCCCTGTGAAATCTACATGGGCGAACGCGACATCAACCGCCAACGCCCCAACGTCTTCCGGATGAAACTCAACGGTTCCGAAGTCAACCCCGTGACCGTCGGCCGTGGGACACTCAAAGAGGCCATCTCGGAGACGATGCGCGACTGGGCGACGAACGTCGAAGACACCCACTACGTCATCGGGTCCGTCGTCGGCCCCCACCCGTTCCCGAGTATGGTTCGCGACTTCCAGTCGGTCATCTCCGAGGAAGCGCGGACCCAGGCCCGCGAGAAGATGGGTCGACTCCCCGACTCGGTCCTCGCGTGCGCCGGCGGCGGGTCGAACACGATGGGTGCGTTCGCCGAGTTCGTCGACGACGACGAGACGGCACTCTACGCCGTCGAGGCGGGCGGGTCGACGCTCGACGTCGACGAAGAAGCGGGTGTTGCCCCCAACTCCGCCTCCCTCACTACCGGGAGCGAGGGCATCCTCCACGGCGCTCGAACCACCATCTTACAGGACCACGACGGCCAGATTATGGAGTCGCACTCTATCTCCTCTGGCCTCGACTACGCCGGCGTCGGCCCGGAACTCGCCTACCTCGTCGATACCGGCCGTGTCACTGCGGTCAACGTCGGTGACGACGACGCCTTGACTGCGTTCCACCGCCTCTCACAGATGGAAGGAATCATCCCCGCGCTGGAGACGGCACACGCATTCGGCTACCTCGAACGCGTGGCAGGCCCAGACGCGACAGGTGAACACGACGGCCTCGGTGAGTTCGTCGTGGTCAACGTCTCCGGGCGCGGGGACAAGGACCTCGAATCAGCTATCGAAGAGACGTACGAGCGCGATATCGACATCGCGCCGAACATGGACGAATTCACGGGGGGCCTGTGATGTCGCTCGAAGACGCCTTTGCCGACGGCCCCGCGTTCATCCCGTACCTCGCTGCCGGCGACCCGGACTACGAGTCGTCGCTCGAATACGTCGAAGCACTCGAACGCGGCGGTGCGGACATCATCGAACTCGGCCTCCCCTTCTCCGAACCCATCGCGGAGGGACCGACCATCCAGAACGCCGTCGTTCGGTCACTCGAAGGCGGCATGACGCCGACGCGGTTCTTCGAGTTCGTCGAAGACCTCGACGTGTCGGTGCCGCTGGTCTGTATGACCTACTACAACCTCATCTATCGGTACGGGGAGAGCGAGGCGCAAGGCACCTCAGATGCGAGTAGTGCGGAGCGAAGCTCCGCAGACTGTCGAGCGGCAGAGCCGCGAGACGACGGTGAAGCCGCGAGCAAAGGCCCCCGCCCCTTCGTCGAGAAGGCGGCCTCCGTGGGAATCGAAGGACTCGTCGTCCCCGACCTGCCCGCCGAGGAGTCCGGCCCTCTGCGTGAGGCGTGTGACGAGTTCGGCCTCGACCTCGTGTTCATCGTCGCGCCGACGACGCGCGGGGAACGCCTCGAACGCATGATGGAACAAGTCTCCGGATACGTCTACGTGCAGGCCCGCCTCGGCACGACGGGCGCGCAGACGGACGTGTCCGACCAGACCGGTGCGTCCCTCGACCGGTTGGCGGGATACGACGTACCCAAGGCCGTCGGGTTCGGAATCAGCAGCGGTGAACACGCCGAGCGAATCGTCCGAAGCGGTGCCGACGGCATCATCGTCGGAAGTGCCCTCGTGGACATCGTGGCGCAGGGTCACGAACGAGGAACAGACCCCGAAGCCGTCGCAGACCGCCTCGAATCGCTCGCCCGCGAACTCAAAGACGGTGCAGTGGCGGGAACCTCGCAACGCCCACCGCATCCGGAACGCACATAACTACTCTGCCACCCTTTCTCATACATGAACACTGACGTTGGAATTTCGGCACGACTCGAACGCATCTCCACAGGCGGACGATACCTCATCGTCCCGATGGACCACGGCATCACACTCGGCCCGGTCAAAGGCCTCGTGGACATCGAATCGACGATAGACAGCATCACACGCGGCGGCGCGGACGCCGTCCTCACACACAAGGGGACAGCACCCCGCGTACACCCAAACAAGAACGGGAAAGGATACATCGTGCACGTCAATGGCTCGACGGTCATCGGCCCGGACGAAGAAGACAAACGCCTCACCGGCACCGTCGAAGACGCCCTCCGCGTCGGTGCCGACGCCGTCTCGTTCCACATCAACGTCGGGTCGGAGTACGAACCCGACCAGATGACGCAACTCGCAAACCTCTGTTCTCGCGCCGCTGACTTCGGTGTCCCCGTCCTCGCCATGGCCTACGCCCGTGGCCCCGGTATCGACGAGAAGGATCCCGAAGCCCTCGCCCACGCCGTCCGACTCGCCGAGGAAGTCGGTGCAGATATCGTCAAGACGGCCTACAGCGGCGACCCAGAGTCCTTCAGTCGCGTCGTCGAGGCGACGCGCCTCCCAGTCGTCATCGCCGGCGGCAGTCGCGGCACCGACCGTGAGACTGTCGAGATGGTCCGCGGAACGATGGACGCCGGCGCCGCGGGTGTCTCGATGGGCCGGTCCATCTTCCAGCACGACGACCCCGAAGCAATCACGCGCGCCGTGAGCGCCGTCATCCACGACGACGCCGACGTCGAGACGGCCCTCGAACGCGCTGGTCTCGGTATCGAAGCCTAACCTCTCTTTTCGACTCTCAGGGACGGGTCACGATTTCGCGGACGCGGACCGTTTCGAGCGGACGCCACACATAGATAGGTCGGCCACGAAAGACGACCGATGCACGTCACGATGTGGGGATTCGACGTGGACCTCGACGAGCGACTGGTCGAGGGAGCACCAGACGACCTACGGGCGCAACTCGCGGAGTACGAACTCGGTGAGCGACAGACGTTCGACGCCGAGGTCCAGATTCCAGACTCGTTCACCGGCAAAGTCATGAAGGCGATGCTGGCGATTCCCTACGGAGAGACGCGCACCTACGGCGATATTGCGGCCGAACTCGACAGTCACCCAGTGGCGGTTGGACAAGCGTGTGGTCGAAATCCCGTTCCACTGGTCGTCCCGTGTCATCGCGTGGTCGGGGCAGACTCACTCGGTGGGTTCTCTGCTGCTGGCGGCGTCGATTTGAAGCAGGCACTGCTCACTCACGAGTCGGCAGACGACCCAGAGCAAACGGGACTCGACGCCTTCTACTGAACTACGACTCGATTGGTGTCTCGCTGTAGAGCCAGGATTTTCCCAGTATTTGCGCCGGTAGCACGGCCACTGTCGTCTCGGTCATCGAAGACTCGATGAATTTCTTCGCCGAGCCAATTTAATATCGCATTATTTGGTTTATCACTAGCTCGGGACGTTTCGACAATCTCGGGTGGATTGCGTTCTACCTGCCCAATACGGGAGAATAGCCGTTCATCTCGCGGAACGCTCGTGTCGTCGAAGGTCTGGTTCTTTCTCGGTTCGGCAGGATGTGTTTCAGAGTAGTCGAAACACTTGGTACTCCCACGCAACCTCGTGGTGGGCGTCGAGGGGGCCGATGTCGCCATTGCCCCTTGGAGTTCCCCCTCTCGATTGTCGGGTCTCAGCACACAACCGTGGTGTCCTGCGAGGTCAGCATCAAAACGGGTGACGGTGGGCGAGGATTCTTCAGTTCTGACCGACTCACCGAACATACTCGGCTAACTCTTGTTCCTCTCGGTGTGCGGAGGGGAAGGTACACTCGTAGTTGCGCTCCGAAATCAGAGTTCGGTGTCGAACCACCCCGTCACTCGCGTGACCTCGAGCGTTCGATGTGGAGTCGGGCAGGTTCTCTAGCGACTTCTTCCAACAGCGAGATTCACCGTTTATGCAGGTGCCTCTTCCCGGCGTCTACCCCCGGGGTCGAGCGTCGAAGGGCGCGATTCTCTGAGCAGAGGGAAACTGACACTCACGCAGACCTCGGTTTGCGCGACGACGACCTGTTGTAGCACTCTGTGGTGTCTCGGTCCGTCGCCCATTTTTCAGGTAGGTGTCGCCGCAATAACACGGTGACCGCTAGGGGCGGTCCACTCAATCGATATACTGTGCCCCGCTGCTTCCGAGTCTGGACTACCTGACCTGTGGATTTCACGTGTCCAAACCCCCGAAATGCGATGGAACCTGGCACGTAACCGAAGGCCGACACCGACTCCCGATGCTGTGGGCCGCCGAATCGGCTGTTTGTGTCCCATATCGACGCTATAAATGATATGGCGCTATACGAAATTGCACCGTCGCCGGAACTGTCGAGTGCACCCGAAACGCCGTGCTGTCGGTTGATTCATCCGCCACGTTCAAGCCTGCCCACCGAGTTTGGTCGATAATGACACGAAGCGTCTGGCTCAAAGCCGACGATACGGTCGGCGACTGGGAGACGCGGAAGCGACGCATCACGGCAGGCCTCGAAGCGGGCGTCGATTGGGTCCTCGTCGACCAAGACGACGTCGAGAAGGTTCGCGAACTCGGTGACGTCAAGGTCGCTGCGTTCCGAACGGACGCGGACGTCCACGTGATGGAAGCAGAAGAAGACGACGAACCCGAACCGTCCGCCGACGCCTACATCGTCGGGAAGGATGGCGAGGGCGACGGCACCGTCGAGCTTCCGTCTGACTTCTCTGGGTCTGCAGACCTGACGACGCTCCGCCGCGGCGACGACCGAACCAATGGGTCGTACGTCCGCATCCTGAGCAAAGACTACGAAGCGTTCGCCGAAGAGGCCGCTCACGACGGTGACTACACCATCGTCGTCGGCGAAGACTGGACTATCATCCCGCTGGAGAACCTCATCGCGCGCATCGGCGACGAGACGGACCTTATCGCCGGCGTGACGAGCGCCGACGAGGCGCAAGCCGCCTTCGAGACGCTCGAAATCGGTGCCGACGGCGTCCTCCTCGACAGCGACAACCCCGACGAAATCCGCCGAACCTGCGAGGTTCGTGACGAGGCCGAACGCGAGCGACTCGATTTGGTCTGGGCAGAAGTCCAAGAAGTCGAGCGCACGGGCATGGCAGACCGCGTCTGCGTCGATACCGGGTCGCTCATGGAACACGACGAGGGCATGCTCGTCGGGTCGATGTCACGTGGTCTCTTCTTCGTCCACGCGGAGACGGCCGAATCACCGTACGTCGCTTCCCGCCCGTTCCGCGTCAACGCCGGTGCGGTCCACGCCTACGCTCGGACGCCGGACGGCGGCACGACGTATCTCTCCGAACTCGAGAGTGGTGACGAGGTCCAAATCGTCGACCAGAACGGCCACACTCGCGAGGCAATCGTCGGACGCGTGAAGATAGAAAAACGGCCGATGTTCCGCATCACCGCCGACTACGAGGGTGACCGAATCACGACGCTCCTCCAGAACGCCGAGACCATCAAGGTCCACACGCGAGACGGTCGGACTGCGGTCACGGACCTCGAAGCGGGCGACGAACTACTCATCTACTACGAAGATACGGCGCGACACTTCGGCGAAGCAGTCGAAGAGAGTATCATCGAGAAGTAGCGCCCGCCGGCGGGTTCGAACACCTGCAGTCGGTCATTCTTCGACGTAGTGCCACTCGAGTTCGGTCGCACACCACGGACAGAAGTCGAGACTCTGGTCGAGTTCGCCCCCACAGACCGGACAGGTCGGCTTGCCGTCTTTGGTCTGGCCGGGGATTCGCATCCCGACGCGATACGCGTCCAGCGCACTCAAGAACAACAGCGCCACGACGGGCACCGTCACCTCTGTCGGGAGCGAATCGACAGACGCCGTCGCTGGGTCCGAAAACGTCGAGACCAACACGAGACCCGCGCCGAGGACGAACGTGAACCACGCGATTGCGCGTCGCCACTCCCGGAGGTAGACGTGCCCAGCGCCAGCGATTCCGAGAGATGCGCCTAGTACGCCAACGAGGGCGGCGACGACGGCGCGGCGACGAGCGTCTGGCATCGTGCGTTGGGCTCAACGTCTGTACATTTAAACGTCCGGATTGCTGGACAGGTCGGCCACGAGCGACCGAAGTGTCTGAACGTCGTACTGTCCCGGTGCGGTGGCGTCGGCAGGGTCGACGGGCGCGTACCCAATCTTCGACCCGTAGACTGGTGCGACTGCGCGGGTGTGTCTCCCTGCTTCGCCCATCGCCATGGTCGCCACCGTATCACCCCACTCGGTCGCCGCCCGAGTCACGTCGAGGAGGCGAAGCGCGTCGGCGTTCGAGTGTGCGGTGACGGCGAGTTTTCCAACGTCGCCGAGCGTCGCCGCCTCGTGGAGAAGGTCGGTGAGTTCGGTCCGGGCGGGCGTCCGGTCGAAGTCGTGGACGGATGCGACGACTGTCGCCCCCGCTGCCCGTGCTCTGGCGGCGGCATCAGCGCCGACGTCTGCACGGAGACAGGCGAGCTCGATATCGACGGCCGCGACGGCGTCGAACTCGGTGGCGGCGACGAGGGTGTCGAGGCGGTCGACGTCGGCGGTGTCGGCTTCACCGCCTTCCCACTCGGCACGGTTCGTCGCCAGAATCGGCAGGTCTCCGTCGTACTCGTCGAGCGCGTCGAGTGGGTCGTCTGCGAGGTCCATCCGGAATTCGACGGCGTCCGCGACACCTCGGGCCGCCGGTTCGTCGGCCAAGTCTGCGGTACTCGCCGCGAGGACGAACGAGTCGAACGACAGGTCCATACTCTCTGCTCTGTCGGCCGATACTAAAGGGGTGTCCGTGTCCGCAATCGACTCGTCGTGAGGCGGTCGGGTCGTTCTGTTAGCAGTCAGTCCGTGGCCTGTCCGTCTTCGGAGACGGCGTCCGGCGTCGAATTCACCGGGGTCGACTCCACGTCGGTCTCTGTGGGTGCGTCGAGTGGGTCGTGCTCGACAGTGAACACACGGTCCTCGTCGGACTGTGACTTCGTGACCGACGAGACAGTGTACAGTCGAATCTCGCGTTCCTGTTTCGTGACGACGGGAAAGTCGTAGTGTTCGGCGTCGTACGCCGGCCGGTCGTCTCTGTCGGCGACGAACGCCCGGTGTGCGTCGAGTCGGCGCTCGACTTCCTCTCGCGAGCGCGCTTCGATATCCTCGATTCGGTCTTCGAACGCCCGAATCAGGTCGGCGTCGAGGTCGTAGCCGACCGAGTTACGCCCCGCGAGCATGGCCGCCAGCGTCGTCGTCCCCGTCCCAGTGAAGGGGTCGAAGACGGTGTCACCGTAGACGGAGTACATCCGAATCAAGCGCAGTGGGAGTTCGACCGGGAAGGCCGCCGAGCGCTCTCGCGCGCCAGAGTCGAGGTGTTGGTCCGTCCCGGTGAAATCCCAGAGGTCGGAGAACCAGCGGTTTCGTTCCTCCCAGAAGAAGGCGCTCTCGTAGCGCATCTCGTCACCCGGCGGAAACGACCGGGAGTCTCCCTTTCGCACGATGAGGACGTACTCGTGTTCGAGCGTGACGTAGGCGTTTGGCGGGAGCGTCCCCGACCCCATGAACTTCGTCAGTCGATTCGTCGGTTTTCGCCAGATGGCGTCGGGGAGCGGAACGAGTCCGCGTTCGGCAAGCGCCGTGAGGATTCGTGCGTGGTTGGGGTACTGTCGAAACGACCCGTCGAGACTCCGCGTCGCGTCGCCGACGTTCACACACGCGATACCGCCCGGCGCGAGGACGCGTTCGACTTCGTCCCACACCGCGTCTAGTTGCTCGTGCATCGACTCGAAGGCGGCGTCGCCGTCGCCCGCCGTGAGGGCACGGGCTACGCCCTCGTCACGTGCCGAAAAGAGGTCGTCCCACATCTCTATCATGGGATACGGCGGCGAGGTGACGACGAGGTCCACGCTCCCGTCGGCGAGTCCACTGTCAGCGGCGTCGCCCACGCAGAGGGCGTGTTCCGTGCGCATCGTAGAGTGGTGTTCACCCGACGACAAAATGTTTCCCCCACCGACCAGTTCGCCTGCCGCGCGCAGAGTGAGCCATCACCCGGCGCTGTCGCTGGGGGTCGAATAACCGAAACGTACAGCAGTCGTCTCCACGCGCCGTCGGGAGCGTCGTCGATTCAGACGAGTCCGAGGTTCTCCTCTGCTTCGAGGAGTTCGTGGTAGCGGTTGCGGATGGTGACTTCAGAGATGTCTGCGACGTCGCTGACGGCGGCTTGCGTCGTCTTCTCGTTGGTGAGGAGTGCAGCAGCGTAGACGGCGGCGGCGGCGAGGCCGACCGGCGACTTGCCTGAGTGGACGCCCTTTTCCTTCGCGTTCTTCAGGAGTTTGCGCGCGCGCATCTTCGACTCGTCCGAGAGGCCGAGTTCGCTGGCGAACCGGGGGACGTACTGCTCGGGGTCTGCGGGCTTGACTTCGAGCGAGAGTTCGCGCGCGATGTAGCGGTACGTGCGGGCGACTTCGCTCTTCTCGACGCGAGAGACTTCTGCAATCTCGTCGAGAGAGCGGGGGACGCCGGCCATGCGGGCGGCGGCGTAGGTACAAGAGGTAGCGACGCCCTCGATGGAGCGACCGGGGAGCAGGTCGTCGTCGAGTGCGCGGCGGTAGATGACCGAGGCCGTCTCGCGGACGTTCTCGGGGAGGCCGAGCGCCGAGGCCATGCGGTCGATTTCGCCGAGTGCCTGCTTCAGGTTGCGCTCTTTGGAGTCGCGGGTGCGGAAGCGCTCGTTCCACTTGCGGAGACGCTGCATCTTCTGGCGCTGGCGAGCACCGAGGGAGTTCCCGTACGCGTCGCGGTCACGCCAGTCGATGTTGGTCGACAGACCCTTGTCGTGCATCGTGTTGGTCGTCGGGGCACCGACGCGGGACTTCTCGTCCTTCTCACGGGCGTCGAACGCGCGCCACTCTGGGCCGCGGTCGACGGAGTCGGCGGTGACGACGAGGCCACAGTCGTTACAGACGGTCTCACCGTGTTCGTCGTCGGTGACGACGTGACCGCCGCACTCGGGACACTGCAGGGAGTCTCCTTTCGTGGTCTCGGATTCGGATTCGGTCTCCTGTCGGCCGTTTCGCTGGTTGTCTTCTCGCTGCTTTGCGCCGGGGTTTCGGGTCCAGATTCGTTCGCTCATGTATACGACGGCGGGTGCTCCGGGAAGGGGTGGGTAGAGGCGGCTAGAACCCGGATGCTGTCCGTAACACTCACGACCGCAGACGACTGCATAAATGGTTTGGTATCGTCCGCAGATTTGGCTAATTTTGCATGTGAGCGCCCCGCACACGGGCCAATAGACTTCTCCTCCGAACTCCAGTCTGCTCCCGAACGAAGCGACGCGATACATATTTTTCACGCAGGTACGTCGTGACGTGTACCCATGGCCGACTCGCCCCGCGTCGTCTCACTCGCCCCGAGTTCGACGGCAACTCTCGTCGCCGCTGGACTCGACTCTCACGTCGTGGCGACGACCGTCCACTCGCCACTGGACCGCCCCGCAGTCGGCGGCTGGTTGAACCCCGACTTCGACCGAATCAACGCACTCGACGCAGACGTCCTCTGTACCTGTGACGACCTCCAGCAGGACGTCGCTGACGAGGCGCGCGAGCGCGGATTCGACGTGTGTCACGTCGCGCCGACGACGCTCAGCGAGGTGTTCGAGACGTTCCCTACAATCTGTGCCGTCGCCGGCGACGCGGACGCGGGAACTGCACTCGCCGACGACTGCCGGTCCCACCTCGACGCAGTTAGGGCGGCAGTCGCGGACGCATCTCGTCCGACAGTCTACTGCGAAGAGTGGACCGACCCGCCGATGGCGGCCGGAAACTGGGTCCCCGACGTTGTCCGGGTGGCGGGTGGGTCGTATCCGTTCGTCGACGCCGGCGAACGGTCGCGTGAAATCTCCGCCGACGCCGTCGTCGCCGCCGACCCAGACCACGTCGTCCTCCACCCGTGCGGGAAGGGTGAGCGCGGTGACCCCGAAGCGTTCGAGGCTCGACAGTGGGACGTCGACGCCGACGTTCACGCCGTCGACGACTCGCTTCTCAACCAACCGAGTCCCGCACTGATGGACGGTATCGACCGCCTCGCACGGTGTTTCCACTCGGACGTTGCCCTCCCCGACCCATGGTCCTCCTCGCAGACGGAATCCGATGGAAGGATATGACCGCACGCGTCCTCTGACGACATGGACATCGCGGTTGGAAGCGGCAACCCAGTGAAGCGGCGTGCAGTCGAACGGGCCGTCCCCCACGCCAGCGTGGCGGCAGTGGCCGTCGAGTCGGGCGTCTCGGAGCAACCGGTCGGGCACGACGAGACTATCGCCGGCGCGGTCACTCGCGCGCGCCGGGCGTTCGACTCGGGAGACTACGACCTCGGCGTCGGTATCGAAGGTGGCGTCGCCGCCGTCCCGTCGAGTGACGACTCGGAAGACGAACTCTACCTCATCATGTGGGCCGCCGTGACCGACGGCGAGCGAGTGGGCCGGGGTGCTGGCCCGACGTTCCCGCTTCCCGACCGCATCGCCGACAGAATTCGCGCTGGCGAGGAACTCGGTCCGGTGATGGACGAGGTTCTCGGAACCGACGACATCGCGAAGAACGAGGGTGCCGCAGGTGCGTTCTCCGAGGGTCGAATCACTCGAACGGACGCGCTCGAATCGGCGGTGACGGCCGCACTCTCGCCGATTCGGAGCGACCTGTACAGGCCCCAGTAACGACGGACAGCGGCTATTCTGACTCGACGAACTCGCGTTCGCGTACGTCGGCGCTCTCTTCGACTGCCGTCGTCAGCGAGACGTTGAGCGAGAGCATCGACACGACGCCGCCGACGAGCGTGACGGCGTTCTTCACGGCGTGGTCGAGGACTGCCGCCGCGAGCGCAGTCGCCGGTGCGACCGGTGCGAGTGCGGCCATGAACACGGTGAAGGCGATTTCGTAGAGGCCGACGCCGCCCGGCGAGAGCGGGAGCACCTTGGCGAGGTTCCCAACACTCACGGCGAAGAAGGAGACGCCGACGAGGACGACGGGGTCGATGTCGACGCCGAGAGCGTAGAGGACGACGATAGCTGTCACCACGTCGATAGTCCAGACGGCGAGACTCGACAGTCCGACGAGGCTGAACGCGGTGCGGTTGCCGGCGACGGCCTGGAGGTCGGAGACGAACTGCTCGATGATGTCGACGACGTACTCCACGTACGAGTCCGACGAGAATCGCCCGACGAACGCGCGGACGAAGTTTCGGTCGGCGCGGGCAGAGAGTGCGATACCGATGACGCCCGCGATGGCGACGAGGCCGACGCCGGTTGCGACGTAGGCGACGGTTCGCACGTCGTCTGCAGAGACGTCGACGGACCCACCGCTCACACCAGTCGCGAGGACGTTCGCGATGTCGGCGAGGCCGCCAGTCGCGGCGAGGCCGACGAGGACGGCCCCTGCGAGGCCGGCAATCGTGAGCAGGTCGAAGACGCGCTCGACGGCGAGAGAGGCGAAGCCTGACGGATACGGGATACCACGTCGTGCCTTCACCACGTACGCACGCACGGCGTCGCCCGCGCGAGCGGGGAACACGAGGTTCCCTGTCTGACTGATGAAGATAGCGCCGGTGAGGAACCCCGCCTTCTCGTGGTAGCCGAGTTCGCGGAGGATGTCGCGGTAGCGAACGCCCCGAAGTGGCCACGAGAGGACGTAGATACCTGCTGCCGCCGCGACGAGTGCGGGATTCGCCTCTCCGAGGACGGACAGGACCTCAGAGGGGTCGATGTAGAGCGTCATCAGTGCCACGGCGACGAGCGTGAGGAGTAACCCGGCGGCGATAGTCACCCGCTGGGTGATGCGCGGGCGGACCGAGAGTTGCCACCACGTGCGCATAATCTGGCTCCCCATCCCGAGGATGTCGCGAACTAGGTCGACTTTCGTGTCACCCTTTGGCTCCCAATCGACTGGGAACTCGGCGACGCGGAGGCCGGCGCGTTGCGCGCGGACGAGCATCTCGGTGTCCCAGAACCAGTGGTTGTCCTCGACGTCGTCGCGGAGCGTCACGAACGCGGTTCTGCTGAACGCCTTGAAGCCACACTGGTGGTCACGGAGGTCCGACCGAAGGAAGAACCGGACGAGGCCGTTGTAAACTTGACTCGGGAACCCGCGTTTGGCCGGGCGTTTGGCGACGTGTTCTGGCATCCAGCGCGACCCGGTTGCGACGTCGTACTCGCCCGAACGGACACGTTCGACCAACTCTTCGAGGTGTCGCATATCCGTCGCGAGGTCCGTGTCGAAGTAGACGAGTGTCTCGCCGTGGGCGGCGTCGAACGCGCGTTCGAGTGCGCCGCCGCGGCCGAGTCGTTCGTCGCTGTGATAGTGGCGAATCCGCTCGTCTTCGGACGCCATCCGGGTGGCGATTTCAGGAGTCCGGTCGTCGCACCCGTCTTCGGCGACGATGACCTCGAAGGCGTCGTTCGGGAGGAACGATTCGAGCGTCTCCACTGTCACGGTGACCGTGTTCTCGATGGTCCGCTCTTCGTTGTAGGCGGGGAGGACGACGCTCACTTCGACGCCGGTCGAGGGGGCGGTGACCGAGCGTCGGTCTGTCGGGCGACCCATTGTGGTGGTATGGCCGCTTTCCGCGTATGAATTTTCTGTCTCGCGTCGTTGAGTGTCTGTTCGCGGGACGCGTTCGACCGTCCCTTAATCGGGAGTGTTCGACTTACGTGGCTGTTAGCTAACCGTACCTGCGACGGGTCGGACGCCTCTGCCGAAGCGCTGTTTCATCGACAAAATCGACAGACGACGGCGTGTTAACCTCGCGTACCAAACCCCTGATAGGCATCTCACTACTTTGTGGATGTATGAGCACGACCGCCACCACGACCGCAGTCGAGGGGGACGTCCTCGACACCGGCAGTTCCCTCTCCGAGAAACAACGTCGCATCCTCGAGTACCTCCGCCGCAACGCGGACTCACAGATGTACTTCAAATCCCGCCTCATCGCCGAAGACCTCGACCTCTCGGCGAAGGAAGTCGGCGCGAACATGCGCCCGATTCTCGACGGCGAGTTCGACGTGACCGTCGAGAAGTGGGGGTACTCGTCGGGCACGACGTGGAAAGTTACAGTCTGAGACCCCGCTGACGACACACGACCCTCACGCGCCCCCGGAACGCCGTGTCTCCCCCCGCGCGTTCCCCCTGGCATTCACCTCCTTTTCAGAGCACGACTTCGTGAGTAGCGTCGCTCGCTCTCAGTGTTCTCTGTACGGGGGAGCGAAATAATCGGAGAATCGAGGTAGTCTCTCACCGCCCGACCGCTTCAGGGGTCGAACCGAATCAACCCGGCGGCGTCGTCGGCGAACGATGCCGCGTCGGCACCGAAGGAGTCGGCGTAGCGAATCAAGAGTGTGATGACCGTCTCGGGTTCGCGAACGGCATAGCCATCTTCACGAGACAGCAGTCCGACTGCGTCGAGTTCCTTCGCGTAGGTACTCACCGTCGCTCGGGAGACGCCGAGTTTGTCTGCGAGTTTGCTCCCGGTGGTGTCTGGGTCGCGAAGGAGGTGGACGAGCATCCCACGCGGTGTGTCTCGGCGGAGGTAACCCAGTGCGGTCTGTTCGAACTCGGAGAATCGCCCGGCGGGGAAGAACCGCTTGTAGTCACCGTCACGACGGACTTCCAGCGTGCCAGCGTCGACGAGGGTTCGGAGGTGGTACTGTGTCTCACCAGTACCCAACTTCAACTCGTCGCGTACCTTCGAGAAGTGCGCACCCGGCGTGGAGGCGACGTACCCGACAATCGCGTCACGTGCGTCGCTCGACCCCGACTCGTCGTCGTCGCGTTTCCCGAGTCCCACGAGCGGTGTCGCGGCACCGAGTGCAGCGAACCGACGAAGGGTCGCACGCTTGTCGTCGTCTATCCGGCGATTCGACATCTACCTCCACATACGAGATGGCCCTAAGAAAAGCGCTTCGGGATGTTTGTGGTCTGATACCACGACTGTCATCGAATGCGACGGGTCGGCGCGGGGACTGCGCGAGTGTCGGCGTCGCCTATTCGAGGTCCTTCTCGAAGGTCATCTCTGACTCTTCGTCGGCGTCGGCGTCGTTCTGCTCCCCGTTGGACACTTCCGTGGCCGAGACAGTCTCGGATTCGTCAGACTCCGCGACGACTTCGTCGGAGGACTTGATAGGCTCTTCTTCCTCGTCTGCCTCGGCGATGACCTCGTCGGGCGATTTGATGTCGTTGACTTCGGCACCGGCCTTGATGGCCTCTGCTTCCTGTTCGAGTTGTTCGACGTCCATCTCGGCGGCCTGGTCGATTTGGCCGAGAATCTCCTCGATATCGTCCAGTCCGATGAGTTCGCGCGTCTCTTCGTCGAACGCCTGACTGGTGAGGCCCTCGGCGTCCTGTACGTCGGAACCCGTCAGTTGCTTGCCGTACCGGCCGAGCAGCGACGTGAGTTCCTGCGGGAGGACGAACGTCGTCGACTCGCCCTGTCCGATGCGTTCGAGCGTCTCCATGCCTTTGTCGATGATAGCACGCTCACCCATCGACTCGGCGGACTTCGCACGCAGAACGGTCGAGATGGCGTCACCCTGCGCTTCGAGAATCTGCGACTGCTTTTCACCTTGCGCGCGGATGATGTTCGACTGCTTTTCACCCTCTGCCTTCTCGACGGCGGAGCGACGCTCACCCTGCGCTTCGAGAATCATGGCACGGCGACGGCGCTCGGCGGAGGTCTGTTGCTCCATCGCCTGCTGCACGTCGGCGCTCGGGTTGACTTCGCGGACTTCGACGGATTCCACGCGGACACCCCACTCGTCGGTGGGTTCGTCCAGTTCCTTGCGGATTCGCGCGTTGATCTCCTGTCGCTTGTTGAGCGTGTCGTCGAGTTCCATGTCGCCGAGGACTGCACGGAGCGTCGTCTGCGCGAGGTTGGAGACGGCGCGCTTGTAGTCGTCGACTTCGAGGAACGCCTTCTTGGCGTCCATGACTTTGATGTAGACGACGGCGTCGGCGGTCACTGGCGAGTTGTCGCGGGTGATTGCCTCCTGCCGTGGCACGTCGAGCGTCTGCGTCCGCATGTCGAACGCGTAGGTCCGAGAGACGAACGGTGGGATGAAGTTGATACCCGGTTCGAGGAGTCGTCGGTACTCCCCGAAGACCGTGAGCGCCTTCTTCTCGTAGGCGTCCACGATCTCCACCATCTGGTACACCGTGACCACCGCGAGGACGAGCACGAGGAGGCCTGCGAC
This sequence comes from Haloferax profundi, assembly GCF_001469865.1. Lineage (GTDB taxonomy): Archaea > Halobacteriota > Halobacteria > Halobacteriales > Haloferacaceae > Haloferax > Haloferax profundi. Next base: position 36,941 of record NZ_LOPV01000297.1, read on the forward strand.
GGCACCCCCGAGTTCGAGTCCCAGCTGGAGGGCAATAAGGTCCATAAGCCCGTCTAGGGTTGGCCGTATGATAAGTATTCGTGTACCATAGCAGTCACGTCTGACGGTTTTTCCAAGCCCGACGCGAGGGGTGCGACGTTCGAATCGGTGTTATGCCCGCTCTGCGTCTTCTGCTTCGCGCTCGCGTTCTGCCTGTTCTCGTCGGCGACGTGCCCGTTCTCTGGCGAGTTCGCGGTCGATTTCGTCCTCACCAGGTCCGATTCCTTCGACGGTGACGACGTTACCGCCGCCGGGGTCGACGACGACCACCTCGCTCCCGACTTCGAGGTCCCCGTGGACCGACCGGGCGGCGTAGTAGGGGTTGAACCCGCCTTCGTCGAGTTTTACCTCGCCGTCGGTCGGCGTGACGCGTTCTGTGACTCGACCAGTCTTTCCTTTCAGCGCCGACGAATCGCTCGTCTTCCCCTCTCCTTTGCCACCGTACAGGTCGAATTCGCGGTACCCGTACAGCGCGAGGGCACCGAATCCGAAGACGAGGACGCCGAGGACGAGCGGTGTCGCAAACGGGCCGATGAGGAGACCGATGAGACCCGCGGCGAGGAGGGCGACACCGAGGACCACGAAGTGCGCACCGGGTGCCATCGCTTCGGCCAGAGAGAGACCGAGTCCGGCGAGGACCAAGAGCAATGGAAGTGTCTCGGGTCCGATGAGGTCGAACTGCAACGGGAACGGCGGGTATGCCATAGAGACTCTAGGGTCGTCGTCCGATTAAGA